>NZ_JBQEPJ010000005.1:162011-334800 GCF_052045715.1 Microbacterium sp. 22179 | reverse complement strand
ACCCGAAGGACCTCTTCGGGTTCGCGACCTCGCCCGTCCCCGTCGCCTGACCGGCCTGCGTCGAGGAGAGCCCGGTCTCGCCCCGCCGCATTCGGCCGAGGCGAACGGGCCTATGCTCACGAGGTGGGAAACATCGCCGGCCGGGTGGCTACCGGCACGTGGGTCGTCATCGGGCTCGTCGTGGTCGCCGTCGTGTGCGTGCTCACCGGCATCCTGCCGAGGGCGGATGCGGGGGCGCTCGGCGCGCGCATCGCCCCCGTTCTCGGGTTCGTGGTGGCGATCACGATCGTCGCCGAGCTCGCCCGCGACGCCGCCGTGTTCGACGTGGTCGCGCAGCGCCTCGCGCGCTGGGGCCGCGGCCGCGTGCTGCTGCTCTGGGGGCTCGTGATCGCCCTCGCCGTGGTGAGCACGGTCTTCCTCTCGCTCGACACGACCGCCGTGATCGTCACGCCCGTGGTGGTGGTGCTGGCGCAGAGCATCGGGGTGCCGCCGATCCCCTTCGCGCTGGCGACCGTGTGGCTCGCGAACACCGCATCGCTGGCTCTGCCGGTGTCGAACCTCACCAACCTGCTCGCAGCGTCGCAGATGGGCGGTCCCGGGACGTTCTTCGCGCTGAGCTGGGCGCCCACGCTCGTCGGCATCCTGATCCCGGTGGCGATCCTCACCCTCGTGCATCGGCGCACTCTGTTCTCCGCCTACGAGGTGCCGCCGCCGCGCCGCTCGGCCGATCCCGTGCTCTTCTGGTCGGCCACCGGCATCCTGGTCGTGCTCATGCCGCTGCTCGCCCTCACGCACGACGTGTGGATCCCGGCATCCGTCGCCGCTCTCGCCCTGATCGTGCTGTTCGCCGTGCGCCGGCGCCGCGCGCTGCGGCTCGGTCTCGTGCCGTGGCAGGCGCTCGCGCTCGCGGGGGCCCTGTTCGTGATCGTCGAGACGCTCCACGCACGCGGCATCCTGGACTTCCTGACGTCCCCGATCGCCGGCGACGCCCCGGGCGACCTCTTCCGTCTCGCCGCTCTCGGTGCCGCCAGCGCCAACGCGATCAACAACCTGCCGGCGTACCTCGTACTCGAGCCGGCGGCGGGCGATCCCGTGGCTCTCATGGCGCTGCTGATCGGGGTGAACCTCGGTCCGCTCATCACGCCGTGGGCATCGCTCGCGACCCTGCTGTGGCACAACCGGATCACCGCTCTCGGTGTCGAGATCCGGTGGGGCCGGTTCATGATGTGGGGCGCGATCGCCGCGATCCCGACCGTCGCGGTCGCGGTGCTGGCGCTGCTCCTCGTCGCCTGAAACCGTCAGTGCTCGCGGCGCGCCATGGTGACAAAATGCCCGTATCGTCCGCCGGCTTCACGATCAGCGAGCTGTGCTGCCCCGAGGTGCATCGAGCTGTGGATCTCGTCGACCGCGTGGGGGAGTCCGCGGATGCCCGGGGGCACCGCTCGCATCCACGCCGCGTCGATCGCGCTCGGGTCGCGCTCGAGCACGGAGTCCAGTGCGGTATCGCGCTCGCGTTCGATCGAGGCGCGGGTAGCCGCGTCTACCCTCCCCCACGCATCGACGATCGCGCCTTCCGTTTCGTCGAGGACGGACTGCAGGACGCCACGGCGGAGGTGATCCGCGTCTCGGTCGGTGAAGCGATCGCCGGCAGCCGTGCGCCTTCGCGAGACGCCCACCGCGAGGGCAAGGGCGAGGACTCCTGCGGCGACCGCGACGCACCACCAGGCGAAGGTGTCGTCCGCCCACTGGCTGCGGCGCAACTGCAGTGCGACGACGGAGCCGAGGGTGCCGACCGTCGCGATCCAGAGTGCTCCGGCCGCGAATCGACTCGGTATACCCATCCGGGCGGGGCGGACCAGAGAGCCGCCGAGTGCGCCGACGGCGATGGTTCCGGCCACGGCGATCACCACGGCGCCTGTCGCCGGATCGAGCACGGTGCTGCCGCGGCCCAGCCCGAGCCCTGCCAGGATGCCCGCCGGGGTCGCCGCCGCCGCGACGACGCCGATCACGCGCAGGGAGTTCCGCCAGGGTGACGGGGCGAGCTCGTCGCGCGCCCCGGGATTCGACCGGATCTTCTCGGCCACGGTGGACTCCCATCGCGCGCGTGCCTCGGGTTCCATCGCGGCGCGTAGAGCCGCGACCTTCCGCGCATAGGGCGGATGCCACGACACCACCTCGCGATCGATGAAGGCTTCGATCGGGTGGTCGGCGCTGTTGCGGGCGATGGCGCCCAGTGCCTGGCCCCGACCGTCGGTGATGTCCGAATCGGCGGCGCTCATGGCTGCGAGATGTCGGTCCACCGGAAGGTCGCGCTGTCGTCGAAGGTTCCATCGCCGCGACCGGGCCGCTGGGAGAAGTAGAGGATGACGCCGGCGATGAGGGTCAGTGGCCCGAGGCTCAGCCCGGCGGGCGCGAAACCGTCCGATACCGGGATGCCGAAGAAGAACTGCGGGATGGACGCCAGGATGAGCAGGCTTCCGATCCAGATCAGCCACAGACCGGGTGTGCGATACGGGCGTTTGCGGATGCGGCGCCGACGACGGGTCATGCACTCACGATAGCGGCCGGCCCGCCGACGCGAGGCGCTACTCCTGCGGCGGCCCCTCCGGCCGGTGGGCACGGCGACCCGAGACGACCACCGGGGCGACCGGGCGGCCGGCTCGCTCCTGCCCGGGAAGGGGGCGGGAGCGGCGGCCGTAGATGAGCTCCGACGAGTCGAGCAGCCACGGCACGAGCGTGATCGAGACGCCGTGCACCAGCATGAGCTGGTTCGCGAGACGGCGGGCGCGGCGGTTGTGCAGGAACGATTCCCACCAGTGCCCGACGATGTACTGCGGCAGGTAGACGGTCACCACCGACGAGCCGTGCTTCTCGCGGTACTGGGTGATGAACTGCGTGACCGGCTGCGCGAACGACCGGTACGGCGACTCGACGATCACCAGCGGGATCGGCACGAGGTGGTCCTTCCAGTCCTTCTGCACGGCGGCGGCGGCATCCGCCGAGACGGCCACGTGCACGGCCAGGGTCTTGTCGTGCTTCGCGGCGATCGCGTAGTCGATGGCCTTCATGACCGGCTTCTGCAGGTGGTTGACGAGCACGATGGCGACGTCGCCGGATGCCCCGAACCGCGTCGTGTCGTCGATCGCGATCTCGTGGTCGACGTCGCGGTAGTACCGCTTCACGCCGAGCATGAGGAACGCGAGGATCGGGATGGCGAAGAACACCAGGTAGGCGCCGTGCGTGAACTTCGTGATCGTGACGATCAGGAGCACCAGCACGGTGAGCGTCGCGCCGGCGGAGTTGATGACCAGGCCCACGCGGGCGGATCGGCGATCGGATGCCGCGCCCCCGTCGTGAGACGCCGCACCCTGCCCGCGCAGCACGCGCCGCCAGTGCCGCACCATGCCGATCTGGCCGAGCGAGAACGACACGAACACGCCGATGATGTACAGCTGGATCAGCGTCGTCAGCTTCGCCTGGAACACCACGAGCACGACGATCGCGGCGATGCCCAGCAGGATCATGCCGTTCGAGAACACCAGGCGGTCGCCGCGGGTGTTGAGCGACTTCGGGGCGTAGCCGTCGCGGGCGAGCACGGCCCCCAGCAGCGGGAATCCGTTGAACGCGGTGTTGGCCGCGAGCAGCAGCACGCACGCGGTGGCGGCCTGCACGACGAAGAACAGGATGCTTCCACCGCCGAACGTCGCGGACGCGATCTGCGCCATGAGGCTGGGTTGAGGGTTCGTGCAGTCGAAGCCGATGAGATCGCAGGGGTTCTCGGCGTAGTGCACGCCGGTGATGAGCGCGAGGGCGGTGAGGCCGGAGAACAGGCAGATCGCGATCGTGCCCATGAGCACCAGGGTGGACTGCGCGTTGCGCACCTTCGGCGCGCGGAAGGCGGGCACTCCGTTCGACACGGCCTCGACGCCGGTGAGGGCGGAGCATCCGCTCGAGAAGGCGCGCAGGATCAGCAGGATGACCGCGGCCTGGCTGAGGTTCTCGGCCTGCACCGAGAAGTCGGCACTGGAGGCGACCGGCGCATCGCCGAGGAACGTGCGCACCAGTCCGGTCACGATCATCAACCCGACCGAGCCGATGAAGACGTAGGTGGGGATCGCGAACACGAGGGATGCCTCGCGCACCCCGCGCAGGTTCACGATGATGATGAGGATCACGAACCCGACCGCCAGCTCCACGCGGAACGGGTCTAGGCCGGGCAGCGCCGAGATGATGTTGTCGACACCGGAGGCGACCGACACCGCGACCGTCAGCACGTAGTCGACGAGCAGGGCGGCCGCCACGATCACGCCGGGGATCTCGCCCAGATTCTTCGAGGCGACCTCGTAGTCGCCGCCGCCCGAGGGATACGCCTTGATGAGCTGGCGGTAACTGAGCACGACCACGATCAGCAGCACCACGACCGCCACCGCGACGAGCGGGGTGAAGGAGAGGAACGTGAGCCCGCCGATCAGCAGGATCATCACGAGTTCCTGCGGGGCGTAGGCGACCGAGCTGAGGGCATCCGACGCGAAGATCGGCAGGGCCATGCGCTTCGGCAGCAACTGGTCGTCGACCTGGGCGCTCGTCAGGGGTTCGCCGATGAGGATGCGCTTGACCGCCGGCCCATCGCCGCCCTCTCTGAATTCTTCCGACACGTCCGGCGACACTACTCCTGCCGAACGGCATCCTGACGGCATCCTCACGGAATCCCTACGGCCCGAGCGGGCGCCCTCACGAAATCCTCACGCGGCGGATGGACGGATGCACAGCCGTTTCCGATCACGGGTGGATAACGTCGACATCATGACCACCCTCCCTGTCGATGAGATCTCGATCCAGGAGACCAAGGCCCTGCGGGACCAGTTCCAGCGGTTCCTGCGCGAGTACGAGTTCGGCATGCGCGAGGTCGAGACGAAGATCTCGATCCTGCGCGACGAGTTCACCCACGACCACGCGTACAACCCGATCGAGCACGTCAAGAGCCGGCTGAAGTCTCCCGACAGCATCGTCGAGAAGCTCGCGCGCAAGGGCATCGACGAGCCCGACTTCGAGCTCATCCGCTCCGAGATCACCGACATCGCGGGCGTCCGCGTTACGTGCAGCTTCGTCGCCGACGTTTACCGGCTGTTCGATCTGCTCACCGCGCAGGACGACATCACCGTGCGGGTCGTGAAGGACTACATCGCCACCCCCAAGCCCAACGGCTACAAGAGCCTGCACGCGATCATCGAGGTGCCGGTGTTCCTCTCGACCGGTGCGCTGTCGGTGCCGGTGGAGGTGCAGTTCCGCACGATCGCGATGGACTTCTGGGCCAGCCTCGAGCACAAGATCTACTACAAGTTCTCGAACCAGGTGCCCTCGCATCTCGTCGACAGCCTGAGCGATGCGGCCGAGGCCGCCGCCGAACTCGACACCCGCATGGAGCGGCTGCACCGCGAGGCGCACGGGGTGCCGAAACGCCAGCTCGCCCCGCCTCCCCCGCCGCGCATCGTCGAGGTGTAGCCTCGGCGCCATCCGATCGGTCGTCCGCTCCGAAGAACCGGCGAGCACCGTCACCGGTGGACGAGGAGGGCATCATGGCCGATCGGCGTAGTGGAAAGCGGTTCATCGTGTGGGCGGCGCTGGCCGGCCTGATCAGCGGCGCGGTGTTCCTCGCCGTCGCCGAGCTGTTCGCCCTGCTCGTCGCCCGCGCGGCGAGCCCGGTGCTGGCCGTCGGCGGGTTCGTCATCGACATCGTGCCGCAGCCGTTCAAGGAGTTCGCGATCGCGACCTTCGGCGAGTACGACAAGGTCGCCCTGCTCGCCGGTCTCGGACTGGCGGTGGTCATCGCCTCGGCGATCGCCGGCATCCTGCAGCTCGTGCGCGCCCCGCTCGGCGTGATCGCACTCGGCATCGCCGGAGTGCTGTCGACCGCGGCGATCGTGACGCGCGCCGGGGTGACGCCCCTGGCCTTCCTGCCTCCCGTGCTCGGCACGGTCGCGGGCGCCGTCATCCTCGTCCTGCTGACCCGCCGCCTGCGCCGCTGGCGCGAGGCCGCCCTGGCCCCGGCCGCGGCGAAGAAGCCCGCCGTCGACCCCTCGACGCCCCCGATCACCAAGCCGTCTCCCACCGACCTCACCCCCGCCGACACGAAGGTCGGCGTCAGTCGTCGCGGGTTCTTCGGCCTCGCCGCGATCGCCGGTATCTCGGCCGTCGTCGTCGGGGTGGCGTCGCGCGCGGTGAGTATGACGGTCTCGTCGGTGGAGAGCATCCGCAAGGCGTTGAAGCTCCCCACCCCCAACAGCACCGTCACCATCCCCGACGGCGCCGAGCTGGACGTGCCGGGGATCAGCCCGCTCTTCACCCCGAACGAGGACTTCTACCGAGTCGACACGGCGCTCACCGTTCCGACGATCGACCCCGACACCTGGCGCCTCGTGATCGACGGCATGGTCGATGAGCGGGTCGAGATGAGCTTCCAGGATCTGCTCGACATGGGTCTCGACGAGTACGTCATCACCCTGACCTGCGTGTCGAACGAGGTCGGCGGCGAACTCGTCGGTAACGCGAAGTGGCTCGGCGTGCCGATCCGCGACGTGCTCGCGAAGGCCGGCGTGAAGTCCGGTGCCGACATGGTGCTCTCGCGCAGCGTCGACGGCTACACCGCCAGCACGCCGTTGGCGTCGCTGACCGACGACAACCTGGACGCGATCCTCGCGGTGGCGATGAACGGCGAGCCGTTGCCGCTCGAGCACGGGTTCCCGGTGCGCATGGTCGTGCCGGGTCTCTACGGCTACGTCTCGGCGACGAAGTGGCTCACCGAGCTCAAGGTCACCACCTTCGCCGACGACGAGGCCTACTGGACCCCGCGCGGGTACAGCGCCGAGGCGCCGATCAAGTTCTCGTCGCGCGTCGACACCCCGAAGCTCGGTGAGGCGGTCGAGGCCGGACGCATTCCGATCGCCGGGGTCGCCTGGGCGCAGTCGGTGGGCATCGACCGGGTCGAGGTCAGCATCGACAACGGCGAATGGACCCCGGTGACGCTGTCGAAGGCCATCAACGACGACACCTGGGTGCAGTGGTTCATGGAATGGGATGCGACCCCGGGCACCCACTACGTGGCGGTGCGGGCGATCAACAAGAACGGCGACACGCAGATCGAGGAGCGCGCGCCGATCGCGCCGAACGGCTCATCGGGCTGGCAGCGCTCGCTCGTGCGGGTCAACTGATCGGTGCGGGTGGCCCCGGCGCGTCCTAGGGTGGACGCATGACCTCCCCCTCCGCCTGTGTGATCACCGTGTCCGACCGATCGTTCGCGGGAGAGCGCGAGGATCGCGGCGGCCCCATCGCCGTCGGGCTGCTCCGCGAAGCGGGATGGCACTGCCCGGATGCCGAGATCGTCGCCGATGGCGCCGCCTCCGTCTCCGACGCTCTGCGTCGCGCGCTGGCCCGCGGTGCGAAGCTGATCGTCACGACCGGCGGCACGGGGATCGCTCCGCGCGATGAGACGCCCGAGGGCACCCGTCCGGTGATCACGCGCGAGCTTCCCGGGCTCGCCGAGGAGCTGCGTCGTCATGGTCTCGCCGACACCCCGAAGTCGGTGCTGTCGCGGGGCCTCGCCGGCGTCGTCGACCCGTTCGGCGCGCTCGTGGTGAACCTGCCCGGCTCCACGAACGCCGTCTCGTCCGGCATCCCGATCGTGCTCACGGTCGCCGCGCACATCGTCGACCAGCTCGCCGGCGGGGACCACGGATGAACGACGTCCGCATCGCCGCGATCGTCGAGCACCCGCTCGACCTCGACGCGCACCTCGCCGCGGTTGACGACCCGCGGCTCGGCGCGGTGACGACCTTCGTCGGGCGCGTGCGCGACAACGACCCGGATGCCGACACCCCGGTGATCGGACTCGAGTACAGCGCCCACCCCGACGCCACCGTCACCCTGCGGCGGATCGCCGCGGAGGCCGAGGGTGGGGCCGGCGCACTCGTCGCGGTCAGCCACCGCATCGGTCAGCTGGCCGTGGGGGACGCCGCCGTCGTGATCGCGGTGGCATCCGCGCACCGGGCCGAGGCCTTCGCCGTATGCCGCGAGATCATCGAGGCGATCAAGCGCGACCTTCCGGTGTGGAAGCGCCAGCACGAGTCCGACGGCACCTCGTCGTGGAAGGGCATCGGCGGCTGACGCTTCGGCTCGCCCTTCGTCTCGTCGCTACGCTCCTCGCTCAGGGACCGGTCGCGTTCGTCGGTCCCTGAGCGAGCGCAGCGAGACGATGGGTCACCCCCCGGCGAAGGGCGGCAGCACGTCGATGAGCTCGACCCCGTCGAGAGAGCGATCGTCATCGCTGCGCACGCCGTCGACCATCACGGCGCAGCGCGGCAGGATGTCGGCGAGTGCCGGGTGGTCGGCGACGACCGCGGCCCGGAGCCCGGCCAACGTGGGCTCGGCGCGCTCCTCGGCATCTGTCCCCGCGGCTTCGGCGGCGGCGGCGAAGTAGCGCACGCGGGTCATGCTGATGCCTCGCCGGGATCGGACTCGCCGGGCCGCACCCAGTCGCCCGAGCGCCCGCCCGACTTGGCGGTGATGCGCACGTTTTCGATCACGACCGAGCGGTCGAGTCCCTTGACCATGTCGACGACCGCGAGCGCCGTGACCGAGACGGCGGTGAGCGCCTCCATCTCGACGCCGGTGCGGTCGGCGGTGCCGACGGTGGCCTCGATCTGCACGCCGTCGTCGACGATCTCGAGGTCGACGCTCGCCCGGTGCACGCCGATCACGTGGGCGAGGGGCAGCAGGGATGCCGTCGACTTCGCAGCCTGGATGCCGGCGATGCGGGCGACGGCGATGACGTCGCCCTTCGGGGTGGTGCCGTCACGCAGGGCGGCGACCACGTCGGTGCTGCAGCGCACGAATCCCCGGGCGGTGGCGGTGCGGACGGTCGGCTGCTTGAGAGTGACGTCGACCATGTGCGCGTGACCGGCGGCATCCAGGTGGGTGAAGCTCATTCCACCAGCATGACATCGATCCGATCGCCGACGGCGACGGCTTCCACCTCGGCCGGGACGATCGCGAACGCCTGCGCCCGTGCGAGTCCTCCCGCCAGGTGCGAGCCGGAGCCTCCTGCGGTCGCGGGACGCACGGTGCCGGCGACGAGGTCGACGACGGCCGGAAGATACTGGCGCCGGCCCGGAGGGGTGGTCCACGCGGCATCCGCGGTCAGCGATGCGAGCGGCCGGTGGATCGCGGCCCGGCCCTGCATCGCCAGCAACGCCGGCCGCACGAACACCTCGAACGACACCGCGACGCTCACCGGGTTGCCGGGCAGGCCGAAGACCAGCGTGCCGGAATCGAGCACGCCGAACGCCTGCGGCTTGCCGGGCTGCATCGACACGCTCGCGAACTCGACCTCGCCGCCGCCGTCGAACGCCCCGCGCACGGGCTCGTAGGCTCCGGCGCTCACACCGCCCGTGAACACGATCACGTCGGCACCGAGGGCGACCGCTTCGGTCGTGACCGCGCGCACGGCATCCGCCTCGTCGGCCACGCGGGCGACCAGCACCACCTCGGCATCCGCCCCACCGACCAACTGTTCGAGGAGCGGGCCGTTCGAATCGGGGATGCGCCCCCGCACGACGGCATCGCCGGGCGCGAGCAGCTCGCTACCCGTCGACACGACCGCCACGCGCGGCGCGCGGCGCACGGCGACCTCGGCGATCCCGGCGGCGACGGCCGCGGCGATCTGGAACGCGCCGAGCCGTTCGCCGGCCCGCACGACGGGGTCGCCGGCGGAGAGGTCGGCTCCCCGGCGTCGGACGAACACGCCCGCCTTCGCCGGCGCGCGCAGCACCCGCACCTCGCCGAGAGAGTCGGCGAGACCGCCCGCGGTGTCTTCGAAGGGGACGATCGCGTCGGCGTCGGTCGGCGCCGGCGAACCGGTCATGATGCGGGCAGCCTCGCCGGCGGCGAGCGCCGGGTCGTCCGAGACTCCGGCCGGTAGATCGGCGACGACGCGCAGGGTGACGGGGGCATCGGCGGATGCCGTCGCGACATCTGCGTACCGCACGGCGAAGCCGTCCATCGCGGAGTTGTCGAAGAGCGGGATGTCGTGCGCGGCGGTCGCATCGGCGGCGAGGGTGCGGGCAGAGGCGTCGCGGATCGCGCGGGTCTCGGACGGCAACGGACGCACCGCGTCGAGCACGCGCGCGAGCTGCTCCTCGACCGTGCGGCGGCCTCCGGGTGCGGCGCTCACGCCGTGACCTCCGTCGCGACGCGGGCCGGGCCCGCGGGGCGGATCGCGACCTCGTGCTGCCGCGCCGAGAGGGCGTCGATCACGGCCAGGCGACCGAGCAGCGGGTCGCCGGCACCCGTGATGAGCTTCACGACCTCGCCCGCCAGCATCCCGCCGACCTGCACGCACAGGGCTCCGAGCACGCCGACCTGCGCGCAGCTGGGCGGTTCGCCCTCGGTGCCGATCGGGAAGAGGTCGGCCAGCACGACGGCATCCGATGCGGGCGGATCCGACCAGAACACCGTCACCTGCGCGTGCCATTCCTGCACGGCGCCCCAGACGAGGGGAACGCCCAGGACTTCGGATGCCGCGGCGACGGCTCGCCGCGTCTCGAAGGAGTCGCTCGTGTCGACGACGATGTCGGCGCCCGCGAGCAGCCTCTCGGCGTTGTCGGGGGAGAGGCGCTCGGAGCTCTGCACGACGGAGGTCTGCGGGGCGAGGGCCGTGATCGCGCGCGCCGCAGAGACGGTCTTCGGGGTGCCGATGTCGTCGACGCGATGGGCGAGCTGGCGCTGCAGGTTCGTGAGTTCGACCACGTCGTCGTCGATCACGGTGAGGGTGCCGATGCCGGCCGCGGCCAGCGCGAGCAGGGCGGGCGAGCCGAGGCCGCCGGCGCCGACGACCGCGACGTGCGCGGCGTTGAGGCGACGCTGCCCCTCTTCGCCGATACCGCCGAGCACGGCGTGACGCGCGGTGCGCACGAGCTCGGTCGGGTCGAGGGTCGGTGCGGGGGCGACGAGCGGGTCCATGGGTTCAGGGTATGCCGTGCGCTCGCTGTTCCGGAGGCCCGTGAGGGGTCAAGACACGCCGCGACTCGTGGCCCGCATCCGGCGTGTTGTGACCCCTCACGAAGAGATCGGTTGCGGGCGAGAGGTTCGTGATCCGCTTTCACGGATTCCTGGGTTCGGAATCTCCGCATGTGCGGTAGATTCGAACCCATGCAGACGTATCGGATCGCACGAGCCGCCCAGCTTCTCGGGGTCAGCGACGATACGGTGCGCCGCTGGGTCGACCAGGGTCTGCTGCCCGTGACCGACTCCACGCCCGCCGAGATCCCCGGCGATGCCCTCGCCGCCCGCGCCCTCGAGCTCGCCGACGAGGCGACCGCGCAGAGCGACTCCCTCTCGAGCGCCCGCAACCGCTTCGTCGGCATCGTCACGCGCGTGCAGATCGAGGGGCTGATGGCGCAGATCGACATCCAGGCCGGGCCCCACCGGGTGGTGTCCCTCATGTCGGCCGAGGCCGCGCGCGACCTGCGGCTCGAGATCGGCTCGCTCGCCACCGCCTCCGTCAAAGCGACCCAGGTCGTCATCGAGGTCCCGAAGGGGTGACCATGCACCGCTCCCTGCGCCGCTCCACCGCCGTCGGCATCGCCGCGCTCGCACTCGCGCTCGCGGGGTGCGCGAACGCCGCGCCGTCGGCGACCGCCCCATCGTCGACGGATGCCGCGGCCGACACGCTCGACGGCGAGGTCTCCGTCTACGCTGCGGCCTCGCTGGCGGGCGCTTTCGACGAGATCGCCACGGCGTTCACGGCCGAGCACCCCGACGTGACCGTGGTGCCGGTGTACGACGGCTCCTCCACCCTCGTGACGCAGATCCTCGAAGGCGCCCCGGCCGATGTGTTCGCCTCGGCCGACGAATCCAACATGGACAAGGCCGGAGATGCCGCCGTCGATCCGGAGCTGTTCGCCTCGAACACCCTCGTGATCGCCGTTCCCGCCGGCAATCCGAAGGGCATCGCCGACCTCGCCGATCTCGCCGATCTCGCCGATGTGACGACGGTGCTGTGCGCGGTCGAGGTGCCGTGCGGTGCGGCATCCGCGAAGCTCCTCGATGCGGCCGGCGTTTCGATCGAGGCCGCGAGCCTCGAGCAGAACGTCACCGCGGTGCTCACGAAGGTCGAGACCGGCGAGGCCGACGCCGGCCTCGTCTACGCCACCGATGTGATCGGCCGTGACGACGTCGAGGGTGTCGTGCCTGACAACGCCGACGACGTCGTGAACCACTATCCGATCGCCGCCCTCGCGGACGCCCCGAACCCGGATGCCGCGCAGGCCTTCGTCGCCTTCGTGCTGTCGGATGCCGGACAGGCCATCCTCGCGGAGTTCGGGTTCGGGAAGCCGTGAGCGCCGCCCTCGTGCCGGGGTACGCCCCGCGCACACTCGCGATCCCCGCGACGATCGGGCTCGTCTTCCTGCTGCTGCCGCTGATCGCGCTGATCTCGCGGGTCGAGTGGGCGACGTTCCTCGACGACGTGACCTCGGATGCCGCGCGCTCCGCACTCGTTCTCTCGCTCGGCACCGGACTCGTCGCCACGCTGCTCTGCATCCTCGTCGGTGTGCCGCTCGCCCTGCTCATCGCGCGCTCCGGCCCTCGTGTCGCGGCGGTGCTGCGCGCCGTGGTGACCGTGCCGCTCGTGCTGCCGCCGATGGTCGGCGGCGTCGCGCTCCTCTACCTCTTCGGGCGCGCGGGGTGGCTCGGCGGGCTCGGCCTGTCCTTCAGCACTCCCGCGGTCGTGCTGGCGCAGTCGTTCGTCGCCCTGCCGTTCCTCGTGCTCGCCGTCGAGGGAGCCGTGCGCGCCGCCGGGGTCGATCACGAACGCACGGCCGCCGCCCTCGGCGCCGGACGCTGGACGATCCTGCGCCGGATCACCCTCCCCCTCGCGGCTCCCGGCATCGTCGCGGGCGTCGTGCTGTGCTTCGCCCGGGCGATCGGCGAGTTCGGGGCGACCGCGCTCTTCGCGGGCAACCGGCCGGGCGTCACGCAGACCATGCCGCTGGCGATCTACACCGCGTTCAACGGTGCGGGCGTCTCGCAGGGTGCGGCGGTGGCCCTCGCGCTGCTGCTGCTCGCGACCGCGATCGCGGTGCTCCTGCTCGTGCGGGGCTGGCGGCCGGGGGCGGCGCGATGACGGCGCTGCGGGCGCATGTGGTCGTCGAGCGCGAGCACTTCGCGGTCGACGTCGCCCTCGCCGTGGCCGCCGGTGAGACGGTCGCGGTGATGGGCCCGAGCGGCGCAGGGAAGTCGACGCTGCTGCAGGCGCTCGCCGGGCTCGTGCCACTCGGCGGCGGCGAGATCTCCGTCGGTGAGCGGGTCGTCGACCGCACCGCCGCGCCCCGCGTGCAGGTCGCCCCCATGCACCGCGGAATCGTGCTGCTCGGACAGGACGCCCGCCTCTTCCCGCACCTCTCCGTGCGCGAGAACGTCGCCTTCGGCCCGCGGTCGGCCGGCGTCGCGGCTCGCCAGGCCCGGGCATCCGCCGATGCCTGGCTGGAACGCGTCGGCCTCCCCGGCGCCGGCGATCGGATGCCGCACGAGCTGTCGGGCGGCGAGAGCCAGCGCGTCGCCGTCGCCCGCGCGCTCGCCGCCTCGCCGCAGGCCGTGTTGCTCGACGAACCGCTCGTCGCCCTCGACCCCGACACGGCGGCCGGCATCCGCCGAATGCTGCGCGAGCAGCTCGCCGGCGTCACGACCGTCGCCGTCACCCACGATGCCGCCGATGCGGTGGCGCTCGCCGACCGGCTGCTCGTCATCGAGGCGGGGCGGGTCACGCAGAGCGGACCGGTGCGTGAGGTGCTCGGCGAGCCGGCATCGGACTTCGTCGCCAGCATCGGCGGGGTGAATCGCCTGGTCGGCGTCGCGGACGGAGGGGACTGGGTGGCCGGCGAGGTGCGACTCGCGAGTGCGGATGCCGCGTCGCGGGCGCTCGCCGCGGTCGACGGGGCGGCATTGGCCGCGGTGTTCCGCCCGGAGGATGCGCGCCTGGTCGGGGAAGAGGGGGCGGATGCGGACGCCTGGACGGTCACCGTGTCGGATCTGGAGCAGACGCTCACCGGAGTGCGCGTGCGGACCGGTATCGGCGTCGTCGACGTGCCGCTGGCGGATGCCGGGGGGCTGGCGGTCGGGAGCGCGGTGCGGGTGAGTGTCGCTGCGGACGCCGTGCGGTTCGTGGCCGTCCACTGAGTCGCCGGCGGCATCCGTTCGGCCGGGCCGACCGCCGGGCCCTGGCAATCCCCCGTCGATCACCGACGCATCCGCCCTGACCGGTATTCCAGCGGCTATTCTCGGAGGATGACGGGGATCGAGGGGGAGCGATGACGGCCGTACCGGTCGTGATCGGCCGCCGAGCGCCCGCCGCCGAGTCTCGTGAGCGGGCGGCGGTCGACCCGCGCGGACTCGTCGACACCCACGGCCGCGTGCACCGCGACCTGCGCATCTCCCTCACCGACCGCTGCTCGCTGCGCTGCACCTACTGCATGCCCGAGCAGGGCAACGAGTGGCTCGCCCGCACCAGCATCCTCTCGACCGACGAGATCGTCGAAGTCGCCGAGGTGGCCGCCGCCCTCGGCATCCGCACGTTCCGTCTCACCGGTGGGGAGCCGCTCCTGCGGCCCGACATCGTCGACGTCGTGCGGCGCATCTCGCGCATCCAGGGGGAGGACGGCCCGGTCGAGGTCGCGATGACGACCAACGGGATCAGCCTGGCCCAGAAGCTCCCCGCACTCATCGACGCGGGTCTCACGCGCCTGAACATCAGCATCGACACGATCGACCGGCAGCGCTTCGCCGACCTCACCCGGCGCGACCGGCTCGACGACGTGTTCGAGGGCATCGCGGCGGCCGCGGCATCCGAACTGCGACCGCTCAAGCTCAACGCCGTCGCCATGCGCGGCGTCAACGACGACCAGCTCGCCGACCTCGTGGCGTTCGCGATGGGGGTCGGCGCGCAGCTGCGCTTCATCGAGCAGATGCCGCTCGACGCGGGGCACACCTGGGATCGCGCGACGATGGTCACGCGCGAGGAGATCCTCGAAGCCCTCGGTGAGCGGTGGTCGTTGGAGCCGGTACCGGGGCGCGGGGGAGCGCCCGCCGAGAAATGGCGCATCGACGGCGGACCCCACGAGGTGGGCGTGATCGCCTCGGTCACCGCCCCGTTCTGCGGTGCCTGCGACCGCCTGCGGCTCACCGCCGACGGGCAGCTGCGCAACTGCCTCTTCTCGAACGACGAGTACGACCTCACGACGCTGCTGCGGGGCGAAGCATCCGTTCCCGGGCAGCGTGACGACGCGATCGCCGACCTGCTGCGGTCGTGCATCCTCGGAAAGCTGCCGGGTCATGCGATCGACGACCCGTCGTTCCTGCAGCCCGCCCGGGGGATGAACGCGATCGGCGGCTGAGCGGGCGGGGCACTGGCTCGAGGGAGTCAGAAGAACAGCATCGCTTTGTAGGCGATCGCGGACGAGACCGCGCACAGTACGGCGAGCAGGCCGATCGCCGAGACGGGCACGATCCACACGCGTTCTGCGCGCCGCAGGACGACGATCAGAACGAGACTCGCAATCTGAATCGCCGCGGCCGCCCACATGAACGTCTGACGGTTCTGGGCCAGAAGAGCCCACTCGCAGTTCGGCGAACAGTGCGGCGTCGAGATGCCCAAGAACCCGACCCAGAACACCGCCACCATCGCGGCCACGAGCTGCACCCACCAGACCACGAGACTCGCCCAGAACTGCGGGGACGGTTTCGGCCGGGTCCAGAATCCGATGCCGACTGCCACGCCGAAGGGGACCGCGGCGATCAGGGCCGCTTGTCCGAAGAGTTCGTACACCGGGCCAGTGTGCCCGATTTCGGCAGTCGCGCGCGGAGCCCTTGTGGAGAAGACGTCACGCGCGGTTCACAACTCCGGAGATAACGGGCGTTCCGGTCGGTTTCGGGGCTGAATGGGAGTGCAACGGGCGATATCTCCGGAGTTACGCGCGGGCGGGTGGGTGGCACCAACTCAGGAAGAACTCGTCGAAACGCGCTGAAACCGGGCTCGAACGGGCAATCTGACCTGTTCTTCCTGAGTTAGTGCACGGGCCCGCCGCCGCCTCAGCCCAGGAACTCCCGCGCGGCGGCCGACATCGCGGTGACCCCGACCTCGATCGTCGGGTGGATGACCGGCGCGAAGTACGGCGAGTGGTTGGTGGGGATGTCCTTGTCGAGCGTGCCGCCGGCCATCGCCGCCGCGAACGTCGCCGGGTCGACGCCGCCCCAGAACCAGAACACGAGGGGCGCGCCGGTGTCACGGGCGAACCAGGAGACGTCCTCACTGCCGGTGAACATGCCGGGATCGACGACGGATGCCTCCCCGAGAACACTCTGCAGCGCACGGGTGACGCGGGCCGTGGCATCCGCATCGTTGATCGTGGGCGGCAGGGTGTGGTCGGTGCGGATCTCGGGCTCGCGCTCGGCTCCGGATGCCGCGGCCTCGGCGCGCACGATCCGCTCGACGCTTGCGAGCACGCGGTCGCGCATCTCGTCGTTCGGGTAGCGCAGGCTGAGCTCGAGCTTCGCCTCGGCGGGGATGATGTTGTTCTTGAGTCCGGCGTGGATCGAGCCCACGGTCACGACGGCGACATCGCGCGGGTCGACCTCGCGCGAGGCGATGGTCTGCAGGCGCATGACGGTGGCCGCGGCCATCACGATCGGGTCGATCGTGGAGTGCGGGCGAGAGCCGTGCCCGCCGCGTCCGTGCAGGGTGACGGTGAGGCCGTCGGATGCCGCCATCTGCGTGCCGGGGCGCACACCGATCGTGCCGGCGGGCAGCGGGGTGACGTGCTGGCCGAGCACGATGTCGGGCTTCGGGGCGATGTCGAGCAGCCCGTCGTCGAGCATCGCGCGGGATCCGGCGCCATATTCCTCGGCGGGCTGGATGAGCACGACGAGCGTGCCCGACCACTCGGCGCGATCGGCGACGAGCTTCTCGACGGCACCGATCATCGCGGTCACGTGCATGTCGTGGCCGCAGGCGTGCATGACGGGCACGGTGTTGCCGGCGGGGTCGATGCCGGTCGCGGTGCTCGCGTAGGCGAGGCCGGTCTGCTCGCCCACGGGCAGTGCGTCCATGTCGGCGCGCACCCACACGACCGGGCCGTCGCCGTTGGTCAGGATGCCGACCACGCCCGTCACCCCGACGCCCTCGTGCACCTCGAGTCCGAGGTCGCGCAGATGGCCGGCGGCGATGCCGGCGGTGCGGGTCTCCTGGAAGGAGAGTTCGGGGTGCTGGTGCAGGTCGACGTAGAGCGCTTCGAGATCGATCGTCATGGCCCGAGCCTATCCGGCGGTGAGCGGGTCGCGCCTGGTGCACCGATCGGTGCAGAACGTCGGGAATGCGCGTTGAGAACCGGCGTTTCGCACCGATCAGTGCACGGGATCGCCCAGGGGTCAGGCGCCCGCGACGTAGGTCTCGAGGGCGGGGCCGGGGCGCAGCACCGCGGTGACGATCGCCTGGATGGCGAAGGCGCTGGTCTCGCCGAGCTCGATGAGGTCGGGGTGCAGCAGCCACTGCAGCTGCAGGCCGTCCATGACGGCGAGGATGCTGGCGGATGCCGCGGCGATCGTGTCGGGTGCGGTGACGCCCTCCTGCGCGCAGAGCTCGTGGAACGCGGCGGTCACCTCGCGGCGGAGGGTCGTGTAGCGCTCCTCGAAGTACTCGCGTCCGGGGTGGTGGTCGGTGACCGACTCCGACGAGAGCACGGTGTACGCCTGCACGATGCCGGGGCGCAGCTCGTTGGCGAACGCGGTGCGCACGAGGTGCAGGAACAGCTCGGGCCCGTCCGGGATGTGCTTCTCGGCGAGGTCGGCCACGTCGGCCTGGTCGCGATAGGCGAGCACTTCGAGCAGCAGCTTCTGCTTCGACCCGAAGTGGTGGAGCACGCCGGCGTGGGTCATGCCCACCTGTTCGGCGACATCGGCGAGGGTGCCGTTGGTCGATCCCTTGTTGCCGAAGATCTCGACGGCGGCCTGGAGGATCAGCTCGCGCTTGGCGCGGGTCGCCGGGCGCACCCGCGACTTCTCGCTGCTCTCGTTCACGGGACCCCCGTCGTTGGTGTTCAGGCTTGCCATCTTACTCACCAGTAGGTAACCTCTCGAAAGCTTACTTTCTCGCCAGTAAGCAAATCACGACGCCGTCGATCGACCGACCGCTCGACGGCAACGCAGCACAATGACCCGTGCCCCCAAGGAGAAGCAATGAAGCTCAGAAGGTCCTTGATCGCCCTCGCGGCGGTCACCGCGCTCGGCACCACCGCGCTCGCCGGATGCTCGTCCGGTGGATCATCGGATGCCGGTGACGGCGCCGGCTCCGCCGCCCTCACGATCGCCAAGCCCGACGGCGCGATCACCACCGAGTCGAACAACCCCTACGTCGGGGACTCCGCCGCCTCGAAGTACGGATACGGCAAGGTCATCTTCGAGACCCTCGGGCTCGTCAACCAGACCGGCGACCGCGGCGTCACCCCGTGGCTCGCCGAGAGCATCGAGTGGAACGACGACTACACGCAGCTCACGGTCGTGCCGCGCGAGGGCGTCACCTGGAGTGACGGCGAACCCTTCACCGCCGACGACATCGTCTTCACCTACGAGCTCGTCTCGACCCCCGCGCTCGACACCGCCGGCCTGAAGTTCGAGGGGGCGACCGTCGACGGCGACGCCGTGACCCTCACCTTCGGAGAGTCGAAGTACGTCAACCAGGCGCGCGTGCTGCACGTGCCGATCGTGCCGAAGCACATCTGGGAGAACCTCGACGAGCCGGCCACCGACCCGGTCACGGGCGACGACCTCGTGGGCACCGGCCCCTACGTCCTCTCGAACTGGTCGACCGAGTCGGTCACCCTCGAGGCCCGCGACGACTACTGGGGCGGCGACCTCGCCGTGCCCGAGCTGCACTACGTCTCGTACGGCGACAACACCGCTCTGACCACCGCCCTCGCGCAGGGCGAGGCGGACTGGGCGCAGGCCTTCATCCCGCAGATCGAGGAGCAGTTCCTCTCGGCCGACCCCGAGCACAACAAGTTCTTCGTCGCCCCGACCACGGGATCGGCGACGCTGTTCATGAACCTGCAGGAGAAGCCGTTCGACGACCCCGCGTTCCGTCAGGCGCTCGCCTGGGTGATCGACCGCGACGCCTACGTCGACATCGCCCGCGAGGGCGCGAGTGAGCCCGTGTGGTCGGTGACCGGCCTGTCGTCGATCCTCGAGGACGAGATCCAGCCCGAGTTCGCGGGCCAGAACTACGAGGTGGATGCCGAGAAGGCGCGCGATCTGCTGGAGGGCGCGGGCTACACCTGGAAGGACGACGCGCTCGTCGACCCCGACGGCACGCCCGTCTCGTTCACGCTCTCGGTGCCCTCGGGCTGGAGCGACTGGAACACCGCGCAGGAGCTCATCGCCGAAGACGTCAAGGAGTCCATCGGCGCCGAGGTCAAGATCGACATGCCCGACTGGGGCGGTTGGGCCGACCCGCGCGACAACGGAACGTTCTCGGCGATCATCCACTGGCTCGAGGACAGCGGCACGGCCTACGGCCTGTACACCTCGACCATGGATCCGCGTTGGATCTCCCCGGAGGGCATCGCCGGCTTCAACTTCGGCCGGTTCGAGGACCCCGCCGCGACCGAGGCGCTGAACACCTACGCGAACGCCTCGTCCGACGAGGAGCGCACCGCATCGCTCGACACGCTGCAGAAGATCTTCGTCGAGCAGGTGCCCGCGATCCCGCTCGGTGCGCACCCGCTGCTGGGCGAGTACAACACGCGCAATTACGTCGGCTGGCCGTCGGAGGAGGACCCCTACGCCTCGGGTGACCCGACGCAGCAGAACATCGTGCAGATCCTCACGAAGCTGAAGCCCGCCGAGTAGCCCTTCGTCTCGCTCCGCTCGCTCAGGGACCGGTCGCCATGCACCGGTTCCTGAGCGAGGAGCGGAGGGACGAGACGAAGGACGCCCCCACGAAGGAACCCCCATGCCAGACCCCCTCCTCACCGTGCGCGACTTCTCGGTCGTGTACGACGTCGATCCGCCCGTCGCGGCGGTCAAGAACGTCACCCTCGAACTGCAGCGCGGCGAGATCCTCGGTCTCGCCGGCGAGAGCGGATGCGGCAAGACCACGCTCGCGTACGGCGTGCAGCGTCTCTTGCGGGCGCCGGCCGTGATCACCGGTGGCGACGTCACGTTCCACGACGCCTCCGGTGTCGATGTCGACATCAACTCGCTCGACGTCGATGCGATGCAGCGCTTCCGCTGGGACAAGGTGTCGATGGTGTTCCAGGGTGCGATGAACGCCCTGAACCCGGTGGCGACGATCGGGTCGCAGCTCGAGGACGTGTTCGAGATCCACCGCCCCGACATGAACCGCCGCCAGCGCCGGGCCGAGGCCGAGGAGCTGCTCGAGATCGTGAAGGTCGGGCGGCAGCGGGTGCGCTCGTTCCCGCACGAGCTGTCGGGCGGCATGCGCCAGCGCGTGATGATCGCGATGGCGCTCGCGCTGCGTCCGCAGCTGATGGTGATGGACGAGCCGACCACCGCGCTCGACGTTCTGGTGCAGCGCGAGATCCTCAAGCAGATCTCGCAGCTGCGGCACGAGTTCGGCTTCTCGGTGATCTTCATCACCCACGATCTGCCGTTGCTGCTCGAGATCAGCGACCGGATCGCGATCATGCGCGAGGGAGAGATCATCGAGCTCGCCACCGCCGAGCAGATCTGGCGGCAGCCGCAGCAGGAGTACACGCGCACGCTGCTGTCGTCGTTCCCCCGGCTCACCGGGGAGAGAGGGGTGCTGGTGCGATGACCACCCTCGAGTTCCAGAACATCACCAAGACCTACACGGTGCGCGGCGCCGGGCAGATCACCGCTCTCGACGACGTGAGCTTCACCCTCGACTCGGGGCGCACGCTCGGTCTCGTCGGGCAGTCGGGCAGCGGCAAGTCGACGATCGCGAAGATCCTCACCCAGCTCGAGACCCCCACGAGCGGTCGGGTGCTGCTCGACGGCGCGCCCGTGCCGCGACGCGGCACGGGCCTGCGGCGGTACCGCCAGCAGTTGCGCATGGTCTTCCAGGATCCGTTCGCCTCGCTCAACCCGTACCACTCGATCCGCTACCACCTCGAGCGGCCGATCCGCCTCGATGACGTCGTGCCGAAGAAGGACACCGAAGACGAGGTGCGGCGCCTGCTCGCGCGCGTCCGTCTCGATGCGGATGCCGTGATCGATCGCCGCCCGCACGAGCTGTCGGGCGGTCAGCGCCAGCGCGTCGCGATCGCCCGCGCGCTGGCCTCGCGTCCGTCGATCCTGGTGGCCGATGAACCGGTGTCGATGCTCGACGTCTCGATCCGCCTCGGCGTGCTCACCCTGCTCGCCGACCTCCAGCGCGAAGAGGGACTCGGCGTGCTGTACATCACGCACGACCTCGCCACCGCGCGCCACTTCAGCGACGAGATCATGGTGCTCAACCAGGGGCGCGTGGTCGAGTACGGCACCGCCGACGACGTCATCCTGAACCCGCAGGACCCGTACACGCGCGAGTTGCGCGCGGCATCCCCCGACCCCGAGAAGCACTTCGCCTCGGCATCCGCGAACGGAGGCGCGCTGTGAGCACCGCATTCCCCCAGCTCGACGACAACGACCTCATCCAGCAGGACGCGCTCGAGGTCGGCACGACCGCGACGACCGCCGAGCGCGGGCGACGTCCGGTCGCCTGGCGCTTCTTCCTCGGGCGCGCGGGCTTCTACCTGTTCACCCTCTGGGCCGCGATCACGATCAACTTCTTCCTGCCGCGCTTCATGAAGGGCGACGCGGTCAGCTCGTATCTCGCGCGCAACCGCAACGTCAGCCCGGAGGCGGCGGAGTCGCTGCGCATCCTTCTCGGCATCGACAGCGACAAATCGATCTGGCAGCAGTACATCGAGTACTGGGGGATGCTGTTCCGCGGCGACCTCGGCATCTCCACGCTGCACGGGCTGCGACCGGTGGGCGAGGTGCTCGCCGCCGCCCTGCCGTGGACGCTGGGCCTGGTGGGCCTCGCGACGATCATCTCGTTCCTCATCGGCACCGTCGGTGGCGCGATCGTCGGCTGGAAGCGGGGGAGCAGGCTCGACGCGCTCATCCCGATCACGACCTTCTTCAACACGATCCCGTACTTCTGGCTGGGGCTCATCGCGATCGCGATCTTCTCGTCGACGCTGAAGTGGTTCCCGTCGTCGCACGCCTACGACAAGGGCCAGTCTCCCGAGTGGAGCCTCGACTTCATCGGCCAGGTGATCATGCACGGCACGCTGCCCGCGATGACGATCATCATCGCGTCGCTCGGCGGATGGATGCTCGGCATGCGCAACATGATGCTGACCGTTCTCGACGAGGACTACATCACCGTCGCGCAGGCGAAGGGCATGCCGAACCGGCGCGTGCTGTGGGCATACGCCGCGCGCAACGCGGTGCTGCCGCAGATCCAGAGCTTCGCGCTCTCGATCGGCTTCATCGTCGGCGGCACGATCGTCATGGAGATGGTCTTCAGCTACCCCGGCCTCGGCAAGCTGCTGCTCGACGCCACCAACGCCAAGGACTTCGCTCTCATGCAGGGCGTCTTCCTGGTGATCACGCTCTCGGTGCTCGCGGCCAACATCCTCGCCGATGTCGTCTACGCGTACCTCGACCCGCGCACCCGCCAGACGGAGGCCTGAGATGACCGATACACGCAAGACCTTCTGGTCGCAGCTCTCGCAGGCGTTCGCGATGTTCCGCAACCGCAAGTCGATCGCCGGGCTCATCATCCTCGGCATCTTCGTGCTCATCGCGATCCTCGCCGACTGGATCGCGCCCTACGGCCCGACCCAGAAGGACCGCTCGGCGCTGCGCCAACCGCCGTCGTTCGAGCACTGGCTCGGCACGACGCACATGGGCGAGGACGTGCTCAGTCAGATCATCTTCGGTACCCGCGGCGTCATCGTGGTCGGCTTCCTGTCGGCCGCGATCGCCACGGTCATCGCGATCACGATCGGCGTCATCGCCGGCTACGTGCGCGGCTGGAAGAGCGAGTCGCTGTCGGCGCTGACGAACGTGTTCCTGGTGATCCCCGGCATCCCGCTGATCATCATCATCGCCTCGCAGTTCGACAACCCGCCGATCATCCTCATCGCCGCGGTGCTCGGCCTCACCGGCTGGGCGTGGGGTGCGCGCGTGCTGCGCGCGCAGACGATGTCGCTGCGCAACCGCGACTTCATCCAGGCGGCGCGCGCCAACGGCGAGCCCCTGCGCCGGATCATCACGGTCGAGATGCTGCCGAACCTCATGGCGCTCATCGCGTCGAGCTTCGTCGGCACCGTGACCGCCGCGATCCTGGGCCTGACGACGCTCGCGTTCATCGGGGTGATCCCGGTGAACAACCTCAACTGGGGAACGATCCTGTTCTGGGCCCAGCAGAACGGCGCGTTCCCGCGCCTGTGGTGGTGGTACGTGCCCGCCGGACTCTGCATCGCGATCATCGGCGTCGCCCTGTCGCTCATCAACTTCGGCATCGACGAGTACGTCAACCCGCGCCTGCGCTCGGCGGGCGAGCGGGCGCGCGCGATGAAGAAGAAGGGGCTCGACGTGAACGACGCCGTCACGGCGGTGCGCAGCATCCCGATGGCGAACACGGATGCTCCGCCCAGCTCGACCCGAGACGATACGACCACACAGAACTCCTCGACCATCCTGACCCGGAACGCGAAGTGATGACCTCTCCCACCCTCACCACGGCTCTGCCGTACCAGGACCCCGCCCTCTCGATCGACGAGCGCGTCGCCGACCTCCTCGGGCGCATGACGCTCGAGGAGAAGGTCGGGCAGATGCTGCAGCTCGACGCGCGCGACGATCTCGACGACCACGTCCTGCGCCGTCACGCCGGGTCGATCCTGCACACGTCGCCCGAGCGCATCCTGCGCGCGAACGACCTGACCGCCCAGACCCGCCTGCGCATCCCGCTGCTGGTCGCCGAGGACTGCATCCACGGCCACTCGTTCTGGCCGGGGGCGACGATCTACCCGACCCAGCTCGGCATGGCCGCCTCGTGGGATGCCGAGCTCGTCGAGCGGGTGGCCCGCGCCACCGCCGAGGAGGTCGCGGTCACCGGCATCCACTGGACCTTCTCCCCCGTGCTGTGCATCGCCCGCGATCTGCGCTGGGGCCGCGTCGACGAGTCGTTCGGCGAGGACCCGTTCCTCATCGGCGAGCTCGCCTCGGCGATGGTGCGCGGCTACCAGGGCGACGGTCTCGACGACCCGACCGCGGTGCTCGCGACCGCCAAGCACTTCGCCGGCTACTCCGAGACGCAGGGCGGCCGCGACGCCAGCGAGGCCGACATCTCGCGCCGCAAGCTGCGCTCGTGGTTCCTGCCGCCGTTCGAGCGGGTCGCCCGCGATGGCTGCCGGGTGTTCATGCTCGGATACCAGACGATGGACGGCATCCCGATCACCACCAACGACTGGCTGCTCACCGACGTGCTGCGCGGCGAGTGGGGATACACCGGCACCCTCGTCACCGACTGGGACAACGTCGGTCGGATGGTGTGGGAGCAGCACGTGCAGCCCGACTACGCGCACGCCTCGGCCGCCGCGACGCGCGCCGGTAACGACATGATCATGACGACGCCGCGCTTCTTCGAGGGCGCGCTCGAGGCGGTCGAGCGCGGGTTGCTGCCGGCGGATGCCTTCGACGCCGCCGCCGCGCGCATCCTCACCCTCAAGTTCGAGCTGGGGCTGTTCGAGGATCCGCGTCTGCCGCGCGACGACCTCGACGAGATCGTCGGCAGCGCCGCGCACGCCGAACTGAACCTCAAGATCGCGCGCCGATCGATCGTGCTGCTCGAGAACGACGGCGTGCTGCCGTTGGATGCCGCGGCGCCGACGAAGGTCGCGGTTGTGGGTCCGCTCGCCGACGACGCGCAGACGCAGCTCGGCGATTGGGCCGGAGGGTCGGGCCAGGCCGGATGGCTCGACGGTCAGCCGCGCGAGATGATCACGACCGTGCTCGACGGGCTCTCGGGTGTCGGGGGCTGGGAGGTCTCGCACGCGCGCGGGGCCGACATCCTCACTCTCGAGGACGACCCGCAGGGAGCGCTGTTCCCCGACGGGCAGCCGCGCCCGCGCATCGTGAAGCCGTGCGCCCCCGACGAGGCGCTGATCGCCGAGGCCGTCGCCGCCGCAGAGGCCGCCGATGTCGTGGTCGCCGTCGTCGGAGACCGCATCGAACTCGTCGGCGAAGGCCGTTCGACCGCCACGCTCGAACTCATCGGCGGGCAGAACGCACTGCTCGACGCGGTGATCGCGACCGGCACACCCGTGGTGGTGGTGCTGATGGCGTCGAAGCCACTCGTGCTGCCGGCATCCGTCTCGCAGGCCGCGGCCGTGATCTGGGCCGCGAGCCCGGGCATGCAGGGCGGCCGTGCGATCGCCGAGATCATCGCGGGCGAGGTCGAGCCGTCGGGCCGTCTGCCGATCTCCTTCGCCCGGCACGTCGGCCAGCAGCCGACGTACTACAACCAGATCCGCGGGCAGCACGGCGATCGCTACGCCGACCTCACGCAGGCGCCGGCCTGGGGCTTCGGCGAGGGGCTGTCGTACACGACGGTCGCGTATTCGGACCTCGCGCTGGAGCGTTCGGAGCTCGGCCTCGGCGACATCGTCGTCGGGCACGTGACGGTGACGAACACGGGTTCGCGGCCGGTTCGCGAGACGGTGCAGGTCTACGTGCGGGATGCCGTGACGAGCGTCAGCTGGACCGATCGCGAACTCAAGACCTATCGCCAGGTCGACCTCGCGCCGGGGGAGTCGGCGCGGGTGCGGGTCGAGGTGCCGGTCGCCGACTGCACGATCGTGGATGCCGCGGGCGTGCGGGTCGTGGAGCCGGGGGAGTTCGCCCTGCTGGTCGGCCCCTCGTCGCGCGAGGAGAAGCTGCTCGGGGCGGGGTTCACGGTGGAGTGACCGTCCGGCGGTGGTACGCGCACGGCGGATAACCTAGCGTCGTGCATCGATATCGCGAGATCGCCCGTGACCTCACGATCCGGATCGCCGAGGGCGCATTCGACGCCACCGGGATGCTGCCTTCGGAGGCGCATCTCGCGGCCGACTACGAGGTCTCGCGCGGCACCGTGCGCAACGCGCTCGTGCTCATGGCGCGGCAGGGGGCGATCGCCCCGCGACGCGGTTCGGGCTGGCTGGTGCGCACGGCGGTGCAGAGCCAGCGGTTCTCGGAGATGCGGTCGTTTGCGCAGTGGGCGTCGAGCCGCGGCCTGGAGCCCGGCGGGCACGTGCTCACGCAGCAGCGCCGCCCGGCGACCGCGACCGAGGTGCGCCGCTTCCGGGGCGGTCGCGGCATCGGCGAGGTGCTCGAGGTCGTTCGTCTACGGTCTCTGAACGGGCGCGTCGTCATGCTCGAGCGCACCGCCTATCCGTCGTGGATCGCCCCGATCGTCGAGGAGCTGTCGCCCGACGAGCCGTCCGTGGTCGGTGCGCTGGAATCGCGCGGCGTGCGCATGGTCTCGGGCGAGCAGTCGATCGACGCGATCGCGGCTCCGAGCGAAGACGCCCGTCTGCTCGATGTGCGGCGTTCGAGCCCGCTCCTGCGCGTGAACCGCGTCAGCTACTCCGCCGACGGTCGCGCGATCGAGGCGGGCGACGACCGCTACCTTCCGGATGTCATGTCGTTCCAGATGCAGGCGTCGCTGCAGGGATACTCGCTCACGCGCGAGCTGGGCTGAGCGGCTCGACCTCGGCCCACGGCATCCGTGGTCCTGGGTGTACAACTGTGCATCGTGGGCTCCCGGATTCGGAGCGGATGCCGCAGCCGTCGCCGTTCGGACGAATCGCGTTCATCGACCGGTCATCTTGCGGCTGTTCTGTCGCTACAGGAGGCGATCACGACCTCCGATGGGCGTCCCGTCGGGGACGCCGACACTGTTCCCGGAAGGATCACGTCAGACATGTCCTCGTCACCTCCCCCCGTGGTGCGCCGTCGTCGGAGCGCGTCCCTGCTCGCCGCACTCGTCGCAGCCGGGGCGCTCCTCGTGTCGCCGCTGCTCGCCGCGTCGCCCGCAACCGCCGCGGCATCCGAGATCACCCTCGAAAGCTCCGACGTCGCCGTCGGGGATACCCTCTCGGTCGCCTACTCGACCGATCGCCCGACGGCCACGAACTGGCTGGCGATCTACCCCGAGTCCCGTCCCGCGCCCTGCGACGCGTGCGGCATGGCCTGGGCGTACGCGCCCGGCGCGACCGGCACGGTGCAGCTACCCACGAACGACCGTGCGGGCAACCCGCTGGCCGCGGGGAACTACCGCGTCGAGTACCTCTACAACGACGGATACTCCCGCGTCAGCGAGCCGGCGACGTTCACCATCGCGGCAGAGCCGGGCACCGAAGAGCCCGGTGAGGGCCCGGAGGTTGACCCGACGAAGCCGATCGATCTGTCGGTCGTGCAGCTCAACGTCTGGGGCAAGACCACCGACGCGACGATGCTCGCCGAGATCGGCGCCGACCTGATCTTCGTCGAGGAGGCGCAGAGCGCGGCAGCGGCCGTCGCCCGCGACCTCGGCTTCGACTTCCACTCCACGGGCGGCAGTGCGGGTGTCATCTCGCGCTATCCGATCGTCGACGTGGGCGTCGTCACGACGCCCGGCACCCAGGGCGGATGGACCAAGGCGATCGTGCAGGTGGGCGACACCCAGATCGCCGCGTACGGAGGCCACCTCGAGTACCGCTACTACGCCACCTACCTGCCCCGCGGATACGCGGGCGACGTGCTCGGCTCCGGGTTCCCGGCCGAGTGGCGCGGGTGGAACAAGCTGAGCGGTCCCGTGACCGACGTGCCGCAGATCCTCGCGGCGAACGAGGCATCCGGGCGACCGGCATCCGCTGCCGCCCTCACCACCGACATGGCGAACGAGCGCGAAGCCGGACGCCTCACCATCATGGGCGCCGACATGAACGAGCCGTCGGTCCTCGACTGGACCGAGAGCACGGCGAACCTCTACGACCACAACGGGGTCGTCGCCCCGTGGCAGACCTCCCGTATCCTCCGCGATGGCGGTCTCGTCGACGCGTACCGCGCCGTGTACCCCGACCCCGTGACCCACCCGGGCTTCACGTGGCCGGCCGACACCCCCAACGTCAGCGTCTCGCAGCTCGCGTGGGCGCCCGAGGCCGACGAGCGCGACCGCATCGACTACATCTTCTTCGCGCCGGACGAGCGCCTCACCCTGACGGGCACGCGCATCGTCGGGCCGAAGGGCGACATCGTGCGCGGCGCCCGCGCCCTGCCCGTCTCGGACGAGGAGATCTTCACCCCGCAGACGCTGTGGACCAGCGACCACAAGGGCCTGCAGTCCGACTTCGTGATCTGCGGCGAGGCCTGCCAGGCGGCGGAGCCCGAGCTCGGCGAGCTCGTCGTCGGCACGCCGTCGATCACCGGAACGGCGGCGGTCGGCGCCGAGGTCACCGCGGTGACCGGCGAGTGGACCGCGGGCACCGCCTTCTCGTTCCAGTGGCTGGCGGATGGCGAGGCCGTCGCGGGTGCGACCTCGGCCACGTTCTCGATCCCGGCGGACTTCGCAGGTCGTGCGCTCTCGGTACGCGTCGGCGGGACGCTCGAGGGATACGTCCCGGCCGAGGCGACGAGTGCTGCCGTGAGGGTGACCGCTGCCGAGGAGCCGGGTTCGGATGCTCCGGCGGTGATGCTCGGATCGTCGAGCGTGGTCGCGGGCGGAAGCCTGAAGGTCAGCGGCGCGGGCTTCGCGGCGGGCGCTCAGCTGAAGCTCGAGCTGCGCTCCACGCCGGTCGCCCTCGGTACGGTGACCGCCTCGGACGCGGGCGCCTTCTCGACGACCGTCACGATCCCGGCATCCGTTCCGGCCGGAGTGCACACGCTCGTCGTGATCCTGCCGGACGGCACCGAGGTGACCGCCGCCGTCACCGTGATCGCGGCGCCGAGTGCGAGTGCGGATGCCGGTGGCGAGGCGCTCGCGCAGACCGGTGGAGAGATCCTGATGCCGGCGGTGTGGGCCGCGGTTCTGGCGCTGCTGGTCGGCGCGGGGCTGATGGTGCGCCGCCGGATGCGTCGGTCGTAACGGCATCCGTGCCTGGTGCTGAGCCACCCCTCTCCGTGCGAGCCACCCCCTTCCGCGCCGTGCGGAAGGGGGTGGCTCGCTCGTGAAGGGGTGGTTCGGCGGGGTCAGTCCTCGAGCTGGTCGAGGACCAGTTCTCCTCGCGAATTGAGCGACTCCATCAGACGCTCGATGCGACGGCCGTCGATCGGCGGCAGCGCAGCCTCATCGAACGCGAAGACCAGAGGGATGCTCGGATGCATCCAGATGGTCAACCGGCCGGCCGGGTTCTTCGCCTCCGGAAGCCACGTCATCATGAAGCTCTCCTGGCGACGCAACTTCGTGCCGATCACGATCTTCAGATGCGCCAGCGTCCGGTCATCGATCTCGATCGGAGGGCGGGCGCTGTTGTACTCCAGGGTTCCCATGGAGTAACCATACGTCCTCGCCGGTCGTCTCTTGCAGGTCATCCGTGCGCGCGCAACCCCGGTCGCGCTCGGGTCGGCGCGGGCTTATCGTGCCCGGATGGACGGCATGCGAACGATGGAGAGAACAGAGATCCTGATCGACGGCGTCAGCGCGTACCTCGCCCAGGAACAAGACCTCGTCGCGCTCCTGCGGCAGATCGAGACGGCCGCGAGCGGACCCGCGGCGTTCGTCGAGTTCGTCGTCGTGGGGAATCGGCGGGTGAAGGTTCTCATCACCCCGAGCTCCCGCGTCGTGATCTTCACCGAGACGGTGCAGCACGACCCCCGTGACACGGGGAACGACGCCTATCCCTACGGGGGCCTTTACGACTTCGACCCCGAGCCGCTCGGCTGAGCCTGGCCCGAGCTATCGGGACTGAACTGCTTGACCTAGAGTGCTCTAGGTTTCGAGACTGGGTGGATGACCATGATCGCGCCCGCGTCAGACTCTCCCCACATCACGATGAAGGAGATGGTTCTGCGCTCCGGGCTGAGTGAGCACACACTGCGGTACTACGAGCGCATCGGGTTGCTCGGCCGTATCGCGCGGGATAGGTCGAGTCGGCATCGGTATTACAGCGAGAGCGACGCGGTCAAGGTCGTCACGCTGGCCTGCCTGCGCGCCACGGGGATGTCGATCGAACAGATGCGTCGATACGTGTCGCAGAACGACGCGGGCGTTTCTGCCGCAGCGGACCAGATCGCGCTCTTCGATCAGCATCGAGAGTTCTTGCAGCGTCAGATCACCCGTGCGCAGCACCAGCTGGAGTACCTCGACGGGAAGGTCGCCTACTGGAACGCGCTCTCCCGCGGCGATGGGGAATCGGCGTCGAAGATCGGCTGGAAGAACTTCGAGATGGCCCTCGAGATCAACAACGAAATGAAGGAGGAACAGGCATGAAGACCTGGTTCATCACAGGGACGTCCAAGGGCTTCGGCCGGGTGTGGGCAGAAGCGGCGTTGGAGCGGGGAGACCAGGTGGTCGCCACAGCGCGCAATCTCGACAGCATCGCTCCGCTGACCCAGGCATACCCCGACACCGCGCTCGCCCTCGCCCTCGATGTCACCGACCAGGATGCTGTTCTCGCGGCAGTGCGCCAGGCGAAGGAGCGGTTCGGGCGCATCGATGTGCTCATCAACAATGCCGGCTACGGCCTGTTCGGTGCCGTCGAGGAGATCAGCCCCGAGCAAGCTCGAGCTCAGTTCGAGACGAACGTGTTCGGTGCGTTGTGGGTCACGCAAGCCGTGCTGCCGGTGATGCGTGAACAGGGCTCGGGTCACATCATCCAGATCTCTTCCATCGGTGGGGTGAACGCGTTCCCGTACCTGGGCATCTACCACGCGAGCAAGTGGGCGCTGGAAGGGTTCAGTCAGACCCTCGCCCAGGAGGTTGCGGGCTTCGGGATCACGGTGACTCTGGTCGAGCCGGGTGGATACAGCACTGACTGGGGCACCGCGTCTGCGGACTTCGCCGAGCCGATCGACGCGTATCAGCCGCTGCGCGAGGGTCTCGCGCAGACGCGCGCCAACAGTGCCAACGGTTCCGGCGACCCGGAGGCGACAGGCCCGGCCATGCTGGAGCTGGCGGACATGGAACAGCCGCCGTTGCGGATCTTCTTCGGAAAGGGCCTCAACGCGCTCATCCATGGCGAGTACCAGAAGCGACTCGACGAGTGGGATGCACACAACGCGCTCTCCGAACGGGCTCACGGCTGAGCTCGCGATGTCGCGTCGAGGGCCCGTCTCGTCATCGAGCGGGTCCTCGATCGCGTGGGGGGGTGTGTGTCGCCGGATCACTCGCCGATGGTGCGGACGAGTCGGGCGGGGGAGCCGAGGGCGATCGTCCCGGCGGGCACGTCTTTGGTGACGATGGACCCGGCGCCGACGACGGCATCGTCACCGATGGTGACGCCGGGGAGCACGGTGACGTTCGCGCCCAGCCACACGTTGCGCCCGATGCTGACGGGGGCGGGGATGAGGTCGGCACGTCGGTGGGGGTCGATGCCGTGCTGCAGCGTGGCGATCACGACGTTGTGACCGATGAGGCTGTCGTCGCCGATCGTGATCCCGCCCTGATCCTGAAAGCGGCACCCGGAGTTGATGAAGACCCGCTTACCGATCGAGATGTTCTTGCCGAAGTCCGCGGTGAACGGCGGGAACAGCGTGACCGTGTCATCGACGGGTGTGCCGATCAGCGCACCCAGGAGTTCTCGCACACGGTTGGGCTCGTGGTATCCGGTGTTGAGTTCGCCGGCGATGCGGAGCGCCTCCTGGCTCGTCTCGTGCATCACCGCGTGGCCGGGTGATCCGCCGGGGATGGTCTCCCCGGCGTTCAGGAGGGTGAGCAGTTCGGTGAGGTTCATGCGACCCACCGTAGGTCGGCGCGGCCGGATGAGGGATGCCCTATCGGTACACGCTCCGGTGGGGCGACCTCGCGATGAGGGGGCATGGTACGTCGTGCCGGGGCATCCGTCGAGGGGCGCGGTGAAGTCGCCGCGGGGGCGCACGGTGAGTGCACACCCCACGGAGCCGACGGAGGCGCACCATGTATTTCCACGTGCAGGAATTCATCAACGAGATCGCCGCGGACGAGCCGGATCCCGCAGCGGCGAACGCGCTGCAGGAGGGGCTCGGCGGTCAGTTCGGCGAGATGCGCACCATGATGCAGTACCTGTTCCAGAGCATCAACTTCCGCGGCCCCGACGGCAAGCCGTACAAGGACCTCATCCAGGGCATCGGCACCGAGGAGATCAGCCACGTCGAACTGATCGGCACCACGATCTCCCGGCTCCTCGACGGTTCGCCGAAGTACCAGGGCAAGCCGACCGACCCGGTGGATCAGCCCGGTGCCGGCGGCGCGACGCCGCTGAGCATCGCCGTCGACACCAGCAACATCCACCACTACCTCGTCGGCGCGCAGGGCGCGCTGCCGGTGGATGCCGTGGGCAACCCGTGGTCGGGGAGCTACGTGTACAACTCGGGCAATCTCGTGCTCGACCTGCTCTACAACCTCATGCTCGAATCGACGGGGCGGCTGCAGAAGTGCCGGCTGTACGAGATGACCGACAACAAGACCGCGCGCACGACGATCTCGTACCTCATCGTGCGCGACCAGGCGCATGAGAACGCCTACGCGAAGGCGCTCGAGACCCTCGGTGTGAACTGGCGCACGTCGCTGCCGATCCCGAAGACGAACGCCGAGCAGTTCCCGGAGGTGAAGAAGTTCCTCGACCTCGGTCTGCAGAGCAAGAACTACTCGTTCGACCTCACGGCGCAGTCCGAGGCCGGCAAGATCTTCCAGGGCGCATCGCCGTCGAACGACGGCACCGAGCTCGACGCGAGCGAGCAGGCGCCCGAGGGCTTCCCGATGACCATCTCGCCGGAGCGCCCCGAGGAGTTCTCACCGGGCGCCGACGACGAGCTGCGCAAGCTCATCGAGGCGACCGCGGCGATGGAGATGGCCGACATCGATGCGACGTTCGGGCGGATGAAGTAGGGGCCGCGAGCTGACCCTATGATCGGAGGATGAATCCGAGGGCCTGGCTACGCGTTGGCCGCGGATGATGCCCTCTTCTTCCTCGGATCCCGCAGCACGTCGGAGAAGGCGACCGAACTCATCGGGTCTTCCGGACTGGCTCCCGTCGGCGTATCTCGACGCGCTTTCGTCGTCGGAAGGAGAGCTCGAGCCGGACTTGATCTTCTTCGGCGAGGCGAGAGCTCGGCGGGAGAACCTCGAGTTCGACGACGCCGACTACTGGCTGAGGGGCGAACGGCCCGATGCCTGGTGGATTTTCGGAGAGAGCGGCCAAGGAGACCACTGGCTGCTCCACACCGACTCTCAGGTCTACTTCTTCGATCATGATCAGGGCCAACGGTCGGCTGCTCGCTTCGCCTTCGTCGTGGAAAGTCTGCCGCAGTGGCTCGAGATCGCGAACGTTCTCGAATCGAGCGATCGCTCGTCCGATCGCATCGTTCGAGACGCCCTCGAACGGATATCCCCCGGACTCGCCGATCGCTACCCCTTCGCTCTCGCTTGACCCGGCCGGCATCTGTGTGTCCTCGGCTTGACTGAAGGCAAGCCCGGTGCGACGTCGGCCATTCACGCAGTGCTGGGGGACTGGGGCGCCGTCGACTAGCGGCATGCCGTAGAGACGCTAGCAGTCGTCGATCTCTCGGCCAGAATGGAACTCCGAGCATTCGCGGGGGCGTTGAGATGATTTCGAGTTTCATGGGTCGGGCGATCCCGGGCATCGCCCTGGTGATTCCCGCGCTTCTGCTGGTCGGGTGCACTCCCGCCGTCGACAGCGCTGAGGCGGACGACCTCGTCATCACCGAGGAGGGCACGGTGACCGCCGTGATCGACGGTGACACCATCGACGTCACGACCTCCTTCGGCGACGAGGTGCGCGTGCGGCTGATCGGAATCGACGCCCCCGAGATCGGTCGCGACGGTGCAGCGAGCGACTGCTACGCCGAGGAATCACGGGCGTTCGTGGACGAGCTGCTCTACGGGCAGGATGTCATGCTGATGTTCGACCGCACGCAGGGTGACACAGACAGGTACGGCCGGTTGCTGCGCTATGTGCTCATCGACCACCACTTGGCGGAGGACATCATCATCGGTGCCGGTTACGCCCGAGAACGCACCTTCGGCGAGCCGTACGTCCATCGGGACAGCCACATGGCCGGTCAGCGGGCGGCGCAGATCGCCGCAGCCGGGCTGTGGGGGCACTGCTAGGTTCTGACACTCAGAGGTTGCTGTGACGAGGGGGGAGCAAGAATGACGACGCCAGAGGGTGACATCACTGCAGAGGAGCGCACGGCTGCCGCGAGAAGGGCGTACTTGCGCGCGGACTCTCACGGACGGATCAAGATCCTCACCGCGATCAACGTGATCGGACTGATCTGCGCGCTCATCGGCGGCATCGGCGAGACGAATACGGTCTCATGGTTCTTCCCGCAGATCTGGGGGTTCAAGACGCCGTTCGGCATCGGTATCGGGGTGATCACGGTGATAATCCTCGCGGCGACAGCCAGCGTGAAGTCGATGACGGGCGTGGACAGCGAAGACCGCCGCTACAGGTTCTACGCATCATTGACCGTGTCGTCGACGATCATGTTCGCCGTCTTCGCCGGAGGGATGCTGCTCCTCTACGTGTTCTTCATGACTGCCGCCTCCTGAACCCTCCGGAGAAGCTCGGCGCGGTCGCTCCCGCTCAGCGTCCACCGCCGTTGAGAATGTCCATCCAGTCGGCGGGAAGCCGGTCGCTCGGACCGGGAACGGCCTGTGATTCGGGATGGCTCGTCGGTGCGGCGAGCGACGGGCCATCGAAAGCGGTCTCGTCACGGAAGTCCCAGAACCAGTCCTCCCCGGGTTCGAAACTCTGCATCACGGAGTGGCCGGTCTCCTGCCAGTGCTTCGTCGCGTGCGTGTTCGGGGAGTCGTCGCAGCATCCGATGTGTCCGCATGCGGCGCACCGTCGCAGGTGAACCCACCACGAGCCGGTCTCATCGCATTCCACGCACCCCGTACCGCTGGGAGGCACTGTCACGTCGATCATCTCGGGATCTGTCGTCATGCCGCCATCATCGCGGTTCCCTCGCCGCTTGGACAGGCCCTCCTGGGGCCACCACCGACGGAGCCGTAACCTGGCTGAGTGAATGTGCTCTTCGTGTGCAGCCGCAATCGGCTCCGCAGTCCGACGGCGGAGAACGTCTTCCGTGACTGGCCGGGCATCCGCGTCGCCTCCGCAGGCCTCAAGCCCGACGCCGAAGAGCGCCTCACGCCCGATGACCTCGACTGGGCGGACCTCGTGCTGGTGATGGAGAAACGGCACAAGAGCGAGATCAGTAGACGGTACATGCCGCACCTGCGGGATGTGCGGATCGTCGTGCTCGGCATCCCCGATGACTTCGACTTCATGGACCCGCAGTTGGTCGACCTTCTTCAGCGCAAGGTCCCTCCCCATCTTCGAGGGCGCTGAGGGTTCGTGTCGGGGCACTGCTAGGTTCGGAGCTTCAGGGGGAGAGGAACGGGCATGACCGCACCCGAACATGATGTCTGATGCGTGACGTCAAGGTCGGCGGGATCAACACAGCCGACGAGTTTGCAAAGCCGGCGAAGCCGCTGGGTGCGCTCGCCTGGAGCGCACTGATCCTGTCGTTGCTGTCCTTGCCGTCACTTATGCCCTACGGATGGCTCGAACCCGTAGGCGCTCTGATGCTCATGCGCGTCGGCGTCATTGCACTCATCCTGAGCGTCATCGCGACCGTCCGGAGATCGCGGCCGCGCAGGGTCGCGATCGCCGCCCTCGTGATCAGTGGCCTGTTCGTGCTGGTCGTCGTTCTTGCTGCAGGGCCGCTCGGGTTCCTGCGTCTCCTGATCGCCTTCTGACTCGGACTAGTCTCCGACAGGGGGGCGATGGACCGCCGCGCATCTTCGAAGGATCCCTGGGGAGGCTTGGTCAGCGGACTCGTGGCCGCGTCTCGGGTCGAACGCAGCGCCGATGCTGTGAACCTCACGTTTACACATTCGCTTCGCGCGAGTAGACTTTCTATCGGTAGCTAGGGATGAAATAGTTCCCCGAGCGCCGATCCGAGGAACCCACGCTTAGGCGTGGGTTTCTGCGTTGTAGGAGATACTAGTCGCGTGTTTCTGGCCTACATCGACGAGATCGGCGAGACCGGTGCGTTCATCAGCAGTGACCACGCCCGATTCAACACGAGTCCAGCGTTCAGCTATGCGGGCTTCGTGATCCCTGCGGACAAGGCGCGACTCTTCGGAGCCAAGTTCAACTTCGTCAAGCGTGGTCTCTTCAAATCGGAGATCGCCGCAGCCGCGCATCCCGGGCGGTGGGAGCGTAAAGGTGCGAGCATCTTTCGCCGGGACACCCATCAGACGTTTCCCAATCAGATTCGAGCGTTTAATGGCCTCGTGGAACAGTTGCGGTCTCTCGGTGGACACATCTTCTTCTACGCAAACGAGAAGCCGCTCGGCACGCCCGGGCAGACGAAGCTCGACACGACAGCTCGCGAGACCGCGGCCATGCAAGAGACCCTCAATCGCATCGCTCGCCACGCAGACAACGCACAGTCCAACGTCATGGTCGTGATCGATCAGATCAACGAGAAGACGCGCGCTGAACGGTTGCCAGTGATGTACAGCCATATCCTCGGTCGCGCTTCGGACCATCCTGAGATGAGACGCATCATCGAGCCCCCGATGCACGTCGACAGCGCCTTGAGCTCGAACATTCAGTTCGCCGACTGGATTGCCGCTTGCCTCACGCGCGCTATCCACTTCCACCTCATCGAGGACTCCCCATTTGGCTGGGTGACCCACCGAAACCGCGGAGGGCTTCTACCGGCCCTCCATGGGGGATTCACACTTGAGTCGAAGCTCCACCTTCAGAGCCATCGAACTGTGAAGGATCTCAATAACTCCGACATCGTGCGTGCGAAGCGACCGCTCTACCCGATAGGGAGTGGCAACCGAATCGGGTCGGCGATTACACCCGAGGCGCAGCGCCGTCTTCAAGCGATCGCCCAGATCCGAGCCGCCCAGAAATAGCTGTCGTGCGTTACTCGACGTCGGACAAGTCGCGAGTCGAGCGACTGCTCCGTGGCGGATGAACCGCTGAACCCGCCCGGTCTCCGAACCAAGCCTCCTCTCCCCGCGGCATAGAGTGGATCGGCCCCATCGGGCCCATCCACCCCCCTCTGGAGCATCCGTGACCTCCGTCGACGACCGCGCGCGCTATCGCGCGAATCCCTCCGTGCTCACCGCGCTGAAGAGCCCGCGTTTGCTGACGCGCGAGGTGCTCGCCGGCCTCGTCGTCGGTCTCGCACTGATCCCCGAGGCGATCTCGTTCTCGGTGATCGCCGGCGTCGACCCGGCCGTCGGCCTGTTCTCGTCGTTCATCATGGCGATCGCGATCTCGTTCCTCGGCGGACGCCCCGCCATGATCACCGCCGCGACCGGTGCCGTCGCCCTGGTGATCGCGCCCGTCGCCCCGACGTACGGCATGGACTACTTCATCGCCACCGTCATCCTCGCCGGCGTCTTCCAGGTGCTGATGGCTGTGCTCGGCGTCGCGAAGCTCATGCGCTTCATCCCCCGCAGCGTCATGACCGGGTTCGTGAACGCGCTCGCGATCTTCGTGTTCAGCGCCCAGGTGCCGCAGCTCATCGGCGTGCCGTGGTTGGTGTATCCGCTCGTGGCCCTCGGCATCCTCGTCATGATCTTCATGCCCAAGATCACCAAGCTCGTGCCGGCGCCCCTCGTGTCGGTCGTCATCGTGACCGCCGTCGTGCTGGTGTTCGCGATCAACGTGCCCACCGTCGGTGACCAGGGCGCCCTACCGCGCAGCCTGCCCGAACTCTTCATCCCGAACGTGCCGTTCACGTGGGAGACGTTCACGATCATCGCGCCGTATGCGCTCGGCGTCGCGCTCGTCGGACTCATGGAGTCGCTGATGACCGCGAAGCTCGTCGACGAGATCACCGACACCCACTCCCGCAAGACCCGCGAGGCGTGGGCGCAGGGCGCGGCGAACATGCTGTCGGGCATCTTCGGCGGCATGGGCGGCTGCGCCGTCATCGGCCAGACCATGATCAACGTGCGCTCCGGCGCCCGCACGCGCATCTCGACGTTCTTCGCCGGCGTCTTCCTCTTCCTGCTCGTGGTCGTGTTCGGCGACTTCGTCTCGACGATCCCGATGGCCGCACTCGTCGCCGTCATGATCATGATCTCGATCAATGCGTTCGACTGGCACAGCATCCGTCCGTCGACCCTCAAGCGGATGCCGAAGAGCGAGACGTTCGTCATGATCGTCACCGTCGTCGCCGTGGTGCTCACCCACAACCTCGCGGTCGGGGTCGTGGCGGGGGTGATCACGGCATCCGTCCTCTTCGTGCGCCGGGTCGCGCACGTCGTCTCGGTCACCCGCACCGTCTCGGACGACGGCGAGGTCGCGACCTACGTGGTCGACGGGGCGCTGTTCTTCGCGTCGAGCAACGACCTCACCACGATGTTCGAGTACGCCGCCGACCCCGCACGGGTGGTCATCGACCTGTCCCGATCGCACGTATGGGATGCCTCGACCGTCGCCGCGCTCGACGCGATCGAGACGAAGTACGCACGGCACGGCACGTCCGTCGAGCTCGTCGGGCTGAACGAGGCGAGCGGTGCGTTCCACGGACGACTGACGGGGCAGCTCGGCGGCGAGGGGTAGCGCGCATTACGCTGCATCACGACGACCGGCCCTCGGGGCTCCGGGGTGATTTAGCGTGAGGGTATGACAGCAGAGCCCCGCGTGTACGTGATCCACGAGAACGCCGAATGGTTCCCGCCGTTCGCCGCGGCCTTCGAGGCCGAAGGCGTGCCCGCGCAGGAATGGCTGCTCACCGACGGGTCGATCGACCTGAACGCCGAACCGCCCGCCGGCGTGTTCTGGTCGCGACTGAGCGCCTCGGCGCACACGCGCGACCACGGCGACTCGAAGGAGTTCGGCCGTGCCGTGCTGCGGTGGCTCGAAGCATCCGGTCGCACCGTCGTGAACGGCAGCCCCGTGCTCGAGCTCGAGGTCAGCAAGGCCGCCCAGCACGCCGCACTGCAACGCGCCGGCATCGAGGTGCCGCGCACCATCGCCGTCTTCGGCACCGCCGCGCTCAAGGAGCGCGCCCGCGAGTTCACCGCCCCCTTCATCAGCAAGCACAACCAGGGCGGCAAGGGTCTCGGCGTGCGCCGCCACGACAGCCACGACGAGTTCGACGCCTGGGTCGACGGCCCCGAGTTCGAGGCCTCGCCCGACGGCATCACGCTGCTGCAGGAGAACCTCTTCGCCGCCGCCCCGTTCGTCACCCGGGTCGAGTTCGCCGGTGGGGAGTTCGTCTACGCCGTGCGCGTCGACACCAGCGCGGGCAGCTTCGAGCTGTGCCCGGCCGAGGCGTGCGCGCTGCCCGGCGCCGACGGCGTCGAGCCCGAGCCGCTGTTCCGCATCCGCGAGGAGATCACGGCGCAGCATCCGCTCGTGCAGCAGTACCTCGCATTCTTGAAGGACGCCGGCATCACGGTCGCGGGCATCGAGTTCATCGAGACCGTCGACGGCCGCTTCGTCACCTACGACGTGAACACGAACACGAACTACAACCCCGGCGTCGAAGCCACCGCCGCCGTCTCGGGCCCGCGCACGATCGCGAGTTTCCTCGGCGGACTGCTCGCTCGCGACACCGCGCCGGTCGGGGTCTGACGCTTCGCGCGTTCATAACTCCTGAGAATCGGGCCGTCGCGCCCGCGAAAGCCCCCGGAACCCGCGTTCCGGGGGCTTTCTTCCGGAGTTGTGTACCGGGAACTCCGTACCTAACTCAGGACAAACCGCCTCGAAGTCGCCAGAAGGCGCCGATTCCGTGGATTCGGGGGCATTCTTCCTGAGTTAGTGCCACGTGCCGCCGACGCGCTACCGCCCGCTGCCGGCGATGACGCCCTCCTTGACGTACCGCTGAGCGGCGAGAACCAGCACGAGCGCCGGGAGGCTCGCGATGAGGGATGCCCCCATCGTCGCCGCCCACGTGTTCATGTTCGAGTTCGCGAGCGCGTAGATGAACACGGTCACGGGATACATGTCGGTCTTCGTGACGAGGGTGAGGCCGAACAGCAGATCACCCCAGGCGAAGAGGAACGTGAACACCCCGGCCGTGATGATCGCGTTGCGCGACAGCGGCACGACCACACGCCACAGCGACCCGACCGGTCCGAGTCCGTCGAGGGTGGAGGCCTCGATGACCTCGGTGTCGAGGCGCAGCATGAACGAGCGCAGCAGGATGATCGCGAACGGGATGCCGGCCGTCGCGTTCGCGAGGATCAGTCCGATGTAGCTGTTCAGCGCGCCCCACGTGTTGAACATCGCGTAGAAGGAGTTAGCGAGCACGATGCTCGGGATCATCTGCGCGAGCAGCAGGATGACGAGTCCCAGGCTCACCGCCCGCGACCGCAGCCGGCTGAGCGAGTAAGCGGCGGGCACCGCGATGACGAGGGTCAGCAGCACCGATCCGATCGCGGTGATCAGGCTGACGCGCAGGCCGTCGAGGCCGCCGTCCTCGAACGCCGTCACGTACCCGTCGAGGGCCGGGGCGGTCGGGAACCACGCGGTGTCGGTGGAGTTGGCATCGGGCTGGAGGGATGCCGAGATCATCCAGTAGATGGGGAACAGGTAGACGATGAGGATCGAGACCGTGAGCACGGTCCAGAACCAGCCGCGGCTGCGGCGGGGAGTGCGGGTGCTCATCGCTCGGCACGCTCCTGTCGGGCGGACAGCCACGTGTAGACGGCGGCGAAGCCGAGGCTGATGACGAGCAGCAGCATGCCGTAGGCGCCCGCGTGCCCGAACTCGAACAGGCTGAACGCCGAACGGTACGAGAGCACGCCGAGGGTCATGGTGCTGTTGGCCGGGCCACCCTGGGTGAGCGCGAGCACGAGGTCGACGATCAGCAGGTTGAAGACGACGCTCATGACGACGAGCACCGAAATCACGGGCCAGATGCTGGGGATGATGATGTGCCACAGGCGCTTGAACGCCCCGGCCCCGTCGAGGGATGCCGCTTCGAGGTGCTCCACCGGCACCTGCTTGAGGGCCGCGGCGAGAATCGTCGACCAGTACGGCAGGCTCGCCCACACGGTCACGATGATCACGGCGGCGAGGGCGGTGGCGGGATCGGCGAGCCAGGCGTTGCCGGGCAGGCCGAGGAACCCGAGGATGTCGTTGATCGCCCCGTCTCCCGCGAGCAGCGACTTCCAGATCGTCGCGACGACGACGGCCGGCAGCAGCCAGGGGATGAGGATGAGCGCGGGCAACCAGCGGCTGCCCGGGAAGCGCCGCGTGAACAGCAGCGCGAGCGCGAGGCCGATCACGAGCTCGGAGATCACGGCGACGACCGTGATGGTGAGGGTGTTCACGATCGCGATACCGGTGGCATCCGCGCGGAAGATGTCGATGAAGTTCTGGAACCCGACGAACGGCGCCTCGCCGGTGATGAAGGTGCCGGTCGTGAAGTCGGTCGTGCTCATGAACACGCCGTACCCGAGCGGGAACAGGAAGAACGCGGCGAAGAACAGGATCGCGGGCACGAGGAAGGCCCACAGCTCGAGGTTCCGTCGCCGCACCAGGGTCAGGCCGAAGCGGCCGGAGACACGAGTCCCCGGCCGCTTCGGCGCTGTGGCAGCGGCTGTCATCAACCCTGGTCGGCCTTGCTCAGCGCTTCCTCGGCGCTCACGCCGTTGACGGTCGCGTTCTGCAGCGCGTCGACGTACTTCGCCTGCAGGGCGCTCCACTCGGTTCCGAGCGTCGCCGGGTTGAAGGCGTTCGCGACGGGGGTGACGAAGGCCTCGGCGGCCGGGACCTCGGCGACGAAGGCATCCTGGGCCGACGTCAGCGCCGGGACGTACCCGCCCTGCACCGCGGTGTCGATCTGGTTCTCCTCCGAGGCGCGGCACTCGATCAGAGCGGCCGCCGCCTTCTCGCGCTTCTCGTCGCCCTGCACCGGCACGGTGTAGGCGTAGCCGAGGAGTCCGACGCTGCTCTCGTCGTCGCTGGTCGCGGCCGGCACCGAGAACGTGCCGTACTCGAAGTCGAGGCTCGTGTCGACGAGGTTCCAGGGGCCCGAGACCGTGATCGCGGCCTTGCCGGACTTCCACTGGTCGATGCCGTCCCAGCCCCAGTTCACGAACTCCTTCGAGAGGCTGCCGTCGTCGACGAGGGTCTTGTAGAGGTCGACCGCCGCGACCGCGCCGTCACTGGTGAGGTCGGCCGGGTCGCCGCCCGCGCTCAGCAGGAACGGCAGGAAATACGACGACGTCGAGCCGTCGCCCGCGATGCCGGGCAGCGCGATGCCGTAGTGGTCGGCGGTGGTGGTGGCCTTGGCAGCGGCGATGAGTTCGTCGAAGGTGGTGGGCAGCTCGGTGATGCCCGCCTCCTCGAAGTACGCCTTGTTGTAGAACACCGAGTAGTCCTCGACCTGCGTGGGCAGACCGTAGAGCGTGTCCTCGTATTCGCCGAGGGCGGCGACCGGCTCGGCGAGACCCTCTGTCGTGAGGCCGAGGGTGTCGAGGTCGGAGAGCACGCCTTGCGCTGCGAGCGTCGGCAGCTGGGTGTCGGTGTTGACGAGGGCGATGTCGGGCAGCGACTTCGAGCTCGCCGCCTGCAGCAGGCTGGTCGTGTAGTCGCCCGAGAGGGTCTGGGCGTCGATCGTCATGCCGAGGTCAGCGGCGCACTTCTCGAAGTACTCCTTCTGCAGCGTCTGGTACGGGTCGAAGTCGATGCTGCTCCACGACGTCAGCTCGACACCCTCGAAGTCATCGGCGTCACCGGAGGAGCTCGACGGGGCGGACGAACCGGTGCAACCGGCGAGGAGGGCGACGGAGGCGACTCCGGCGGCGGCCGACAGCGCGACCCGGGTGGCGCGCGTGCGAGAGGTGCTCATGAGGGTGCGGGATCCTTAGCTCGACCGGGCTGTGACCGATCGTCGGGAGAAGGTCGGGCGGATGCCCGTGGCATGAGTCTCTCGGACGTGGGGGCATGCGGTCACGGGTTCGGAAACACGGCGAAATGATGTGACGCAGATCGTCATTCCCGCGAAATCTGCGCGTTACGCAGGGCGCGACGGAGGGCAGCCGTGGTTCCGAATAGGATTCATCTGGCCGTGTCGGACGCTCGGGGAGGGTGTGTCGCGCCGGGCCGTGGAACGAGTGGGAACGATGCCCGGGGAGGCCATCATGAGATCTGCGCCGACCCCGGAAACACCGGAGGCCGCATCGGCCGCCGATCGACTGGACCGCGCCGTCGGCGAAGCCGACTGGGCCGCCGCGAGATCGGCCGTGCGAGATGGCTGGTTCGACCTCGTGACACCCGCGCACGCGGATGCGTCGCGCACCGTGTTCGCGCGCATCCCCACGGCGGTGCTCCGTGCCGAGCCGTTGCTCGCGATGGAGTACGGGATCCTGCTCAACCAGACGCGATACCAGCGTCTTCGTGCCCTGCGGTTCTTCGTCATGGCCGTTCGTGCTGCGCGTTCGGATCGGAACGACCTCGATCCCGCTGACAGGTTGCTGATCCGTGCCTCGGAGTCGGCCGCGTTCCGGTTGCTGGGGCGCACGGGTCTCTCGGTCAGTGCTGCTCGTGCAGCGATGGCGCTCGCCGAGACGTTGAGCGATGCCGACCGCGCCGCCGTTCCGGAGCTGCCCCGCATCTTCGCCGTCGTCGGCGTCTCGTTCTTCGCGGGCGATCTGCCGAACGAGGCCCTCCATGCGGCGGAGACGGGCATCGCCGAGGCAACGACCCAGACGCCGTCCGACGGTATGGGTGCCCTCGCTCTGCTGTGCGGGATCCCCGCGCTGCGGGGCGATCTCCCGCAGGCGGCCGAGCATCTCGACTACGCGCGGAGCGGACCGTGGACCGACGCGCAACGCGATGGGTATTCCGGTGTGCTCTACCGCGTCGCCGAGGCGTACGCCGCGATGGAACGGCTCGATTCCGACGAGGCGCTCAGCCAGCTCCATCGTCTGGCGGCGATGACGACCGGCAGGCACGCCAACGAGCATTGGATCCTGCTGGCCGAGACGCTGGCGATGGCGGAGCTCGTCGCCGGCCGTCCCGGACATGGGCTCGCGGCCGTGGACGAGTTCGTCGAGCTCCGAGGTGCCGAGGGCTCTCATCGCGCTCGCGTCCGCCTCGCGCGGGTGCGGGCGCTGTTGCAGCTGGCGATGGGGAACCCCGACGGCGCCACCGCCGTCCTCCGGAGGGACCGGCCCGAAACCCGCGTGGCGCGCCTCGAGCACGCGCGCATCGCCCTCGCGCTGGGGCAGACCCGCACAGCGCTGACCGAGCTCCGGGCACTCGGCGCGGAACGACTCTCGACGCGACAGGCGGCCGAGGCGGCGGTGATCGATGCGGCGGTGCTCCTGCGCCTCTCACCCACGCCGAGGAGGGCAGGGGCGGTTCAGCGTCTCGGCTCGCTCCTCGAACGATCCGGACAACGTCTCGCGCTCGCTCTGCTGCCACCGGCCGACCTGCGACGCGTGAGCGCAGCCCTGGTCGAAGCAGGATTCATGACGGTGGGAACGGACCCCGTTCTGCGTCCGTTGCTCCCGGATGTCGAGCCCTCCGGCCTGCTGAGCGAGCGTGAGCTCGCGGTGCTCGGTCAGCTCGCCCGCACGGGGTCGCTCGCCGAGATCGCCGCGTCGCTCGTCGTCTCGACGAACACGGTGAAGTCGCAGACGCGCAGCCTGTACCGCAAGCTCGGTGTCTCGAACCGGGAGGATGCCATCGCCGTGGCGTCCGAGAGGCATCTGCTCGTTATCGAAGAGTGATCTATCTCGAGGGTGATCGCGGGGTGAAAAACCTCCACGCCGGTATATCGGCGTGGATAGTGTTTCGCCGGTGGAGAGCGCGGTGCGCCTTTCCGAGCAGGAATCGAGAGGGGTACGGCCGTGGCCGCATCAGGAATCAGTCATGTCCGGCGGCGACGGATGCAGAGGCGAGATCTCTCCATCGACGGCGTTCGACGTCGCAGTGGATGGGTCGGCCTTCTCGCCGCTCTCGTCGTCGTGTTCAGCACTCTCGCTCCGACCGCCGCGATGGCCGCCCCGACCGGCATCACCCTCACCCCGGCCACCGTCACCGCCGCCAGCGGCGTATCGACGACGTTCACCCTGGGCGTGTCGTGCAGCACGGACGGCGGATGCACCGACGCCAAGGTGACGATCCCCACCACCGCCGTCACCGGCACCGACGGTCTGACCGATTTCGGGTCGTGGATCGGTACCAGCTCCTGCCCCGATCTGACGCGTACGGTCAGCGCCGGTCAGGTCGTCTTCTCCTTCACCAACACCCTCCCCACCGGTGGGCGTCAGTGCACCTTCCCGATCACGGCCCCCAACTACAAGGTCGCGAACGGCACCGTCGCGACCATCACCGCCTCGCTGACGAGCTCGAACTCCGACACGAGCACTGCCCCCTCGATCCCGTACACGGTCACGGCAGGGCGCAACGCGGGCGTCACGAACTCGACCCCTGCCTCCGTGCTGGTGGGCGGCAGCTTCGGCTACACGATGCAGTTCACCTGTGGCCAGGGCACCGGCAGCGTCGGCACATCGGCGATCAACCTGACGGCGACCCTGCCGACGAACTTCGACTATCAGAGCTACACGACCAGCCGCGGCACGCTTCCGGGGACCGTGTCGTACGACCCGGCCACGCGTCAGTTCACGTACTCCGATCCGGCCGGAGCCGCCTGCAACGGCTCGGTCGCGGGGAACGCCGCGAACCTGTTCACGATCGTGCTCACGGGCAAGGCGACGAGCGCCGTGGGCTCGCAGGTCTGCAATTCGGCGTCGGCATCGTGGACGTACATCGACGGCGTCTCCGGCTCGGCGGCATCGACCTCCGTCTGCACCCGCGTCGTCGAGATCAACACGAGCGCCGCGAAGGCGGGCGGCACGAACTCCACGCTCGGCAACGTCGGCCAGTACGCGGCGGCCGACGGCGGCAGCCGCGGTCAGTACGTCTTTCCCGGCAACTGGGACGGGTCGGGCGCGACCGGATACTACGAGGTGACGGCCTACACCGCGCCGACCCAGACGGCGAACTCCGGCGTCTCCTACGGGTTCACCGATCCGATGCCCTGTCTGACCAACGGCGTGAACGACAACTACACGTCGAACGCCGCGGGCACCTACTGCCAGAACCCCGGATTCGTCCCCACGCTCGTCACCGCGACCGGATGGGTGCCGACGGCATCCGAGCTGCTGACCCTCGTCTACACCGACGGCACGACCTCCACCGTTCCGTACACGGCGAATCGCGGCTGGGTCGTGCCGACCACGCGCGCCGTCGCCGAACTCCGCACGCAGCCCGTCGCGGCTCAGGGCTCGAGCGCGAGTACCTTCATGCGCATCCGGGTGACCGGATACGCCGCTGCCGGGGTGCCTGCCCCGGCCGTGCTCTCGAACCGCGCCAGCGTGACCCCCTACCTTTCGACGGATCTGTCGACCCCGATCGCCGCACCCACGCTCCCCGTCGGTCGCCTCCAGGTGGAGGTGCCGCCCGCGAACGACAGCCCCATCCTGCTGCCCGCACTCACGACGACGCGCATCGGATCGACCTGCACGGCGAATGTGACACTGACCTCGGGGAACAACGTCACGCGCATCGAGCTCGCCACGGCCCCCTCGCGCGCCATGTACATCGACTACCTGGCGCCGGCCGGCACGGCATCCGTCGCTGCGGCGACGACCACGTTCGGGTTCACCCCGATGAACACGTCGGGAGCGTCGCTCCCGACGTACACGTCCGGTGCGATCGCGCCGACGACCACACCGGACTACAACGGCACGGGACGCACGCTCATCCGCTGGGCGGTCCCCGCCGGTGTGATCCAGACCGCGGGCCTCTGGGCCGTGCGCCCCACGAGCGGGCTCGGCGTCATCACGCTGGAGTCGGGCTGTGTCGGCACCTACACGGGTGACGTCACGATCGGCTACGGCGCGCCGATCTACAAGTGCTACGTCGCCACCGGCGTCGCGGGTACGACGGTCGTTCAGGATGCGCCGCTGCACCCCTTCGGTACCACGCAGCTGCGCGACAACGCGGCACCCGCGTCCGGCAACTACTGCGGCTGGTCGAGCAGCCTCACCATCCAGAACGACACCGCGGCGTTCGTCGTCGACAAGACCGTGCAGGGCAACCTCGATCCGTCGCCGATCGGTTCCGGCGGCACGGGTCATGTGAGCGTCGACGGCGGTGCTGCGACCTACACCGTGACGTTCAAGAACAACGGCCAGAGCGTGCTCAAGAACCCGGTCATGTACGACCTGCTCCCGCGGATCGGTGACACCCGGGCATCCTCCACGGCCCCGCGCGGCTCGGCTTTCGCCGTCGCTCTGACGAGTGTCGCAGCGCTGCCCGCGGGGGTCACGGTGGCGTACTCCCAGGCGACCAACCCCTGCCGACCCGAGGTGCTGACGCCGAACGCGGGGTGCACGGACGACTGGACGACGACGGCTCCGGGATCGCTGGCGAGCGTCACCGCGCTGAAACTCGTCTACACCGGGAGCATCGCGCCGGCGGCGGCGTTCTCCGCGAGCTACACGGTGAGCACCCCGGCCACGGCTGCCGGGAACATCGCCTGGAACAGCATCGGCACGAACGTGACCGCCGGAGACGCCCGGATGGGCGCCGCGGAATCGTCTCTGACGGGCCTGCAGGCGCAGAGCGCTCAGCCCGCGATCACGAAGACGGCCGATCGGACGGCGGTCGACGCCGTGGGGCAGGTCGTGAACTTCACCTTCACGGTCTCGAACAACACGGCCGTGCAGCTGAACGACGTGCGCGTGACCGATGCACTGGTGAACTCCGCCGCGTCGAGCGTCGCCCCCACCCCGGTCTGCGTCGAGCGCACGTCCCCGAGTGCCACCTGCTCCGGGGCGACCACCTCGCTCGCCCCCGGGCAGTCGGCGACCTTCACGGCCGCGTACACGATCACCCAGGCCGACCTCGACCACGGTTCGGTATCCGACCAGGCCACGGCCACTGCCACCCCTCCGACGGGACCGGCGCTGAGCAACAGCACGGGCATCGTCACGGTCACGGCGACGCAGAACGGTGCCCTGACGCTCACCAAGAGCGCCTCGCCCGCCACCGTGGACTCGGTCGGTGACGAGATCGACTACACCTTCGCTGTCGTCAACACCGGCAACGTCACCCTGCGCGGGCTGAGCATCGCCGAGACCGCGTTCTCCGGCACCGGCTCGCTGTCGGCGATCACGTGTCCGACGGGTGCGCTCGCCCCGGGAGCATCCGCCGAGTGCAGCGCGACCTACCCGGTCACGCAGGATGACCTGACGGCCGGCTCGATCTCGAACACCGCGACGGCGTCGGCGAACACTCCGGCCTCGGCGGCGGTGACGTCCGCGGCATCCACCGCTGTCGTCGACGTCGAACAGGTCGCGTCGCTCAGCCTCGTCAAGTCGGCGTCCCCCGCCGGGGCGGCGTCGTACAACGCAGGGCAGGTCATCACGTACTCGTTCGTGGTGACGAACACCGGCAACGTGCCGGTCACGGGCATCACCGTCGACGAGGTCGAGTTCACCGGCAGCGGTGAGCTGTCGGCGATCGACTGCCCGGCCGACGAGCTTGCACCGACGGCGCAGTTCATCTGCACGGCGACGTACACGCTGACGCAGATCGACGTCGACAACGAGGCGCTCGAGAACACGGCTCGGGCGAACGGCACGGCCGTCACGGGAGCCGTCGCGTCGGACGAGTCGTCAGTGCGCACCCCGCAGATCGCGGCCTCGAGCCTCGAACTGACGAAGACGGCGAGCACGAGCTTCGTGAACGCTGCCGGTGACCCCCTCACCTACTCGTTCACGATCCGCAATGCGGGCAATGTCACGGTGTCGGAGATCGCGGTCGACGAGACCGCGTTCACGGGCACCGGCGGTACTCCCGTCGCGACCTGCCCCTCGACGACGCTCGCTCCCGGCCAGCAGGTCGTCTGCACCGCGCCGTACTCGGTGACGCAGGCCGACATGAACGCCGGCGGGATCGACAACACCGCTCGGGCGACGGCCGTCGACACGACCGGAGCGGACGTCGTCTCTCCGGAGGACAGCGCCTCGGTGACCGCGAATGCCGCCCCCGCCCTCTCGGTGGAGAAGAGCGCGGACGTCGAGACGTATGACGCCGTGGGCGACGAGATCGTCTTCTCCTTCCTGGTGACGAACATCGGGAACGTGGGCTTGACCGAGGTGGCCGCCACGGAGCGGACGTTCACCGGTACCGGGACGCTCGGTGCGATCGACTGCCCGGCGGACGAGCTGGCGGTCGGCGAGTCCTTGACCTGCACCGTGGGGTACGTGGTCACTCAGGTCGACATCGATGCCGGTCGTATCGTCAACACCGGCGCGGCGACGGGCGAGGCGCCCGACGGCACGACCGTGATCGCGGTCCCGTCGACGGCGACCGTCGATGCCGTGCAGGCGCCGGTTCTCGAGCTCGAGAAGACGGCCACGCCGGACGAGGCGGATGCCGCAGGGGACGAGGTCGTGTACACCTTCTCCGTGATCAACAGGGGAAACGTCACGCTCTCCGGAGTGACGGTCGCCGAGACCGCGTTTTCCGGAACCGGCGCGCTCGCGGCGCCCGACTGCGACATCGCACTCGCTCCCGGTGAGGGAGCGACCTGCGAGGTGACCTACGCGCTCACGCAGGCCGACGTCGATGCGGGTGAAGTGTCGAACACCGCGGTGGCGACCGCATCCGCCGCCGGCGCAGCCGTCACCTCGGAGGCCTCGACCGCCCTCGTCACGGTCGACCGCCAGCCCGCACTGTCGCTGGTGAAGTCCGCAGACATCGCAGACCCCGAGAGGGTCAACGCGGGTGACGTGGTCACGTACGGCTTCGTCATCACCAACACCGGCAACGTGACGATCAGGGACGCCGCGGTCGTCGAGGGCGAGTTCACCGGAACGGGTGCGCTCGGCGAGATCGAGTGCGAGAGCGGCGACCCGCTCGCCCCGGGCGATCAACTGATCTGCTCGCTGCCGTACACGGTCACGCAGGACGACGTCGACGCGGGGACGCTCTCGAACACCGCGATCGCGACCGGCGCGGGTCCGGCGGGCACCGAACCCCCGAGCTCGCCGGAGTCCACGGTCGAACTGCCCGCCCCGGCCGCCCCGGCGCTCTCGCTGGTGAAGAGCACCGAGGTGACGAAGGTGACGGCGGCAGGACAGGTCGTCGGGTACACCTTCACGATCACGAACACCGGCAACGTCACCGCGCGCTCGGTGTCGGTGAGTGAGGACTCGTTCTCGGGACGCGGTGACGACCTGGTCGTGACCTGCCCGGCCGACGACACGCTCCTGCCTGGTCAGGTCATCGAGTGCGCCGCGACCTACACGGTCGTCGCCGCCGACCTCGACGGCAGCGCGCTGGTCAACACTGCGAGCGCCCGCAGCGTCGCCCCGGATGGGACCGAGCTCGCCTCCGACCCGTCGACGGCGCGGATCGTCGATGTCGTCACGGCCCCCGGTTCGGAAGCCGACGAGCAGGCGGGGTCCGGGCTGGCGATCACCGGCGGAACACTGGCCTGGGGTGCGGCGATCCTCGCCTTCGGACTGCTGCTCGCGGGTGCGGTGCTCCTGACGGTGCGCTCGCGCCGCAGGCCGCAGGAGGACTGACCCGAGCGGTTGACGACAGGGCCCCCGGACCTTGCGCCGGGGGCTCTGTCGTTTGGGGATTCCGATCTACCGAAGGCGCATAAAATCGATCCATGACCGCCGGCCCCGCGACCACCTCGGGTCGGCGAGCATCCGCGACCCGCCCCCTCCTGCAGATCGCGGCGTTCTCTGCGGTGCAGGCGGTCGTGATCATCGTCCTCGCTCCATTCACGCCCCATGTCGCCGCATGGTTCCCGCCCGCGTACGCCCTGGTCGCCTTCCTGCAGACGCTGTTGATCTTCGCCGCGCGCCGGTTCACCGGCATCCGTTGGGGTGCGACGCTCGCCGCGGGTGTCACCGCACTCGTGTGCGGTCCTTTCACGGCGATCGGATGGTTGCTGGCGGTGCCCTTGCTGGCGGCCGCCGTGCTGTTCGATCTGGTCGTGGGCCTCGCCGAGCGCCGCAGTTGGAGAACTCAGCGAGACAGCATCGTGGTCGCGCTGGTCGTCGGGACCGCCTTGTTCCTCGTCTCGCTTCCGGTGATGTCGGTCGAGCATCTGGGACCGGTCATCGTCATCCTCACGCTCTTCGCCCGCATCGTCGCGACGTGGGTCGGAGCATTCCTCTCGGCACGGCTCGTGCACCGACTCGAGCGGCTCGGAGTCTCCGCGCATCGAGTGCAGACGGAGCCTCGCGTGGGCGACGCTTCGACAGGCTCAGCGACCCCGTCTCGGTGACGGGCGACGCTTCGACAGGCTCAGCGACCCCGTTCCGGTGGCCCCACCCAGGGGGCCGCTCCGCAACGGAGGAGATCACGCGCTCCGCAGGATCAAAACAGTGGATGCTTCCTGCGCAAGAAGCGATCTCCTCCCGTCGCGCGTAGGCCCCACCCCGCGAAACCCCCTCAGCGCCGCCGAGCCCCCGCGGGGTGGTCGGCGCCGAGCCGGTCCGCGCCGTCGGTGCGCAGGCGCGAGCGCAGCGTTCCTTCCGAGGGGCGTCCACCGAATAGCCCCCGCTCGCGCAGTCGGGGCGCGAGCAGCGTCGAGAAGTCGTCGAGCGACCCGGGCGACAGGTACTGGTGCAGCAGGAAGCCGTCGACCCCCGACTCCTCGACGAACTCCTCGATGTTCGCGGCGACCTCGTCGGGGGTGCCGATGAACCGGTCGTCGGCGAAGGCGGTCACCGAGGCGAAGCGGCGTCGCACGTCGCCCGCGGTGAGTGGCGGAGCATCCGACCGGGTCTCCTTCGTCTGCGTGTGGTTCGTCGACTGCTTCACGATGGGCTCGTCGTCGGCGTAGGCGGCGAAGTCGATCCCACTCCAGCCGGCGTACGCGGCGAGCTGGGCGTCGGCGTTGTAGTGCGACTGATAGGCGTCGAGCTTCTGCTGCACCTCGACGCGGGTGGGTGCGAGCACCGGGTTCATGCCGACGACGGCGCGGATCTGTTCGGGGTCGCGGCCCAGCTCGGCGGCGCGGGCGCGGATGCCGGCGAGCCCCTCCCGTATGGCCTGCGGGTCGGAGTCGCCGACGAAGATCAGCTCGGCGTGCCGGGCGGCGAACTCGCGTCCCCGCGGCGACCAACCGGCCTGGATCAGGTAGGGCGTGCGCTGCGGCGACGGCGGGCTCACGTGCGGACCGGCCACGCGGAAGTGCGCACCCTCGTGGTCGACGCGGTGCACCTTCGACGGGTCGGCGAAGCGCCGCAGCTCGCGACTGCCGACGTATGCGTCGTCGTCCCAGCTGCGCTCCCACAGGTCGTAGACGACCTCGAGGAACTCGTTTGCCCGGTCGTAGCGACTGTCGTGCGCGAGCACGTCGAGGCCGAAGTTCGCGGCTGCTCCCGGCAGGTACGAGGTGACGATGTTCCAGGCGATGCGCCCGGCGGTGAGGTGGTCGAGCGTGCTGAAGCGGCGGGCGTGGGCGAACGGATGCTCGTACGTCGTCGAGACCGTCGCCCCGAACGCGATGCGCTCGGTGACCGCTGCGAGAGCGGGGATGTGCAGGAGCGGGTCGTGCGCGGGAAGCTCGACGCCCCACTCGAGCGCGGTCGCGGGGCCGCCGCCGAGCGTGTCGTACATGCCGAGCACGTCGCCGAAGAAGAACAGGTCGAACTCGGCCTCTTCGGCGCGACGGGCGAGGTCGATCCAGTAGCGCAGGTCGAGCGCGCCGAGGCGCCGGTCGTCGGGGTGGGTCCACAGGCTCACGGCCCCGGACCCGTTGCCGACGCACGCCTGCTCGTACAGGCCGAAGAAGAGGGGCTTCGTGTCGGTCATGCGCGGGCTCCCTCGAACGGGGTCCCTGAGCCCGTCGAGGGGCCCCGCCCCACGGAACGCGCCTCCCACAGCATCCGTCCGTCGACCACCGTGCCGAGCGCCTCGGGCGCGCTCTCGACGATCTCGGCGAGCGCATCGCGCGGGTCGGCGGATGCCGTCGCGAACACCGCGAGGTCGGCCCGGGCGCCGTCGATCAGGGTGCCCGCCGGTGCGGGCCCGTCGGCGAGTCCGAGGGCGCGGGCCCCACCGGCCGTCGCCGCGTGCAGCAGCCGAGCATGCAGGTCGTCGGCCGAGTACCCCTGGGCGCGGGCGAGCCGGTGCAGTTCGGCGACGTCGTCGAGCACCCGCAGCGAGGGCGAAGACGACAGCGAGTCGGTGCCCACTCCGATCGGATTGCCCTCGGTGAGGTACGCGGCGATGGGCGGGGCATCCAGTCCGATGACGGCGTTCGAGCGCGGACACAGCGCGACCGACACCCCGCGTTCGCGCAGCAGTGCGCGGTCGGCGGCGTCGACGTAGATGCCGTGCGCGAGGTGCGAGTGCGGTGTGAGCACGCCGACCGTGTCGAGGTAGTGCACGACGCCGTTGCCCGATCCGTTACCCGAGAGCAGCTGCATGTCGGAGTGCCCGAGGCCGCGCCAGCGGTCGGCGAGGGGTCCGGTGCCGAAGCGGGCGAACTCGTCTTCGGATGCCGACTCGGCGGCGTGGATGTGCAGACGCACGCCGTGCGCCTCGGCGAGCCGCTGCAGTTCGCGGAACACATCGGTGTCGAGCGAGTAGATCGCGTGCGGCGAGAGGCCGGTCGCGGGAGGGGAGGGGAGCGCGTCGAGCTGGGCGAGCACGCGCTCGGGGCCGTCGTGCTGCCAGGCCGCGCGCTTCCAACCGAACACCTCCCAGAACACGACCCCGTGCAGCCCGGCGTCGTGCACGGCGCGCCCCGCCTCGGGGTCGGTGACGATCTCGGCGACCGCGGTCGTGCCCGACTCGATCGACAGGCGCACGCCCTCGGCGGCCGACGCTGCCCAGTCGTGCTCGACGCGGTAGCCCTTCTCAAACGCGAGCGCCCAGGTCTCGAAGCTCGGGTACTGCCCCCGGCCCACCGCCGCCATGTCGGTGTACTGCAGGTGCGTGTGGGCGTTGACGAGTCCGGGCGTGAGGGCGCCGTCCCATTCGCGGCGCTCGCCGATCGCGTCGCCGAGCTCGGCGGTGAGGGCGTCGTGCGCGCCCACTGCGACGATGCGTCCGTCGCGCACGGCGACCGCGCCATCGGCGATCGGGGGCGCGGCGACGGGCAGCACGGTGCGCGCGCGGTGGAGGATGATGTCGCTCATGGTCGTCTCTCGGGTGTGCGGGTCGGGTTCAGGGGGTGACGTCGCGGGGGCGCCAGGATGTCAGGTAGTCGCTCTGCGCGGACGAGACGGCATCCAGTCCGCCGCCGAAGGCGCCGAGCGCCAGCGCGGCCACGCGGTCGTCGGCGCTGCGGGGCAGGATGTGCACCGCGGGCGTGAGGGTGCCGCGGCCCGCGATCAGGTAGTCGACGGCCGAGAGCTGCACCCCGAACGACAGGTCCATGACCTGGATCGGATTGCCCTCGGCGGCGCTCACGTTGATGCAGTGGCCGTCGTCGAGCACGCGGATGCTGCGCCCGTTCGCGAGCCGCAGCACCGACACCGCTCCGCGCCGCGACGTCTCGACGGCGCCGGCGTCGAGGGCCGCGAACAGCGAGATCTCCTGAAACGCCCCACCGCCGACCGCGACGGCGGCGCCCTCGGGCAGCCGGTCGAGGTGCTCGACCGCGACGGTGTGCGCGATGCCGGTCGTCGAGATGAGCACATCGGCGTGCGCCGCGGCATCCGCCAACGGCTCCACGGCATACCCGGCGAACGCCGCCTGCAGAGCGGCCACCGGATCGACCTCGGAGACGGTGACGCGCGCGCCGAGGGCGGCGGCGTGGCGGGCGACGCCGCTGCCGACGCGTCCGAAGCCGACGACGACCACGTCGCTGCCGGCCCACGACTGGTCGAGCAGATCGGCGACCGCCAGCACCACCGACTGGCCGGTGCCGTGCGCGTTGTCGAACAGCGACTTGGTGCGGGCGTCGTTCGCGGCGACGATCGGGATGCGCAGGGCTCTCTCGCGCTCCATCGTGCGCAGCGGGCGCACGCCGCTCGTCGTCTGCTCGGTCGCGCCGGCCATCGACCCCAGGAGGCCGGGGCGCTCGGTGTGCGCGAGACGGATGGTCGCGGCACCGTCGTCGACGATCACCTCGGGGTGGTGGTCGAGCAGGGCGAGGACGTTGTCGCGGTCCTCGGCATCGGTCGCCCCGCGGTGCGCGTAGGTCGGGATGCCGGCGTGCACGAGCGCTGCGGCCACCGCGTCGTCGGTGTCGCGCCCGACGCACGAGACGGCGACGTCGGCACCGGCCTCGGCGAGCAGCAGTGCGACGGTCGCGGTCTTCGGCTCGAGCACGTCGGAGACGGCGATGCGGATGCCGCGTACCCGCCCGCTCTCGCGCAGCTCGGCCGCGAGAGCCGTCGTCGCGGGCATGAACTGCCGTGCCCACGCGATGCGTTCGGTGCCCTCGCGCCAGAGGGTCGGATCGGCGATGCGGCCGGTCATGCGAGCACCAGCTCGGCGAGGTGGGCGTCGGCCAGTGCTGCGGGGTGGGGCCCTTCGACAGGCTCAGGGACCCGGTCTCCAGGGGCGTCCGCTGCACCTGGGTCGCTGAGCTCCGCACCTGGGTCGCTGAGCTCCGCACCTGGGTCGCTGAGCTTGTCGAAGCGTCCCCCACTCGGGGCCCGGGCCGTGAGGATCGACAGGGCGACGAGCGCGTCGGCGAGGATGCTCGACTGCCCCAGCGTCTCGAACACCCCCGGGGCCTCGACGACCCAGGTGCCTTCTCCGACGCGGGTGACGAACGGACGAACCGTGTCGCCCGCCGACGACACGAGGCCGTTCGCATCCACGGACGCGTCGATCAGCACCCCGGTCACGGATGCCGGGTCGACGGCGGCATGGCCCTCGCCGGTCGTCAGCACGAGGTCGGCCACGGGCCACGGCTCGTCGACCGTGCGGGCACCGGCGAGGTGCGCGCGGAGGCGCGCGACCGGATCGGCGATCCCGCGGATCACCCGGGTGCCGCCGACGGTGAGCGTGGCGGCGAGACGATCGGCGAGCGGGCCGTCGCCGATCACGAGAGCGGATGCCGCGGGCAGCACAAGATTCGTGCGCCGGGCGAGCGCGCGCACGATCTGCTCGGCGCGCGCGTGCGCGAAGATCGCCGCGAAGGCGGGCAGGTCGCGGGGGTCGGGTGCAGCGGCATCCGACACGACATCGACGCCGAACGCCGCGCGCGCGGCATCCGCCACCTGCTCCGGCAACGCCGCGAACCGCCACGACACGGCGGCGGGCGCATCGCCAGGCTCAGCGAAAGGCGCCGGGAAGGCGGATGCCGCGGCCGCCGCCCACCGGAATCCCGGGGGCGTCACGGCATCCGTCGACGGGGTTCGGGAGGGGGCATCGGTCACGGTCGCGACGCTATCCGTTCGCCGCCGCGCGCCGCCGGTCTGTGACCTCTCATGACGCGCGGGCGAGCGCCGCGGGCGCGCGTTGTCTAGCGTCGGGGCAATGAGCGAAGGCATCCGTCCCGAATCCGTCCCGCACGAAGTGCTCGAACCGGTGTACGACTGGACGGGCTTCGGCTTCGACACCCGCCAGATCCACGCGGGGGAGTTCGACGAACCCGCCCACGGGTCGCGCATCGCGCCGATCTACCTGAGCGCGGCGTTCCGCTTCGACTCGTTCGACGAGAGCACGCGCCGCTTCGGAGGCGAGGACGGGCAGATCTACTCGCGCAACCTCAACCCCACGAACGAGGTCGCCGAGCGTCGCATCGCCGCACTCGAGGGCGGCGTCGGCGCCATCGTGGTGTCGTCGGGGCAGGCGGCGATCAGCGCCGCGATCCTGTCGATCGTCGGCAACGGCGACCGGTTCGTCTCGACCGCGAGCATCTACAGCGGCACGCGCATCCTCTTCGGTCGCTCGTTCGCCCGCTTCGGCGTCGGCGTCGACTACGTGCAGGATCCGACCGACGAGGCCGAGTGGGAGGCCGCGATCGGCCCCGACACCAAGGCGATCTTCACCGAGACGATCCCGAACCCCAAGAACGACGTGGTCGACATCGCGGCGGTCGCCCGCATCGCCGAGCGTCACGGCATCCCGCTCATCGTCGACAACACGATCGGCACCCCCTACCTCGTGCGCCCGCTCGAACTGGGCGCGCACATCGTCGTGCACTCGGGCACCAAGTTCCTCACCGGCCACGGTGCCGCGATCTCGGGCATCGTCGTCGACGGCGGCACCTTCGACTGGGCCGGGAGCCCGCGCGACTACCCCGGGATCACCGACTCGCCGGCGCCCGGCGTGCCGAGCGCTCTCGAGACCTACGGCCCCCGCGCCTACGAGTACTTCGTGCGCGGCGGCATCGTGAACGATCTCGGTCCGGCGCTCTCGCCGTTCCACGCGTTCCTGCTGCAGCAGGGCATCGAGACCCTGTCGCTGCGCATGGAGCGGCACGTGTCGAACTCCCGCGCGATCGCCGAGTTCCTCGCCCAGCACCCCGCGGTCGAGTACGTCGACTACGCCGGGCTCCCGGGGCATCCGCAGCACGAGATCGCCCAGCGCACCCTCGACGGCCGCAGCGGATCGGTGTTCGCCGTCACCGTGCGCGGCGGGCGGGCAGGCGCCGAGATCTTCATCGACAGCCTGCGCGTGTTCAGCCGCATGACCAACATCGGCGACGTGCGCTCGATGGTGCTGCACCCGGCGACCACCACCCACCTCTCGTTCACGCCCGAACTGCGGGCCCAGCTCGGCATCGACGAGGGGCTCGTGCGGCTGTCGGTCGGCATCGAGACGGTCGCCGATCTGATCGCCGACCTCGATTCTGCGCTCGCCGCGGTGAGCGCGCACCTTTCCGGCGATTCGGATGCCGCAGGGGTCGCGCCATGACCGCCCGCAGCCAGTGGACCGGGGTCGCGACCCGCGAGGAGAACGCGCACTGGCGCTCCGTCGCGCAGGCGGTGGCCGCGGAGCTCTCGGTCGACGTGCTCGCCCGCGAACGCGCCGGCGCCGTGCCGCGCGCCGAGTCTGCGCTGCTGCAGCGCTCCGGACTCACGACCCTGCTCGACCCCGCATCGCTGGGCGGCGGGGGAGGCCACTGGTCGTCGGCCTTCCTCGCGGTGCGCGAGATCGCCCGGGTGGATGCCGGCATCGCGCAGTTGCTGGGCTACCACTACGCCAACTCGGCCACGATCGCCCTGGTCGCGAGTGCCGACGAACGCGACGACTGGTACCGCCGCTCGATCGAGGGCACGTGGCTCTGGGGCGACTCGGTCAACCCGGTCGATCCGACGCTCTCACTCACCCCCGACGGAGACGGGTTCCGGCTGGCGGGGGTCAAGCGCTTCTCGACGGGATCGTCGGTGGGCGATGTGATCCTCGTCAACGCGGTGGTCGATTCGGGTCCGGACGAGGGGCGCTTCGCCTTCCTCGTGCTCCCGGCGGGGCATCCGGGTGTCGAGGTGCAGGACGACTGGGACTTCCTCGGTCAGCGCCTCTCGGCCAGCAACTCGGTGCGGTTCGCGGATGCTCCGGTCGGCCGTGAGCACCTGCTCGGCTTCGGCACCGACGAGTGGTTCCAGGCGCTGCTCACGCCCGCGGTGCAACTGCTCTTCGGCAACCTGTACCTCGGCATCGCGCAGGGCGCGCTCGACCAGGCGCGCGAACTCACCAACGCGCGGCCGAACGCCTGGTTCCTCAGCGGCGCCGAGCGGTACCGCGACGACCCCTTCGTGCAGCGCCTCTACGGCGAGCTCGTCGCGCAGGTCGCCGCGGTCGAGGCGCTCGCCGATCGCGTGAACGAGGAGTACGACGCGGTCGTCGCGCGCGGGGCCGAGGTCGACGAGCAGGCCCGCGGCGACATCGCGATCCGCGTCGCGCAGCTCAAGGTCGTCTCGAGCGAGACGGCGACCGATGTCGCCCACCGGGTGTTCGAGGCCACCGGGTCGAGTTCCACCTCCTCAAAGATCGGCCTCGACGCGCACTGGCGCAACATCCGCACCCACTCGCTGCACGATCCCATCGACTACAAGAAGCTCGAGGTCGGCGCCGACTTCCTCCTCGGCATCCGTCAGCCCCTGTCCCTCTACACCTGAGGTCGCCGAGGTTCCTCGGGGTGGGGCGCTTCGACAGGCTCAGCGACCCAGGAGCTGGGTCCCTGAGCTTGTCGAAGGGCCCCACTACGTGAAGCTGTGTCGTGTGGGGGACGCTTCGACAGGCTCAGCGACCCAGTTTCCATGACTGGGTCCCTGAGCTTGTCGAAGGGCCCCACCGCGAGACGCTTCGACAGGCTCAGCGACCCCCGCCGTGACCTACCGGGTCTCGAGGTCGTGCAGGCGGGTCCAGAAGTGGTGGAGGCCGTGCTCCGACAGGGTGGCCGAGGCGCCGAGCGTCTCGAACAGCGCCCGAACGGCATCGCCGGCGAGGGGCACGAGACCCGCGGCCACGAGTTCGACATCGGCGACGGATGCCGTGCCCTCCTCGGCGCGACGCAGCACCGACTCCGCGGCGGCCGAAGCCACGGCCGAGCGGGCGGCGGAATCGGCGAGAACCCGCAGGAACTGGGGGTCGTCGGCCGCGCGCTCGGTGTTGCCGTGCTGCTGACGGCGGGTGCGCGCGGCGGTCTGCGCGGCGCCCGTCTCGGTGACCTCGGCGATCAGGTCGGCGAGGTCGCGCACCAGCCCGGTGGCGCGGTCGGACGGCAGAGCGGAGGCGGGCATGGTGCTCCTCGGAGAAGAAGGCGGCGGGATGCTCCGACTGTATCGAACGGCATCCGTCGCGAACGTCATGCGCGTTAACAGGGACGCCCGCCCTCCCCGGTGCTGGATACGCTGAAGCCATGACCTCCCGTCCGTTCGGCTCCCTGGATTGGGCGCGGAGAACCCCCGGAATCCCGGCGCTCCTCGACGAGATCCGCCAGGCGAGCATCGCCGATGCCCCCGAGCTCCCGCAGAGCTTCTTCACCCGTCTCGCCGCCGCCGGCTTCGGCCGCATCCGCGTGCCCGTGGCCGAGGGCGGTCTGGGCGGCGACGTGCTCGACCTGCTCGACGCCCTGCTCGCGATCGCGGCGGCCGATTCCAACCTCGCCCAGGCCTGGCGCACCCACGTGCTCGCCACCGAGCGTCACGTGAAGTCGCCCGCCGGCCCGTTGCGCGACCGCTGGATCTCCCGCGTCGCTGCGGGTTCGATCATCGGCGGCGGCTGGACCGAGGCCGACGGCTCCGGCCCGAGCGTCTTCACCACCCGCCTCTCGACCGAGACCGGCGTCCCGCGTCTCACCGGCCGCAAGTTCTACTCCACGGGCAGCCGTTACGCCGACTGGCTCGAGTACAGCGCGGTCGACGATGCCGGCGACCTTGTGATCGCGGCGCTGCCGGTGGATGCCGAGGGCGTCACGCTCCTCGACGACTGGACCGGCTTCGGCCAGCGCGCCACCGCCAGCGGAACGACCGTGCTCGACGGAGCCCCGGTCGATCCCGACGACGTCGCCCCGTGGCAGACGCAGCACCTCGGCACCCCGGGCTGGCAGCAGATGATCCTGCTCGCGGTGCTCGTGGGCATCGGCGAGGGTGCTCGCGCCGCGGCATCCGATCTCATCGACCAGATCGACCGCGCGCACGGCGGATCGCCGATCCTCGTGCTCGAGGGCTACGGCCGCATCAGCGCGCTCGTCGCCTCGGCCCGCACCTCGCTCGGCGAGATCGGTCGGCTGAGCGAGATCGCGCACCGGGCGATCATCGCCGGAGATGCGGATGCCGAGACCCTCGCCGACGACGCGGTCAACGCCGTCTTCCAGGCGCAGGCCACGATCGTGCCGCAGGTCATCGAAGCCACCGACAAGCTCATGACGCTGCCGGCGCTCCTGGACGACGTCGCCGAGGCGCAGAACCTGCGCAGTTCCCTGCGCCTCGACCGCTTCTGGCGCAACGCCCAGACCCTGTCGACGCACAACCCCGTGCTGCACCGCCTGCGCGCGATCGCCGACCGCGAGATCTACGCGATCGATCGCATCGCCGATCCCGCCGAGCGCGAGGCCGCCGTCGCGCAGTCGATCGCCGACGGCATCCGTCCTCTGACCGTCGTGCGGCTCGATGCCGCGCTCGCCGCCCGCCTCGCCGCCGACCCGCGCTCGCTCGATGCGGTGGCCACGGCGTTCGGCGGTCGCGAGCCCGTGCTCTTCCAGTTCGACGAGCGCCCGGGCGCGCACTTCGACGCAGCGGTCGCGATCGCGACCCTGCTGCACTGCCTGCCCACGGCGTGGTTCGCCGTCGGCACCGGCGATCTTTCGCTCACCGGTCACCCGTACAACCTCGCCCGCCGCATCGCCTCGCTCGAGCAGCTGTCGGGCGGACGCACCGCCTGGGTGCTCGATGACGGCGATACCGAGACCGAGGAGCAGCGCGACCGCATCCGCGTCGTGCAGCAACTGCTGCGCACCTGGCCGCGGGAGAGCATCGCCGCGGATGCCGGTGCCCGCCACTTCGCGCAGACCGAGAGCATCCGTCGCATCAACGCCGACGGCGCCTTCCCGACGGCGGGCCCGCTCAACGTGCCGAGCAGCCCGCAGCACCTGCCGGTGTTCGTATCGTCGCGCCGGTTCGACGACGTGCACCGCTACGTCGACCTGCTCGTGCGCGACGACGCCTGGGTGCTGCCCTACGCGGATGCCGCCGGCCACCCGCTCGCGACCGGCCATGCGGTGGATGACATCGACGGACTGCTCGCGATCGCCGGCGCGCTGCCGCAGATCGCGGATGTCGCGTCGGACGCAGCGTCGGGTGCCGACTCGGATGCCGCTCCCCAGACCCTGCGCGCCCGGCTGAGGTTGCCCGCGCCCGCCCTGTACGAGCTCCCCGGAGCATCCGCCCGCTTCGAGCGCGGCAGCGAGACGGAGGCATCATGAGCGACGAGAACCGCCTGCTCACGGTCAACATCAACGTGCTCGGCGTCGGGCAGCGACCCGCCGCCTGGCGCGCCCCCGACATCCGCCCCGACGCGATCGTCGACCTCGCGCACTGGCAGAACGTGGCCCGCATCGCCGAGCGCGGTCTCGTCGACGCGATCTTCCTCGCCGACCGCCCGGCGATCACCGACCCGCGCAGCCGTCCGGTGCAGTACCTCGATCCGGGCGTTCTCGTGCCGGCGATGGCCGCGGCCACCGAGCATCTGGGCTTCGTGGCGACGGCATCCACCACCCTCAACGAGCCGGTCGAACTCGCGCGCCGCCTGTGGGCGCTGCACACCGCGACGCAGGGCCGCTTCGCGTGGAACGCCGTCACCAGCTGGGACGTCGAGGCCGTGCGCAACTTCGGCATCACCGAGGTGCCCGAGCGCGCCGTGCGGTACGCCCGCGCCGAGGAGTTCGTGACCGTGATCAAGCGCCTGTGGGAGACCGCGGGCACGTCGGACGTGGTGGATCACGACGGCTCGTTCTCGGTGCATGCCGGGCTCGAGATGGACGCCCTCGTGCCCGAGCGGCCGGCCATCGTGCAGGCCGGCGGGTCCGAGCCGGGCTGGCGTCTCGCGGGGCTCGTCGCCGACGGGGTGTACTCGGTCGACCACGACCCGGCATCCGCGGCGGAGCACCGTCAGAAGATCCGCTCCTACGCCGTCGAGGCCGGTCGCTCGGCCGACGACGTGCGGGTCTTCCCGGGGCTCGCGGTCGTGATCGGCAGCACCGAGCAGGAGGCCTGGGACCGCTTCGACCACTGGGAGCACCTCGCCCCCGCGACCTACAGCCTCAACGAGCTGTCGAAGGCGCTCGGTGCCGACTTCTCGGGGCTCGACCTCGACGCGCCGGTGCCCGAGAAGGTGCTGGCGGATGCCGAGGCGCAGGATGCCGGATGGTCGGCGGCGTACCGCCGGGTGCTCATCGAGCGGATCCGGTCGGAGCAGCCGACGATCCGCCGCCTGCTGCGCGACTTCGGCGGGTACGGGCAGCGGTTCCTCGCCGGAACGCCCGAGCAGATCGCCGACACGATGGAGGAGTGGTTCCGGGCGGGGTCGGCCGACGGCTTCAACATCATGCTCGACCTGTTCCCGTCCGGGGTGGAGGACTTCGTCGACCAGGTCGTGCCCGAGCTGCAGCGCCGCGGGATCTTCCGCCGCGAGTACGGCCAGGGCGGGGTGCTGGAGCGCTTCCGCCGGCCGTAGGCGGGTGGTTCGTGTCGCGCGGCGGGAGGAGATCTCGTGCTGTGCAGGAGGCATCCGCTGTGCTGATCCTGCGGAAGGCGTGATCTCCTCCGGTCGGTGACGGAACGGCGTCGCTGAGCCCGTCGGAGGCTCCCGCGGTCAGTCCCGCCGAAGCTCCGCATCATCGGGGGCGACGTTCTTGACCCACTGCTGGATCCCGGGTCGCTCGAACCCGTACGGCACGAATCCCTCTTCGGTGGCTCGCGGTTCGTCGGTGAAGAGCGACACGTCGCCACGCGGCACCGGCACGATCTCCACCCGCATCCCGCGGTACCTGCCGAAACGCGTCATGCTCCGAGCGTATCGGCGAGCAGAGAGGAGTGGCGCTCCACCCCCGAACGGTGCGGGCGGAGATCTCACCGTCGGGCGGAGATTCTCGCCCGATCGCTCCGCCCATCACGGAGAACTCCGCCCCACGCGGTGCGAGAGGGGCCCCGTGCACGCGCGAGGGGAGGAGATCTCGCCTTGTGCAGGAGGCATCCGCTGTTCTGATCCTGCGGAGCGTGTGATCTCCTCCGGTGCGGTGCGGTCCGAAGCGGGGCGGGTGCTGTGGGCTGGGGCCCTTCGACAAGCTCAGGGACCCAGCGCCCTCAGGGACCCAGCCGTGTGAAGGAACTGGTTCGCTTAGCCCACAACTGGGTCGCTGAGCCTGTCGAAGCGTCCCGCCCCGAAACCTCAGACCTGGTCGAACCGACCCGACCCGGCGAAGGCCGGAGCGCCGACCGCGATCGCCGCAGACGCACCGAGGCCGAAGGCCGTGCGCGCCCCGACGATGTCCTCGTCGCCCTCGTCACCGATCGCCGGCACCGTTCCCCACACCGGCAGCGCGGCCGCGTCGAGCACCACATCGACCCCCGGCTCCACCTCGGCGGAAGACGACAACAGCACCGTCACGGGCTTGTCCGCGACATCCACCGGCACCGTCAGCGGCCCGCCGATCGACGGGAACGCGGGATCAGAGATCCGCACGATGCGCGAATCGTCGACGTACACCCCGGTCTCGGAATCGCCGACCATCGCATCGAGCGGCCACGACTCGAACAGCCGCGAGATCAGCGCCAGCACGGATGCCGACGTCCCGGCGAGTCCGATCCGCCGCCCGTGCAGGTTCGACAGGGTCGAGATGTTCCGGCCGAGGTTGATCGGATGCTGCCGCTCACCGATGATCGGCACCACGACGACCCGCTGCGTGATCGCGAGCAGCGCCCCCGCGGCGGCGGTGCGGTCGGGCCCGGGGCCGGTGAGGTCACCGAGCAGCAGCACGTCGGCCGCGGCATCCAGTTCGGCGCCGAGTGTGGGGGGCGCCGCACGTCCGGAGCCCGAGCGCACCGCGAAGGCGGCGAGGGTGGCGTCGTCGACGCGCAGCAGACGGGTCATCAGCGGGCCTCTCTCATCCAGCGGGTGAACGGCCGATCGCCGTGCGAGGCGAGCAGTCCGCGTGACCGCAGCACGGGCGTCACGTGCTCGGCGAACTCGCGCAGGCCCCACGGGTTGGTGTCGAACAGCAGGTTGAAGCCGTCGGCGGCCCCGGCATCCACCCAGTCGGTCATGATGTCGACGAGCCGTTCGGGCGAGCCGACGAAGAGCTGGTGCCCGAAGCCTGCGAAGTACCGCAGCAGCTCGCGCGCCGTGAGGTTGCCGGCCGCGCCGTAGGCCGCGATCGCCTTGCGGAACCCGATCGGCGCGGCCGAGGGGTCGCCCGACAGCCGCTGGATCTCGCCCTCGGCCGGGGCGTCGAGGTCGAGCCGCGAGCCGTCGATGCCGAACATCGCGGTGAAGCGCTTGAGCACGTAGCCGTCGGGGCTGCGCTCGTGGATCGTCTGGAATCGGCGCTCGGCTTCCTCCTCGGTCGAACCGACGACGAGGTGGATGCCGGGCAGTACGAGCGGCGCGGGCCGCCCGAGCTCCGCCGACCGGCGGCGCAGGTCGAGGCGGTTCTCGGCCGCCGTCTCTTTCACGGTCTCGGCCGCGAACACGGCTTCGGCGCTCGCGGCGGCGAGCTGACGCCCGCGCGGCGAGCCGCCGGCCTGCACCACGAGGGGCGCGACGTCGGGCAGCAGAGTCCGGATCGCGGGATCGACGCCCAGATCGGCACGACGGATGCTGTCGCCGAAGTACTCGCCCTCGTGCACGTAGTCGGTGTCGCCCTGCACGGCGGCGAGGAACGCGGTGTAGGCATCGACGAACTCCTCGGCGCGGGCGTAGCGCTCCTCGCGTCCGGGGTCGGAGGTGTAGCCGAAGTCGGTGACGGCGGGGCCGGTGACCCCCGTGACGACGTTCCACCCGAACCGTGAGCCGCTGAAGGCGCTGACGCTGAGCAGACGGCGGGCGAGTTCGACCGGGTCGTTCGTGCTCGACGAGACGGTCGAGATGATGCCGAGGTGCTCGGTCTCGGCGGCGACCGTGGCCAGCGCCGCGAGGGGTTCGAGGAGCCGGCTCGGACGGATCGCCGGGTTCGAGGCGAGTCCCGGGGTGTCGGCGAGGAAGATCGCGTGGATGCCGGCGTCCTCCGCCGTGCGGGCGGCGTCGCGCCAGAAGTCGGCGCCGAACACGCGCAACGGGTCTTCGCCCGGTGCACGCCAGGCGCCGGCATCCGTGCCGTAGTCGTAGACGTTCGCGCCGATCACGAGGGGGCGGGTCATCGGGCGGGCTCCTTCTCAGCGGGCGTGGACGCGGTCGCGGATGCTCTCGTGGATGCGGTGGCGGATGCCGGAGCGGATGCCCCGAGCCGACCCGTGCCGACGTACCAGATCTCGGGCAGGTCGCTGCCGACCAGGGCGCGTTCGCCGAGCGCCCGAGCCTTGAGGTGCACGGGGTTGTGGTTGCTGAGCGTGCGGGCGTTGCGCCAGTGCCGATCGAGGGCCAGGCGGCCGTCGACGAGCGATCCGCCGCCCAGGTCGAAGACGCTCTGCGCGGCCTGCTGCACGAGCGCCGGCACCGTGATCTGCGCGCGCGTGACGGCGAGGTGCCCGTCGCCGGTCTGCTCGGCGAGGGGGCGATCCAGGTCGGCTCCGAGCAGCGCGGCCGCCGTGCGCACCGACGCCACCACGGCCTGCGCGAGACCGTCGAGAGTGCCGATGCGCTCCTGCAGCTGCGGGTCGTCGGCGGGCACGGCGGTCGAGGCGTGGCTGAAGTTGCGGGTGCGCGAGCGCAGCCAGGCGATCGCGTCGTCGCGGGTGCGCAGCGCGATCCCGGCCAGCGTCGCGAGATGCGTGAGCTGCAGCACGGCGTCGAGGTTGCCGAGCCGGTCGGTGCGCGAGCCCTCGCCCACGCGCACGCGCTCCGGGTCGACGACCACGTCGGTGAACTCGACCGTGCCCGAGGTGGTGAGCCGCTGGCCCACGCCGTCCCAGTCGTCGTGCAGCGCGACGCCCTCGGCATCCGCAGCCACGATCGCGACCAGGTGCCGGCCGTCCTCGTCGGAAGCGAGCACCGAGATCCGGTCGGCGTAGCCCGTGCCGGTCGCATAGGCCTTGCGTCCGTTCAGACGCAGGATGCCGTCGGCATCCGTGCGCAGTGTCGTGCCCACCGTGCCGATCTCTCCGGCGCCCTCGGTGGTCGCGCCGGCGAAGAGCAGTCCGGCCGCGATCTCGGCGGTCGCGGCATCCGTCTCACCGCGGGCGATGGCGCGGGCGGCGCGGTCGCTGGTGGTGAAGTGCGTGCGCAGGCTCTGCGTGACGTTCGCGTCGGCACGGGCCAGGAGGATCTGCAGGTCGACGAGCTGCGGGTACGTGAGCCCCGCGCCCCCGGCGGCGACCGGCAGGCGCGCTGCCGTCAGCCCGAGGCGGGCGAGTTCGCGCACGTCGGCGCGGAGTCCCCGCTCGGGGTCGCGATCGTGGTCGCGCGCCGGCGACTCGGCGGCGATGCGGCCGATGACCTCATCGATCTCGGCGACGTTCGCCAGGGCGACCCCGACGTCTGCGACCGAGGTGAACGCGAGCAGATCCTCCGGCATCCGTCAGTCCGTCCCGCCCGCGCCCGACGGGCCGGAGTTCGGCCAGCCCGCGGGGGCCGTGCGACCGGCCGGGTCGAGCGCCGGACGCGTGCGGCCGTAGGCGAGCGCGTGCACGAAGCGGCGGCGGAACTCGGTCAGATCGAACGAGGTCACCGCCCGCGTCGAGGCGCCCTCGGGCGTGCCCCACACCAGCGGCAGGCCGTCGCTCGTGAGCGCGACCCGAGTCGCGAGCGAACCCGCGGCCGGGGTGAAGTCGACCGGGCCCTCGATCCAGCCCGTCACGATCTCGGGGCGATGCAGGATCACCGACGACAGTCCGTCGTGGGCGGCCGAGATCCGGCGCCCCCACTTGTACTGGTAGAAGTCGTTGTACGCATCGAGGATCGTGCCCGCGAAGTGCGCCGCGGGCAGGTCGGAGCCGAGCAGCAGCGCCGTGACGTCCTCCTCGAGCAGCGCCTGCGAAGTGACGTTGACGCCCACCATGATCACGTTGCCGTTGTTCACGGCACCGAACACGGCCTCGGCTGCCGCGCGGTCGTTGTTCGTGTTCGCATCGGTCACGGTCGGGGTGCCGGGCGCCGGGTACGGGCCCGCGCCGCCCATGATCACGACCGAGCGGAACTTCAGGAACAGCTCCGGGTCCTTCTCGAGCGCCAGCGCGATGTTCGTGAGCGGTCCGAGCGGGTGCAGGTCGATCTGCCCCGGGTGCTCGTTCGCGATGCGCACGAGGTAGTCGGCTGCGGACTCCGCCTCGAGCGTGGGCTCGGGGCGCTCGAAGCCGCGGTCGCCGAGGCCGTCGTGTCCGTGCACGAACCAGGCGATCGACGGGTCGCCGTCGAGGGGGCCGCTCGCGCCCAGGTAGATCGGGATGCGCGGGGCGTCCGCCACGTCGAGCACGTACGCGACGTTGCGGGCCGAGTCCTCGACCGCGCAGTTCCCGTAGATCGTCGTGATGCCGACGATCTCGACGTCGGGCTGCGCCAGCAGGTAGAGCAGGGAGTGGGCGTCGTCGATCCCGGTGTCGGTGTCGACGACGATCCACTGCTTCTCGGGGGCGAAGTCGGGCATGATCCTGCTCTCAGTGCTGGTGCTGGTGCGCGGGCTCGGCGAGCTTGAACGCCAGGCGTCCGTGCGCGAATCCGCCGCCCGCGCGGATGGCGGTCGCGACCCAGGCGGCCTCGGCCAGTTCGGCCTCGTCGGCACCGGCCGCGACGGCCTTCTGCGAGTGCGCGTCGATGCAGTACACGCACTGCGTGGTGATGCCCACGGCCAACGCGATCAACTCGCGGTACTTCAGCGGGATCGCCCGCGACTCGTCGGGAGCGAACACGGCGCTGTCGAAGGCCGCGAACGCCGCGAGGATGTCGGGGGTGTGTTCCTTGTAGACCTTCGTGTAGGTCTTGTCGGCTTCGCTGTCGAAGTAGGCGCTCATGCTCTGCTCTCTGCTGGTGTGCGTCGGGTGCTCCCGCCGCCGGGCGCGACGGCGCCACCGAGGAAGGAGGATCTACCGCGACGCTAAGACCTGCGGCATCCGCCCCGCACCTCGGAGTGCAACACGAGGTCATCCGGCGCGAGCGGTCAGACCTCGTCCTCGTCGCTGAGTCGGCGGGGGCCCGCCCCGAGACTGCCGAGTGCGTCGTCGGGGTTCAGCAGACCGCACGCCTTCATCGACAGGCAACCGCAGCCGATGCATCCGGTCAGTTCGCGTTCGAGGCGTTCGATGCCCTCGCGACGCTTCTCGAGCGCGCGCTTCCAGCGGCGCGAGGCGCGCTGCCAGTCGTCGTGGCTCGGGGTCTCGGTGAGCGGCACGTCGGCGAACGCCGTCTGCACGTCGGCGAGCGGGATGCCGAGGCGCTTCGCCACCGCGATGAGCGACACCCGCCGGATCATGTGCCGCGGGTAGCGGCGCTGGTTGCCGGGCGTGCGGAACGAGGCGATCAGGCCGATCGACTCGTAGAAGTGCAGAGCGGATGCCGCGACCCCCGTGCGTCGCGTCATCTCGCCGATCGAGAGGGCGTCCTCGGCGGTGTGCGCGGCATCGGCGTGCGAGGTCATCGCTGCCTCCGGAATACTGTGGCTCATGCCCGCGGATCCTGGCCCGCGGATTTGACCTAAAGTGTACTTGAGGTTTTAGCGTGGAACGCTGACCCGAAGGAAGACCCGATGACCTATGTGATCGCCCTGCCGTGCGTCGATGTCAAGGACCGCGCGTGCATCGACGAGTGTCCCGTCGACTGCATCTACGAGGGTGAACGCTCGCTCTACATCCACCCCGACGAGTGCGTCGACTGCGGGGCGTGCGAGCCGGTGTGCCCCGTCGAGGCGATCTTCTACGAGGACGACCTGCCCGACGAGTGGACCGACTACTACAAGGCGAACGTCGAGTTCTTCGACGAGGTGGGTTCGCCCGGGGGCGCGGCCAAGGTCGGCATGATCGCGCACGACCACCCGCTCATCGCCGCACTTCCCCCGCAGGAGGGCGCCGAGTGAGCACCGCAGAATCCGGCATCCCCGTCCCCAGTGCCGTCGGCGAAGGGCTCAAGGCGGCGTTCCGCACCCACCCCGCCGGGGTCGCGATCATCACCGCGGCGACCCCCGAGGGCCCCGTCGGACTCACCGCGTCGAGCGTGGCATCCGTCGCCGTCGACCCGGCCGCGATCGTGTTCTCGGTCACCCGGGCGACCGGAAGCGCGGGCGGGCTCCTCTCGGCCCCGACCTTCGTCGTGCACCTGATCGATCACGATCACTCCGAATTGGCGCAGAGCTTCGCCGTGAGCGGGTCGGAGCGCTTCACGCCCGAGCAGCAGTGGAGCACCCTTCCGACGGGCGAGCCATACCTCCCCGCGGCCCGCTTCGCCCTGCGCTGCCGCGCGCTGCAGACCGTGCCCGTCGGCACGTCGAGCGTGGTGATCGCCGAGGTGCTCGAGGTGTTCGCCGGCCCGCAGGGCCGCCCCCTCGTCTACGTCGACCGCAAGTTCCACAGCCTCCCGCACCAGCCCTGACCGGCCCCGCGCGTACCCAACTCAGGAACATCGGCCTTCGAACGGCAGTTTCCGCCGCTGAATCGGACGATCGTGCCGTTCTTCCTGAGTGAGGTACGCCGCCCGCGGCGCACAACTCCTCAGAACCGGCCCCCGAACCCCGGTTCTGGCCGAAAACCACCCCGGAACGCCCGTTCTCTCCGGAGTTGTGAACCCCGATCCGCTCACAACGAGGCGGTCGAACCCCGATCGGTGAGCACGAACGGCAGATCGGCGGGCGGGACCTCGCCTTCGCCCAGCTGTGCGAGCACCGCGGCGGCCGCGCGCTCGCCCTGCTGCAGCGGGAACTGATCGACCGTGGTCAGCCCGAAGATCTCGCCGAGCTCGTGCCCGTCGATGCCGATCACCGAGAGATCCTCCGGAACGCGGATGCCGTGCTCCCGCGCCGCGAGGATCGCCCCGATCGCCATCTCATCGGATGCCGCGAACACCGCGGTCGGCCGTGGACCGCCCCCGCCGAGCAACTGATGAGCGGCGCGCAGGCCGCCCGCGATCGTGAAGTCGGCGGCCACCACGAGCGACGGGTCGACCGGGATGCCCGCGTCGGCCAGCGCCTCCTCGAACCCGCGGCGACGGTTGGTCGGCACGTGGAACTCCTCGTCGAACTCGGCGGTCGCTCCGATGTACGCGATGTCGCGGTGGCCCAGCCCGATGAGGTGCTCGGTGGCGAGGCGGGCGATGCCGAGCTCGTCGACCGTGAGGGTCTCGAGGGTCGGATGCGGTCCGCCGATCGCGATGATCGGCATCCCCAGCTCGAGCAGCCGACGCGTCTCGTCGTCGTCGAGACGGATCGACACGGCGATCACGGCATCCACGCCCTGACGTCGCAGGAAGGTGTCGAACACGTGCCGCCGCGTCTCGCGGTCGGGGGTGATGTTGTAGAGCGTGATGTCGAAGCCGGCGCGCATGAGCGCCGACGACACCCCCGACAGCACGGTGCTGAAGAACCAGCGGTCGAGGTAGGGAACGATCACGCCGACCGTACGGGTGCGCCCGGAGGCGAGGCTCGACGCACGCGACGACACCACGTAGCCGAGGCTGTCGGCGGCCCCCAGAACCCGCGCACGCGTCTCGTTCAACACCTTGCCGCGCCCGCTCAGAGCGCGCGAGACGGTCGCCGTCGACACGCCGGCCAGTCGTGCCACGTCGTCGATGCTCGCCATCGCGCCGCCTTTCGAATCGGGGTGATCGGGTGGGTGAGCGGATGCCGGGGCCGCACGCACGTGCGGCCCCGGCCGGAGGGCATCAGCCCCGCGTGAACCAGACGGTCGTGTCGACGGGCAGCTCCGAGCCCGCGAAGGGCTGGCTCTTCACGAGGAACGTCGCGTCGTCGGGCAGCGCGAGCGGCGCGGTGCCGAGGTTGGCGACCACGTGAACGTCGCCGCGGCGGAAGGCGACGGCATCCGCACCGAGGTCCTCCCAGACCAGCGAGCCCGAGCCGAAGCCGTGCGCACGGCGCAGCGCCAGCAGTTCGGTGTAGAGCGAGAGGGTCGAGTTCGGGTCGGCCAGCTCGACGTCGCGCGCGTACGTCGCCCATTCGTCGGGCTGCGGCAGCCACGAGAGTCCGGTGTCGTTGAAGCCGAACGCCGGGGCATCCGCCTCCCACGGCAGCGGCACGCGGCATCCGTCGCGTCCGTAGCGTTCGTGCTTCGTGCGGAACCAGGTCGGGTCCTGACGGTACTCGTCGGGGATCTCCATGGCCTCCGGCAGGCCCAGCTCCTCGCCCTGATAGAGGTACGAAGATCCGGGCAGCGCGAGCATGAGGGTCGTCGCCGCGCGGGCGCGGGCGAGGCCGATCACGGCATCGGGCTTGTTCGGGGTGTGGGGGCCGATGCCCTCGCCCTGCGGGTTGTCGACCGTGAGGGCGAGGCGGGTGGCGTGGCGCACCACGTCGTGGTTCGAGAGCACCCAGGTGCTGGGGGCGCCGACGGCTCCGAAGTCGTCGAGCGATTCGCGGATGACGTCGCCGAGTGCCTTCGCGTCCCACGCGGTCATCAGGTACGGGAAGTTGAAGGTCTGGTGCATCTCGTCGGGGCGCACCCACAGCGAGGTCTTCTTCAGCGTCGGCAGCCAGGCCTCGCCGCAGAGGGCGCGGTCGCCGTCGTACTCGGCGAGCAGTTCGTGCCAGTCGCGGTAGATGTCGTGCACGCCGTCCTGACCCCAGTACGGCACGTTCGCCTCGCCGCCGCCCATCGAGTCGGCATCCGACGGAGGGGTGTAGTCGGGCAGGCCGTCGGCCTTGATCATGCCGTGCGCCACGTCGACGCGGAAGCCGTCGACGCCGCGGTCGAGCCAGAAGCGCAGGATCGAGCGGAACTCCTCGCGCACCTCCTCGTTGGTCCAGTCGAAGTCGGGCTGGGTGGCGTCGAAGATGTGCAGGTACCACTGGCCGGGGGTGCCATCGGCCTCGGTCACGCGCTGCCACATGCCGCCGCCGAACACCGACTCCCAGTTGTTCGGGGGCAGTTCGCCATTCTCGCCCTTGCCGTCGCGGAAGATGTAGCGGGCGCGCTCGCGGCTGCCGGGCGCCGCCTTCAGCGCCTCCTGGAACCACACGTGCTGGTCGGAGGAGTGGTTGGGTACGAGGTCGACGATCACGCGGATGCCGCGGGCATGGGCCGCCTCGAGCATGGTGTCGAAGTCGGCCAGGGTGCCGAAGAGCGGGTCGACGTCGCGGTAGTCGGCGACGTCGTATCCGGCGTCGCGCTGCGGGCTGGTCATGAAGGGGCTCAGCCAGATCGCATCGACGCCGAGGTCCTTCAGCGAGTCCAGGCGGCTGGTGATGCCGGGGAGGTCGCCGATGCCGTCACCCGAGGCGTCGGCGAAGGAGCGGGGGTAGATCTGGTAGATGACGGCGCTGCGCCACCACTCGGATCCGGGCGCGGCGAACTGTTCGATTTCAGGCATCCCCCGAGCCTAATGCAAGCGCTTGCATCACTCGCGCACCGCGCACCCGGGAGTACGCTGACGGCACCATCACGAGGAGGTGTCGCATGATTCCCGAGATCAACTACTGGGCCGTTCTGCTGGCCATGCTGTCGAGCATGATCCTCGGCTCGATCTGGTACTCGCCGAAGGTGTTCGGTACGCGCTGGTCGAAGCTCGCGAACGTCGACATGGATCGTCCGGCGGCCACCGCGGTCTGGCCGATCATCACGACGGTGATCGTGAGCTTCATCACGGCCTGGGTGCTCGCCGGAGCATCCGCCATCGCCTGGCATTTCTACGGCGGATCCTGGTTCTGGGGTGCCGTCATCACCGCGGTCACCCTCTGGGCCGGCTTCACGGCGGCGCGCTTCATCACGCACGACGCCTTCGAGGGTCGCTCGACCCGGCTCACGACGCTCAACATCGCGCACGAGCTCGTGACGGTGCTCGTGATGGCGGCGATCATCGGGGTGTGGCCGCCCGCGATGACCGTGTAGGCGGCTTCGGTACCGGCCGGTTATCCACAGATTTGGGTATATCGGTCAGGGGCTTTTCCCCGCCGCTACGCTGGCCCGGCACCGTCATGTGGTGCGCGGCGACAGGGGGTCGGGGTGGGCAGGATTCAGGCGGATGCCGGAGTGGACTATCGAGTGGATCCGGATGGGGTCCTCGGGATGCTGGCGGCGCTGGACACCCTCGGCGGCGACTTCGAGTCCGCGTATCGCGAGATCGACAGCGCCGCAGCCGAGGGGCCGGCGGCGCTGACCGTCGACGGGCGAACGGCCGTCGCGAACGCGTGGCGCACCTTCATGGAAGACCGTCGCGTCGTGCCCGGTGCCGTCATGTATTCGATCAGCGCGTCGGCGAAGGCGGTGGGTGACGCCACGGTGGTGATCGTCACCGGAGATGAGCAGATGGCGCAGGCCCTCGTCGATGCGAGCTTCGGTGTGGACGTGATGCTGTGAGCGCGGTGCGCGGCGAGCTGCCGCTGCTGCTCGATCCAATGGTGCTCGAAATGCTGGGTACCCAGGTGTTCACCGCCGCGAGCACCCTCGCCGACGCGGCGAACCAGGCGAACGATCAGTGGAAACGCCTGCCCGAGGTGTTCGTCGTCGAGGATGCGGGCATCGCCGAGACGATGCTCGACGGACCCGCCGGGACCGCCGCGGATTTCGTCGAGGCGATGAAGTCGGCCCGCCGGGTGCTCGTTGAGTTCACCGTGACCACGATCCCTGCGTTGCAGAAGCGACGCGACGAGCTCGAAGCCCGCATTCTCACCGTGAATCAGGAGCACGAGACGGCGCAGTCGGGGCTCGAGTCGGCGGATGCCGCGTACTGGCGGTCGTACGAGACCGATCCGGCATCCGACTCGACGCGGCGGGCGGGCGAGGCGCAGACCGACGCCACGGATGCCTGGCGCGACGCGCAGGATGCCGTTATCGCTCTCGAAGCCGACATCCGCGTCTTCCGCATCGACGTCGAAGCAGCCGAGGACTTCCTCGCCTCGGATCTGAAGGGGATCAGCGGGGGCGACGATCCGCGCGGAGCGTGGGGAGTGCCGGTCACCAGCACGCAGAGCTCGTGGGGTGACACGGCCGCCCCGTACCCGGGCGGCCCCGTGAGCGACGAGACATTGGCCGACCGGCTGCGTGGAGACATGTCGGATGCCGTGGCGGCCCGGATCACCGCGCTCGGCAACGGCGACCCCGACGGTGCGAAGGAGTGGCTCGGGGCGCACCCGGACTTCGCCGGGACCGTCGGGGTCGTCGATGTCGATCGGGCGCGGGCGCTGTGGGATCAGCTCGGGCGTGCGTCCACCCGCGGCGATGACGGAGCCTGGGCGATGGGGCCTCTCGCCGTGCTGCTGGGTGGGGCACCGACCGTGATCGGGAACCTGAACGGCATCCCCGCGGCCGCGAAGGACGAGTTCAACCGGGCGGAGCTTGAGCGGTTGCTCGATGGTGAGCTGACGGATGATCAGCGGCGGAAGTTGGAGAGTGTGCAGGCCCTGTTGGACAAGGGGGATGAGAATCCGGTGCCGCCTCTAGCGCTCCTGTCGTTGTTCCTTGACACCGACGACGAAAGTCCGCGAGTGAGCGTTGGTTTCGGAGATGTCGATGCGGCTGATCAGGTTACGACGTTGACTCATGGCATCTCAACGGATACCGCTCAGATCGGGGAATGGGCCGATTCGGCGATCGCGTTGCAGAAAGCCACGATGGCCGAGCTCTCTGAGGTCGGCTCATCGGTGACGACCGCCGTCGTGCTCTTCATGGAGTGGGATTCGGGAGGGCCGTCGAACGTGTGGGAACTCGAGAGGCCGCACGCCGGTGCAGAGAGACTCGCGCAGTTGCTTCGCGGGTTCGATCGGTCGAACCCGAACGTGCAACTCGACCTCGGTCTGCATTCGCTCGGCACGACAATGGGGGCCGAGATGGTCGCGAACAATCCCGGGCTCGTGGAGCACGCGTGGTTGTACGGATCGGCGGGCATCGCCGAAGAGACGGCGGCGGACCTGGAGAACCTCATCCGGCGAAACGAGCTGAACCTCTTCGCAACCCATGCCGAAGACGACTTCATCGCTCCGATGGGCAGGTTCGACGTGTCCACTCATACGGTCGACCCGCGAAACATCGCCGGCACCGAGACGTTCGGGTCTGACGGTGGGTGGGTGCTCGGCTACGGCGACGGTGACAGGGATTGGGGAGAGAGAGTCGAGGGGCACAACTCGCAGGCGAGTACGGAGTGGTTCTATCTCCTCGACGGATTCAAGACCCAGCAGACGGGAGGAATGTCACCGTCGTTCATCCCGCAGTGGGACGACGAGGCGGTCGGTTACCTCGACCCGCGTTCGCAGTCCTTCAAGCAGACTGTCGTCGATCTCGTCGATTCGATCGTCATGTCTGAAGGGGTGCGTCGATGAGCGGTTCGAAGCGGGGCGCGCTTGCGGCTCTGACAGCGGGGTTACTCATGATGACGAGCGGATGTGGAGCGGCTATGACGGAGGAAGAACTGTTCGAGCGGGCGCGCGAGGTGAACTTCGCGTACAAGCGAGCTGTAGCTGACGTTCAGGTGCAGATCTTCGACGGGGACTGGGATCTGACCGGCTATGGCGATTTTCCCGATGCTTGCGCGAGTGGCGGCTACGAGTTCGATCTGATTCGATACACCCCCGAAGGGTGGCATCTGAACGAGAGTCCAGAGGCCATCGCCGACCGAGTCGCCGCATGGCTGAGCGAGCACGGATGGACGGATATCAAGACTCGGGGGTACTCGGGTGAGATCGCGGATGTCGTCGTCGAGGCCGAGCACCCCGGCAACTACGTAGAGTCGTTGGTCGTGGATATCAGTCCAGGTGACCTCTACGACCACGTGGCGCTTTACGCCACGAGCACGTGCGAGCCGGGTGACTGGCATGTGATCGCAGAGATGCGTCGACCGGGGGACGCTCCGAAAGAACAGCAGCCCGCCACGGAGCACCCGACTGCACCATTGAGCTTCGGTTTTGATGCGGACGGAAAGCGTCGTTTCTGGGATGAAAGCGGATGATTGAGCCGCGACCCACCAGCGTGGCAACTCTCGCCGGCATTGTGTCCGCACTGTTGATGGTGAGCGGATGTGGGGTACCGATGACGGACGAAGAGTTGTTCGAGCACGCGCGTGTGGTGAACTTCGCGTACAAGGCTCCGGTCGCGAAAGTGCAACTGAGCATTCTCGATGGTGACTGGGAGATCTGGGACTACGGGGACGCGCCGAAGAACTGCTCCGACAACGAGTACAAGTTTGGGATGAGCCGAACAACTCCGGAGGGGTGGCGGCTAGACCGGACGCCCATGGAACTGGCGGAGGAGGTCGCCGCGTGGCTGGACGAGAACGGGTGGACGGATATCAAGACGCGTGGGTACTCGGGGGAGATCGCGGACGTCGTCGTCGAGGCGGAGTATCCGGAGAAGCATGTCGACCTTCTCGTCGTGGATATCAGTCCGGGGGAGCTCTTCGACTCTGTGACCGTTTCGGCGACGAGTACCTGCGAGCCGGGTGATGCACATACGATCTCGACGATGAGGCGGCCTGGTGAGGGTGAGCGCGAGAAGCTGCCGGCGTCTGAGCATCCGACCGCGCCGCCGAGTTTCGGTCACACCGAGGATGGCAAGCGCCGCTTCTGGAAAGACAGCGAGTGACCGCACCGATGAAGCCTTTATTCATACACGAGCAGAAACTGTAAGAAATCCCCTTCCCTCTCGGCGACGGAACTGCGATGATCATCGCGTGACCTTCGGGTCGCCCGTGTGCGTTTCCCCCACCGCGCGCGGAGTTTGACGAGAGGTCCCCCCAATGTCTCGTTCTCGTTCGCCCCGTCGTGCTGTCGGCTGGACGGTGGTCGTCGCGCTCGTCGCCACCGCCGTGCTCGCCGGCGCGGCATCCGCTGCCACCGGAGACCCCGTCCCCGCCGACGAGACCGCAGACCCGACCGCTCCGGAGCCCTCCGTGTCGATCGCCCTCGCCTACGAGTTCCTCGACGCGCGCACCGACCAGTTCTGCGACGGCGAGGGCATGTGCCTGCCCCGCAGCTACGAGGGCGGGTTCTTCACGACGCCGACCTGGGACTTCACACCGTCGTTCGTCTACGACGACGCGCTGGTCATCATCGCGTACACCGCCCGCGGTCTTCCCGACGACATCCGCCGCGCGAAGAGCATCGGCGAGACGCTGCTCTTCGTGCAGGAGAACGACCCGATCGGCGACGGACGCGTGCGCACCCACTACGAGCCCCACGCCATCCGTCAGGGCCGCATGGAGATCACTGGACCCGGCACGTTCACCGGAAACCAGGCCTGGGCCGGGCTCGCCCTCGCCCGCCTCTTCCACGCCACCGGCGACCAGCGCTACCTCGACGGTGCGCTCGACATCGCGAACTGGATCCAGACGAACACCGCCGACATGGTGCGCGCCCCCTTCGGTTACACCGGCGGACAGACGGATGCCGGTGACTCGCTCCTCTGGAAGTCGACCGAGCACAACGCCGACATCGCCGGTTTCTTCGGGCAGCTCGCCCAGCTCACCGGCGACACCGTCTGGGCCGACCGCGCCGCCGTCGCCGCTGCGTTCGTCACCGCGATGCAGAGCCCCGACGGCCACGTCGACACCGGTACGCTGCTCGACGGCAGCACGGTCAACACTCACCCCATCCCGCTCGACGCGCAGACCTGGACCTCGCTCGCGACCGGCGACCCGCGCTACGACGCGGCACTCGACTGGACGCTCGCGAACCTGGTCGGCACCGACGGCCCCTACACGGGCCCCGGGATCAGCGACGTCGACACCTCGAAGGTCTGGTTCGAGGGAGCAGCGCACCTCGCACTGGCCCTGAAGCTGCGGGATGCCGCCGGCGATGCCGCCTACGCGGACACGTTGCTCGACAGCATCCGTCTCGGTCAACGCGATGCAGCCAACGGCGACGGCAAGGGGATCGTCGCGACCTCGACCGACGGCCTCGACTCCGGGTTCGGCGACCTCTACTACGCGAGCCTGCACACCGGCGCGACCGCCTGGTACCTGCTGGCCGAGGCCGGCGACAACCCCTTCACCCTGCCGGCCGACTGACCGGCGGCAGAAACGAAGAGGGGGCGGATGCCGAAGCATCCGCCCCCTCCGTCGAAGAAGTTACGCGGCGACGCGCGCGACCGCGGCGATCGCGCTCGCGAAGAAGCCGATCCCGTCGATGCCGGAGCGCATGGCCACCGAGGTGTCGGGGCCGAAGCCGGCCTCGGTCGCGTGCTCGGGGTGCGGCATGAGCCCCACGACGTTGCCCGCCTCGTTCGTGATGCCCGCGATGTCGCGCAGCGAACCGTTGGGGTTGACGCCCGCGTAGCGGAAGGCCACGAGACCCTCGCCCTCGATGCGGTCGAGGGTCTGCTCGTCGGCGATGTAGCCGCCGTCGGCGTTCTTGAGCGGGATGACGATCTCCTGCCCGCGGCGGAACTCGTTGGTCCACGCCGTGTCGGAGTTCTCGACCGTCAGCTTCTGGTCGCGACGGATGAAGTGCTGGTGGCTGTTGCGGATGAGGCCGCCGGGCAGCAAGTGCGACTCGACGAGCATCTGGAAGCCGTTGCAGATGCCGAGCACGGGCAGGCCCTTGGCGGCGGCATCCTTCACCTCGGCCATGATCGGCGAGAGCGCGGCGATGGAGCCGGCGCGCAGGTAGTCGCCGTAGCTGAATCCGCCGGGCAGCACGAGGGCGTCGACACCCTCGAGGTCGTGCGAGCCGTGCCAGAGGGCGACGGGCTCGGCGCCGGCGATGCGCACGGCGCGCTGTGCGTCGCGGTCGTCGAGCGAGCCGGGGAAGGTGACGACCCCGATGCGTACGGTCATTCGACGACCTCGATGCCCACGACGTCTTCGATCACGGAGTTCGACAGCACCTCGTCGGCGATGCGGGTCGCCTCGGCGAGCAGCTCGTCGGTGACCTCGCCCTCGACCGTGAGCTCGAAGCGCTTGCCGATGCGGACGTCGGAGAAGCCCTCGACGCCGAGGCGTGCGAACGCTCCGGAGACGGCCTTCCCCTGCGGGTCGAGCAGTTCGGACTTGGGCATGACGTCGACGACGATGGTGGGCATGAACGGCTCCAGAAGTCGCGGGCAGGAAGGCGCGTCCAGTCTACCGCCCTGCTCCGGTCGCGATTCGCCGCCGGGCGTGGCGCGCGGGGCGTCGCTCAGGCGTGGAAGACGGTGTGCAGATCGCCGATGAGCTCGCGGCCGCCGAGGCCGTCGATCTCGAACAGCACCGAGATGCCGACCACGTGGCTGCCGAGGCGCTCGACGAGCTGGCGGCCGGCGGCGAGGGTGCCGCCCGTCGCGAGCACGTCGTCGATGAGCAGCACGCGCGATCCCGCGGGCAGGTCGTCGTGCATCTCGATCGTGGCGGTGCCGTATTCGAGGGCGTAGTCGACGGATGCCGCGGGGCGGGGCAGCTTGCCGGCCTTGCGGATCGGGATGAGTCCGGTGCCCGCGGCGATGGCGGCGGCGCTCGCGAGGATGAACCCGCGGGCCTCGATCCCGGCGATCACGTCGAACTGTCCGGCGAACGGCTCGATGATGGCCTCGGTCGTGCCGCGGAGGGCCTCGGCGTCGGCGAGCAGCGGCGTGATGTCGCGGAAGACGATGCCCGGCTGCGGGTAGTCCGGCACGTTGCGGATCAGCGACTGGGCGCGGACGAGGGCAGGGGAGAGTTCGGCTTCGGGCACTGAGCAAGGGTACTCCTCGTGTTCGAGGGTTTCGAAAACGGGAACCCTTGACAATCGTGGGAGCGCTCCCATATCGTGGCCGGAACGTCGTGGGAGCGCTCCCATAGCGGAGCCCACGGCTCAGCACCATCCCGACGCACCACCCACCGCACCACCTCACAAAGGAGTGAACTGTGAACGCACGCGCCCGCCACCGGGTCCTCACGACCGCAGCCGTGGCATCCGTCTCGGCCCTCGCCCTCGCCGGCTGTTCCACCGGCGGAGGAGGCGAGGGCGGCTCGAACGCCGACGAGGAGATCACCCTCACCGTCACCACGTTCGGCACCTTCGGCTACGACGACCTGTACGAGGAGTACGAGGCCGCCCACCCGAACATCACCATCGAGGCCACCAACATCGACACCGGTGGCAACGCCCGCACCGACGCCTTCACCAAGATCGCGGCCGGCTCGGGTCTCAGCGACGTCGTCGCGATCGAGGAGGGCTGGCTCGGCGCCGTCATGGACGTGTCCGACACCTTCGTCGACCTGCGCGACTACGGCATCGAGGACCGCAAGGACGACTGGGTCGACTGGAAGTACGGTCAGGCCACGGATGCCGAGGGCCGCGTCATCGGCTACGGCACCGACATCGGCCCCTCGGGCATCTGCTACAACGGCGCCGCATTCGAGGCGGCGGGTCTTCCGAGCGACCGCGAGTCGGTCGCCGAGCTGCTGAACGGCGACTGGGAGAACTACTTCCAGGTAGGCGCCGACTACACGGCCAAGACCGGCAAGGCCTGGTACGACCACTCCGGCTTCGTCTGGAACGCGATGGTCAACCAGCTCGACGAGGGGTACTACACCGCCGACGGCGAGCTGAACGTCGAGGGCAATGCCGAGCTGCAGGAACGCTTCGAGCTGCTGGGCGCGGCGACCGAGGGCGGCCAGTCCGCCGCCCAGACCGCGTGGGACTGGAACGGCGGCAAGTCGTTCGTCGACGGCACCTTCGCGACGTTCGTGTGCCCGGGCTGGATGCTCGGCGTCGTACAGGGGCAGGTCGAGGCCGGCGGCGGCGACGCATCGACCGGCTGGGACTTCGCGGATGTCTTCCCCGGCGGAGCGGCGAACTGGGGCGGCGCGTTCCTGTCGATCCCCGAGTCCTCGCAGCACAAGGAGGCCGCGGCCGAGCTCGCCGACTGGCTGACGCAGCCCGAGCAGCAGGTGAAGCAGTCGGCCGCTGCCGGCAACTTCCCCTCGACGGTGAAGGCGCAGGAGACCCTCGCCGCCGATGCCACCCCGAACGCGTTCTTCAACGATGCCCCCACCGGCGCGATTCTCGCGGAGCGCGCGAAGGGCGTGGTCGCGCAGTTCAAGGGCGCCGATGACTCGGTGATCCAGGAGAACGTCTTCGGCCCGGCGCTCAGCGCGCTCGACCGCGGCGAGACCGACACCAAGGGCGCCTGGGATCAGGCGATCTCCCTCCTGAACGACCTGGTCGGCTGACCGGCCCTTCGACAGCGGGTGGGCCCTTCGACAGGCTCAGGGACCCACCCGCTGTCGAAGCATCCCGCAAAGGAACCCCATGACTCTCACCGCACCGCCCGCGCAGCAGCGGGTGGCGGCATCCGCCCCTGAATCGGATGCTCCGCCGAAACGCTCCTGGCGCCATCGCGTCTCCCGCTTCGACCAGAACGCCTCGCCGTACTTCTACATCTCGCCGTTCTTCCTGCTGTTCGGGCTGGTGGGCCTGTTCCCGCTGCTGTACACGGTGTACGTCGCCGTGCACGAGTGGGATCTGCTCAAGGGCGAGGGCGGGTTCGTCGGCTTCGGCAACTTCGTCGAGATCCTCGGCGACGGGATGTTCTGGAACTCGATCTTCAACACCCTCAGCATCTTCCTGCTGTCGGCGATCCCGCAGCTCGCGGTCGCGCTGACGATCGCCTACCTGCTCGACCGCGGGCTGCGCGCCCCGACGTTCTGGCGCATGAGCGTGCTCATCCCGTTCGTGGTCACCCCGGTGGCGGTCGCGATCATCTTCTCGAGCATCTTCAACGAGGCCGACGGTCTCGCCAACAACCTGCTCAACCTCATCGGCATCGCCGACCAGCAGTGGAAGCACGACACCGCGCTGTCGCACATCGCGATCGCGGTCATGGTGAACTTCCGCTGGACCGGGTACAACGCGCTCATCCTGCTCGCCGCGATGCAGGCCGTGCCGCGCGACCTCTACGAGTCGGCGGCCCTCGACGGCGCGGGCGCCGCCCGCCGCTTCTTCTCGATCACGATCCCGACGATCCGCCCGACGCTGATCTTCGTCATCATCACGGCGACCATCGGCGGACTGCAGATCTTCGCCGAGCCGCGGCTGTTCGACGTCTCCACCGCCGGCGGCATCGGCGGCAGCGATCGGCAGTTCCAGACGACCGTGCTGTTCCTCTGGGAGCTCGCGTTCTTCCGGCGCGATCTGGGCGAAGCATCCGCCGTCGCCATCCTGCTGTTCCTGTTGATCGTCGGCATCGGCGTGATCAACTTCCTGATCTCGCGACGGATATCGACGGGGGATGCCGGCCGCAACCGCGCCGCGCGCCGCCGGGCCCGCGCGACCGCCGCCGCCCTCGAGGAGGACGCACGATGACCGCCACAATGGCACTGAGCGTGCCCGAGAAGATCCGCCGTCGCAGGGGCAGCGCCCTCGGCAACGCGGGGATCGGCAGCCGCCCCGGCTTCCTCACCTACGGCCTGCTGGCCGCGTTCGTGATCGGCAGCGTCTACCCGCTGTGGTGGTCGGTCGTCGTCGCGAGCGGCACGAACGCCACGCGCGGCGAGACCCTGCCGCTCATCCCGGGCGGCAACTTCCTCGCGAACGCCGCCAAGGTGTTCGACGCGATCCCGTTCTGGCTGGCGCTGGGAAACTCGTTCCTCATCTCGGGCATCATCACGATCTCGGTCGTGACGTTCTCGACCCTCGCCGGGTACGCGTTCGCGAAGCTGCGCTTCAAGGGACGCGACGGCCTCATGGTGTTCGTGATCGCGACCATGGCGATCCCCACGCAGCTGGGCATCATCCCGCTGTTCATGCTCATGCGCGAGCTGGGTTGGACGGGCTCGATCGGGGCCGTGATCGTGCCGACGCTCGTCACCGCGTTCGGTGTCTTCTTCATGCGGCAGTACCTCGTCGACGTCATCCCCGACGAACTGATCGAAGCCGCCCGCGTCGACGGTGCCAACCAGTTCCGCACGTTCCTGACGGTCGGGATCCCGGCCGCCCGCCCCGCGATGGCCATCCTCGGACTCTTCACGTTCATGACCGCGTGGACCGACTACCTGTGGCCGCTCATCGTGCTCTCGCCCTCGAACCCGACCCTCCAGACCGCACTCAGCCAGCTGCAGTCCGGTTACTACATCGACTACTCGATCGTGCTCGCCGGTGCGGTGCTCGCGACCCTTCCGCTGCTCGTGCTCTTCGTGGTCGCGGGCAAGCAGCTGGTCAGTGGCATCATGGCGGGCGCGGTGAAAGGATGACTCCATGACCCGTGCGTTTCCCCAGAACTTCCTCTTCGGCGCCGCCACCGCGGCCTACCAGATCGAGGGGGCGGCTTTCGAAGACGGGCGCACCGCGTCGATCTGGGACGCGTTCTCGCGCGTACCCGGAGCGGTGATCAACGGGGACAACGGCGATGTCGCCTGCGACCACTACCACCGGTACCGCGACGACGTGGCGCTGATGAAGGACCTCGGTCTCCAGACGTACCGCTTCTCGACCTCGTGGTCTCGGGTGCGCCCGGATGGCGGTGCCGTGAACGCGCAGGGCGTCGACTTCTACGAGCGCCTGGTCGATGAGCTGCTCGCCGCCGACATCCTGCCGTGGCTGACGCTGTACCACTGGGACATGCCGCAGGCGCTGCAGGAGACCGGCGGCTGGACGAACCGCGACACGGTCGACCGCTTCCTCGAGTACGCGGGCACCATGCACGACGCGCTCGGCGACCGGGTGAACGTGTGGACCACGCTGAACGAGCCGTGGTGCTCGTCGTTCCTGTCGTACACGGGCGGTGAGCACGCCCCCGGTCACACCAGCGTCGCCGAGGGTCTGCTCTCGGCCCACCACCTGCTGCTCGCCCACGGCGAGACGGTGCGCGAGCTGCGCGGGCGAGACGCCTCCCTCAACCTCGGCATCACGCTCAACCACACGGTCGCCGACCCCGCCGATCCGACCAACCCCGCCGACGTCGACGCCGCGCGCCGCATCGACGGGCAGTTCAACCGCTGGTTCCTCGACCCCATCTACCGGGGTGAGTACCCGGCCGACATCGTCGAAGACATCCGGGCGGTGGATGCCGCGGCCGTCGAGACCTTCGAAGCCGCGATCCACGACGGCGACCTCGCCACCATCGCGCAGCACATCGACACGCAGGGCGTGAACTACTACCACGGTGACCTCGTCTCGGGCGCGGTGCCCGAGAACGTCGCCGTCGAGAGCGTGCCCGACACCGAGCGCAAGGTGCGCAGCCCCTACCCGTCATTCGAGAACATCCACAACGTCGAGCGCGGCCTGCCCCGTACGGCGCAGAACTGGGAGGTGCAGCCCGAGGGGCTCACCCGCCTGCTGCAGCGCGTGTGGACGGAGTACGCGCAGCCCGCCGGAACCGTGCTGTACATGACCGAGAACGGCGCCGCCTACGACGACGTCGCGGTCGTCGAAGACGGCGAGACGCGCGTGCACGACGACGACCGCGCCGAGTTCCTGCGGCTGCACCTCGCCGCGGTGCTCGACGCGGCGGATGCCGGGGTCGACGTGCGCGGATACTTCTACTGGTCGCTGTTCGACAACTACGAGTGGGCGTGGGGCTACGACAAGCGCTTCGGCATCGTGCGCGTCGACTACGACACCCAGGAACGCACGCTCAAGGACTCCGCGCGGGAGTACGCTCGCATCATCGCCGCTCGCTCTCTCTGAGACCGGGCGGCGAGGGCGGTCGGAGCACCCGATCGCCCCGCCGGATCGGAGGAAGAGCTGTGTCGCGAGCGACGATCGAAGAGGTGGCCGCTGCCGCCGGAGTGTCACGGTCGACGGTCTCGCGCGTCGTCAACGGTTCGACGGCGGTCAGCCCCGAGGCGCTCGCCGCGGTGCACGATGCGATCGAGCGGCTGAACTACGTGCCGAACCGCGCGGCGCGATCGCTCGCGTCGCGTCAGACGCATGCGATCGCCCTGATCGTGCCTGAAGACACAACGCGCTTCTTCGGCGACCCGTTCTTCGCCGCGATCGTCGCCGGCATCACCGGCACGCTGCGCACCTCCGACTACCTGCTGAACCTGCTCATCGCGAGCGACGACCCGGGCGACAAGATGACCGGCTTCGTGCGTAACGGCGGTGTCGACGGGGCGCTGCTGGTGTCGCACCACACGAGCGACGCGTTCATCGACCGGATCGCGGATGCCGTGCCGGTCGTCTACGGCGGGCGCCCCGTGCGCACGCGCGAGACCGACTACGTGGTCGACGTCGACAACGTGGCCGGGGCGCGTGAGGCGGTGCGCCGCCTGGTCGACATCGGCCGCACCCGCATCGCCACGATCTCCGGTCCGCTCACGATGTTGTCGTCGATCGACCGCGTGCAGGGCTTCCGCGAGGCGCTGGCGGATGCCGCGCTCACGCCGTTCGCCGAGGAGGAGGGCGACTACAGCGAGGCCAGCGGCGCCGACGCCGCCCGCCGCATCCTCGCGGCGGGCCGCCCCGACGCTATCTTCGTCGCGAGCGACCTCATGGCGCGGGGTGCCCTGACGGCGCTGCGCGCCTCCGGCATCCGCGTTCCCGACGACATCGCCCTCGTCGGATTCGACGACTCCTCGGTCGCGCTCAGCTGCGACCCGCAGCTCACGACGATGCGTCAGCCGATGTACGCGCAGGGCGAGGCGATGGCGCAGGTGCTGCTGTCGCGGCTCGCCGGGGGAGACCCGCCCCGCACGACCATCCTGCCGACGGAGCTCGTGGTGCGGGGTTCGGCCTGACGTTGGTCTCTCGGGGGTCGGCCCGCCTCGCTCCACCGGGTTGCTGAGCTTGTCGAAGCAACCGCCCCGCGTGCGCGCGGGGCGTGCGTGCGCGCTGGACGCTGTTAGGTTCAAGTCCGCAGACGGCCGCCAACGAGGGATGGCAAGATCGCCTCTGAGAGCGAGCTCTCTGCGGAAGAGCACACAGCCGCAGCCGTTCCTATGTCGCCTGGCGCCCACGACACGCCGAAGACCGTGACGAGTCGATCAGATCCTTGACATGCTCACCGGTCTCAATCGACCCTTCGAGTGGAGTTCGTATGCACGCAATCGTGAACGGTGTGTCGCAGCGTGTCGCATCGAGTCGCAGCGGCGAATCGCAACGGGGAGTCGCATTGTCTGGTGCGAGACGCCAAGTGGGAAAACGGCTATACGCGGAGTGCGGGATCGCGAATGTGGTTCGATCTCCTCATGAGTTCTGAAACGACCACCGCCACTCCCGAGCAAACGAGGGAGGCCATGACCACACTGTCCCGAAGGAGGTACACGCAGATCCGTAGCATCCTTGTCCAGCTGCCTGAACGGGGGAAGCCGCGCGCATCCACGTTATCGACGATGCTCCGCGGCCGTAAGCACCGCGCCCTGCTGCTTTACTTGCTCCTGCTCACCTGCTGGCCGTGGCTGGAAGGGCGCCGCAACCCACTCGAAGGCGCGATCTGGATCCGTGCTCTCACCTCGAAGGACGGGCCGACATGGACGGCATCGACGCTATCGCGCACCTGGGCGGAACTCGCCGACCTCGACTTGGTGGACCTGCCGAAGAAAGAAGGGCGGTTACGCCGTCCGCGGCCGCGTCGCGAAGACGGGGCAACGGAGTACGACGTTCCCGGTGGGCGCCGCGACCGCTACAACGCCTACTTCTCCCTCCCGGACGAGTTCTGGATCGATGGGCTGTTCGGTCGGCTCTCCCTCCCCGCCCTCGTGATGCTGCTCGTCATCGCGAAGGAGACCAATTCGAAGAAGACCAAGGAAGTCTGGCTGCCCTACGAGTACATGCCTGACTGGTATGGGATCAGCGCCAAGTCGGCACAGAAGGGCATCACCGAACTCCTCGGAGAAGGAATTCTCAATCGGCGACCCGACTCAAAACCCGCTCCGCTCTCCCCCACCGGAAGCACCACACACATGTACTACTCACTTACCGGCGTGTACGGACACACCTCCCGCGCCGCCCGCCGCAAGAAGGCCGCCACCGCCCGCGCCGAACGCGAAGCACAACGGGCTCTAGACGCCGTACCAGAGCCTTAGGAGACGCCATGACCACACCACCATCGAAGCCCGTGCGGCTCATCTACGTGGACGACTCCGGCGCCGAACGCAGCGGCTACGCCACCTTCAGCTGGCTCGAGCTGCGCATTGACGACTGGCAGAGCGCGCTCCGCACGGTCTTGGACTGGCGGCACCGGCTCGCCCGCGACCACCAGATCCCGGTCACCTACGAACTGCACGCCACCAAGTTCGTCAACGGCCGCGGAGACCCCTCCCTCGACCCCGACTGGAACCGGCACAAGGCCAAACGTTCCCGCGTCGTCGACGACGCGTTCCAGATGCTCGCCAACGCCCCCTGGCTGTCCGTGGGAACGGTGTATTCACACACGACGCGCCGCGGGCGCGACTTCGCCGACGAGCGCGCCCGGGTCTACGGCGAACTCGTCACCCGACTGGACCAGCGGCTCACCGCCGCCGGCGAGTTCGGCATCCTCTACATGGACGGCGACGGCACCGACCGCAGCTATGTCGCCGCCCATCGTGAACTCAAACTCGCCACCCGGTCCCTCATCGAGGACCCCGCGTTCCAACACTCCCACAGCAGCCACCTGGTGCAGATCGCCGACCTTGTTGCCTACGCCGGCTACCAGCAGATCCTGCAACTGCCACAGAAGTGGTTCGCCTGGCCCTGGTACCCCGCGCTCACCCCGAAAGACGTGAACGGCGGGCCGATCGCCGTATGAACCCGAAAAGAAGCTGGACCCGTTGACCAGTGTTCACTGGGCGGGTCCGCACGTACAGGCTACCTCATTCGCCTGATCGGGGATCGGTGGCACCCGTAAGCCCAGACAGCGCGCTCATGTGACGGATGAACGCGATCGACCCGGACGATCGCGACCAGATCCGCACAACAACCCGACGGCCTTCGCGCGGAACTTGAGCGACTCACCGCGGCAGGATCCTCGAAGAGGACTGGATTCGTGATCGCTTCCACCCCCTGATCATCACGCGCATTTTCGCGAGTGCACGCCCCGTGACCGACCCGCTGTGGATCGTGGCCGGCGGGAAGCCCGGCGCCGAGAAAAGCCCACGGCCGTGACGGGGTGCTCCGCCTGAACGGTGAAATCCCATCCGCCGCGATGCGATCATCGGCGACGACCTGCACCTCCCACCCCGACTACCATTGCCTCGGCCGCGAAGCCCGTTCGCGATGTCCGCCGCCACCGCGCCCGCCTCGTCGCGATCGCCGTCTCCTCTCGATGGGAAGGCCAACTACTGTCCTCCATCGAACACTTCCAACTCGACCACGAAGCCGGGTGCATTGCACGGTTGACTGATCGGGCAGCGCGGCGTGGGCATACATGGAGCCCTTCTCGCCGTTGACGCCGCAACTGACTCCCTACGATCGATCGGATCGCCGTCGTCACGCGCACTGGCGACGCGATCTTCGGCCCGACACGTCCCGCGCCTCTCGTCCACGCGGCCGACGCCCTGCGTGCCCTGCATCAGAGCTCGACTAACCCCGCAGTACTCCACAATTGGGCGTTCCGCCGCCAGGATGTCTTCGCTCGCCTGCGCCCGGCACTCCGCCGCGCGCGCGAAACCCGTGCGGCGGTTCGCGCGCTCGACGATCACGCCACGTCAGTGCGCCAACGTCGTCAGATCGCCGATCACCCCGAGGCGGACCACGCCACCGTTGATCTCACGAGTAGCGCCGAGACCGCAAGCGAGTATGCCACTGAACGCGCGCGACCGTCGCCTCGTTAGTGAGCGGTGAGCTTGACGGCTCACGAACGCATCGCTGAGCTCGCGCACCGTGTCGAGGATTCGGTCCGGAGGCCGGAGAGGCGGCGGCCCTCCCGCCTGTCGCGTTCCGATATGGTCGCGTCATGTCTCGAAGTCTTCACGCAGCCGCTGAAGCGGCTGTGACCCTCGGTTCATGGCCCGATTGGGTTGCCGCCGTCGGAACGACAGCTGCCTTCCTCATTGCGGCGATCAGCTACTTCAGGAGCACCCGAGACGCGAGCAAGGCTCAGGCCCGACTCGTGTACGCCAAGATCGCCGAGGTGAAGTTCTACGACCCGGGCGAAGAAGGGCCGCTCGTGCTCGACAACGTGCAGCTCTCAGTCGGCGAAGGTCTAGAGATCCTGCGTCAACCCGGTCTGATTCCGATGAGCATGCGCGCGTTGATGCCTCTGGCCCGCGTAGTAGTGCGGATTCACAACGGCAGCGATGAGCTTGTTGGCCCGGGCAAGCTGCAACTTGTCGATGCCGGCCAGGGGAAGATCTTCGACCAAGTATCCCTGCCGTTCGGTCCTATCGAGCCGAGGTCCGACATCACAGCCGAGATCCACGTCGCGAACCCGTATCACCCGAATCAGCCGTCGATTTCGACTGTGATGCTCTTCCGTGACTCGTCAAGCAGATGGTGGAAACGCGAAGGCATCGAACCGATCGAGAGTATCCACGAGGACCCGAACAACCTGCTGGACACGCCCGCGGAGCGGGCTCAGCGCGCGCGTGTCATCGCGGCTTTCGGCGGAGGACAGCTTGAGCCGCTTCCCGTGCCGTCGTTATTGGTTCGCTGGCACCGCCTGATGCGCGGACTGCGGGGCAAGAATCCGATCCCCTGAGGCGCGACATACTTCTATGCTCCGCACCCTCTAGGCAGGGTCGTCGCCGACGGGACGATTGCGGGCGAGTTCGTCGGTGAACGCGCCGGTGATCGCCGCCCCGTTAGGGAATGCCTTCTGCTCCTCTTCGCTGAGTTCGTACCGGCTGACCTCAACGGGCTGCGCCATCGATGCGAGCGCACCGGACCACCGTTTCGTCTTTATTCGCGACACGCAGGTTCCCACAGTCGGTTGATACTTTTCCGTGTTTCGGAGGATGTCATCGACGACGGTTGCATAGAAACCGAGCGGGCCGGCATCCGCGGGGTGACCGTCGTGGTTTTCAACTCGACGACCACGTACCGGAGCTGCCCAACGCGGAAGCACAGAGGGCCGATGTAAAAGTCCGTCTGTCCGATCTGCTGGTGCGCATGAAGGCCCACGAGCGCACACGATGTACGGGCGAGGCGATGGCGCAGGTGCTGCTGTCGTGGCTCGCCGGGGAGGGGGCGACCCGCCCCGCACGACCATCCTGCCGACGGAGCTCGTGGTGCGGGCACCCACCTGACGGGTTTCGCGGAGTGGGCCCTTCGACAGGCTCAGGGACCCAGTATCCAAAACTGGGTTGCTGAGCCCGTCGAAGCACCCACCATGCGGGAGTGAAACGAGTGCGCCCCTGTCGCCCCCTCCGGGACAGGGGCGCACCCGCGATTTCAGGGGCCGCCCAGGAGCGACGTGAAGAAGTCGCCGCCGAAGAGCGTCAGCGCGGTGACGCCGGCCGAGAGCAGAACCACCCCCACGGTGCTCGCCACGGCCAGCACAGAGATGCCGTGCCCGCCGAGGCGCTGTCCTCGCAGCCCCACCGAGACGCCCGCGCGGGCCGCGATCTCGCCTGCGGCGTCGTCGCGGTAGAGCTCGGTGCGTGCGGCGAATCTGCGGTGGAACTCCTCGGCGAGAACGAGCGCCGCGGCCATGGTGGCGGGGCGATCGAACCGCGTGCTCCCCGGCAGGTACACGTACAACCGGTCGGAGACGAGCTCGATCTCGGCGCCGCGTCCGAGGTCGAGCACGCGCGCCATCAGGTCGGGCGTGAAGATGTACAGAGCGTCGGTCTGATACCCCTCCGGCACGATCAGCCGGAACACCTTCGCGAACACGCCCTCGAGCTCCATCCGGGCAGCGCCCCGGCCGAGGCCCAGCGTCGGGACGATGCTGCGTCGCCGGTTGGCCAGCACGATGTGCGGCACCGATGACGGCAGCGGCAGCTCGATGAACGCGAACGGTCGCTGCACGGTCGCGCCCTCCTGACCGCGCGACAGCGAGTGATGGATGCCGAGCTCGAACGGCATCCGCGGATCGTCGCCCGCGACCACCGCCCGCTCCTGACCACGCAGCACGCGGGTGAAGGGAGCGCCGGGGCGGCCGGTGTGCGCGAGGCGATCCGCGTAGGCCCAGTCGTTCTGCCAGGCGAACGCCGCGATCTTCACGCGGCGGCTGAGGCCCACCGCGAACCACACGAATCCGACGGCCGCGAGCAGCGTGTAGCCGATGACGAACACCGCGAGGATCGGTGCGACGGCGAGGATGTCGGTGCGCCCGAGGAACCACAGACCCGCGAGCATCGCCGCCGCGAACATCAGCACGACCACGAGCAGGAACACGAAGCGACGGTGCAGCGGAGTCTTCGTGATCCGCTCGTAGGCGACGATGTCGCGGATGCCGGCGCTGCGCTGCAGCGGAGCGAGGTCGACGGCTACAGCGTCCACGGCAGGGTCGCCCACGGACCGTTGCGCGTCTCGGTCGCTGCGGCCTTGAAGTCCGCCCATCCGTCGCCGAACTTCTCGAACGACTTCTCGTCGACGCGGCCGTCGGACCAGTGCATGACCCGGCCGGCGATGTAGCTGAGGCCGAAGTCCGCCCACGACGAGAAAGCGGGCCGCGCCTCGACGTTGATCGCGTGGATGATCGAGCGGGCCTCGGGCACGTCGCCGTGTCCGAGCGCGACGCCCCAGGTCGCCATCGCGACGGCCTGGCCGATCGCGTACCCGTCGAGGGTCTGCACGAACAGGTCCGGCGTCACGATGTCCTTACCCACGCGCTTGCGCACCTCGGACTCGATGTACTCGATCGCGGTGATGAACGTCTTGGCGTCGCGCTTGTCGCCGCCCTCCTCGACGATGGCCGCCAGCCATTCCTTCGCCTTCGGGGCACGGCCGAGGCGCTCGGCGAGGGCGACGCGCACGGCGAGGTACAGCACCCAGACCTCGCGGCGGCGGCGCACCGTGGTGAGGCGTTCGATGTTCGACAGCCACTCCTCACGGGTGTGCACGCCCCACTGCTCCACGAGTACCGACTTCTCCGACGGGCCGAGGTCGCTCGCGGTCGGGTCGTTCCACGGGCCGGAGGGCAGGTTGCGGATCTGCAGGAAGCCCAGGGCGATCTCGTTCGCCTCGGCATCCGTCGTCGAGAACTTCTCGGACGGCTTCACCTTGGCCGCGGGGATGATCCAGAGGATCAGGAAGAAGAGGGCGACGGTGCCGACGATCGCCCACACCCACCACTGGCCGATCAGCCAGCCGACGATGGACCCGAGGTCGTTGAAATCGACGGGCGCGAGACGGTGCATGGAGGCTCCCCAGAGATAATTAAACTGAACGTACATTCAGCGAGTAATCTATAGTACGGGGACGCACATCGGTGCACATTCGGGGGCAACGGGGAAGTGAACTTCACATGGCGCGATCGGAAGACCAGAATCGACGTGCGCGCGAACGAGCCAAGGAGGTCATCCTCCAGGCGGCGATCGAGGTGTTCGAGGAGCGGGGCGTCTCCGGCGCCAGCATCGCCGAGATCACCAAGCGCGCCGGTGTCGCTCAGGGGCTCGTCAGCTATCACTTCGGCGGCAAGGATCAGCTGATCGCCGCGGTCATCGACCGCTGGTTCATCACGCTCCTCGAGTTGCCGAGTGTCGAGGGCAGTCCCGACGAGGTGCTCGCCTCGATCATCGACAGCGTGTTCCAGGCGACGGCCTACGCCGTGCCGCTGCAGCGCGTCGTGCTCGCGATCCAGCAGCAGCCGGCCACGCACCGGCTCTTCGCCGAGTCCGAGGACCGCTTCAGCGAGCAGGTCACGATGGCCGAAGACGCGGTGCGCAACCTGTTCCGCGCGCGCGGCGCAGCCGATCCCGGGCTCGAAGAGGTCATGTTCCGCAGCGTGCTCGAGGGCGTGTTCGTGAAGTACTCGGTGTACCGCGACACGTATCCGCTCGAAGACGCCCGCCGCTGGGTGCGTCGGTTGTATGGGCTGCCGGCGCCGACCGTGCCCCTGCCGCTCGCCGTCGCCCCGCGCGAGGGTGAACCGCGCCCTCGGGCCCGCAGCGGGGTGCGCGAGGGCGCCGGCACCGACGACTGACGGTCTGTCGGGCGGGACGCTTCGACAGGCTCAGCGACCCAGTTCCTCTAGGGCCCCGCATCTGGGCTGGGTCCCTGAGCCTGTCGAAGGGCCCACCCCGCAGCAACACGAAGGTCCCGGATGCTTCGCGCCGAAGCATCCGGGACCTTCTGTCGTGCGGGCCGGGGTCAGGCCGGGTCGCCGCCCAGCGGACCGACGGGCTCGAGCGGCTTGGGGTCGTCGGCACCCGTCTTGCGCGCGCGGGCGATGAAGTTGCCCACGTGGTAGATCAGCAGCGCCGCGACCGTGCCGAGCACGATGCCGCCGAAGGCGAAGTCGCCCAGGTTCATCGAGAATCCGGCGATGCCGATCACGAGCGACACCGCGGCCGTGTACTGGTTCACCGGGCGCGAGAAGTCGACGCGGCTGTCGACCCAGATCTTGATGCCGATGATGCCGATGAGGCCGTAGAGCGCGGTGGTCGCGCCGCCCAGCACACCGGCGGGGATCGAGTTGAACACCTCGCCGACCTTGGGCGAGAAGGCGAGCAGGATCGCGAACAGACCGGCGACCCAGTAGACGGCGGTCGAGTAGACGCGGGTGGCCGCCATGACGCCGATGTTCTCGCCGTACGTCGTGGTTCCCGAGCCTCCGAAACCGCCGGCGATGGTCGTCGCGACACCGTCGGCGATGAGCGCGCGACCGGTCTGCTTGTTGACCGTCGGGTCCTCGGTCATGGTGGCGACGCCGCGCACGTGGCCGATGTTCTCGGCGACGAGCACGAGCACGACCGGCAGGAACATCGCGATCGTCGACCAGGTGCCGGGGGCGACGAAGTCGGGGAACTGGAAGTCGGGCAGGCCGACCCAGGATGCCTCGGCGATCAGCTCGTTCGGGGTCTTGCCGCCGCGCAGCTCGTTCGGCACGTCGAACGAGCCGTTGAACGCCGCCCAGATGAAGCCGACGGCGACGCCGAGGAAGATCGAGATGCGCCCGAGGAATCCGCGGAACAGCACGGCGAAGACGATGATCGCGACGAGGGTGATCGTGGCGGTGACCGGGTCGAGGTTGTAGTTGTTCCACGCGGTCGGCGCGAGGTTGAAGCCGATGAGGGCCACGATCGCGCCGGCGACGACCGGGGGCATGAGCGCATCGACCCAGCGCAGGCCGGCGAACTGCACCACGAGACCGACGAGGGCGAGCAGGATGCCGACGGCCACCACGCCCGCGAGCGCCGAACCCGTGCCGCCCGCGGCGACCGCGGCGGTGATCGGCGCGATGAACGCGAACGACGAGCCGAGGTAGCTGGGCAGGCGGTTCTTGGTGATCAGCAGGAAGAGCAGGGTGCCCACACCGCTGAACAGCAGCGTGGTCGAGACGGGGAAGCCCGTCAGCGTGGGCACGAGGAACGTGGCACCGAACATCGCGACGACGTGCTGCGCACCGATCGCGATCGTGGCGGGCCAGTTCAGACGCTCTTCGGGGGCGACGACGGCGCCGGCTTCGACCGTGCGGCCGTTGCCGTGGATCTTCCACAGGGGCATGCGGGCTCCTCAGGGATTCGGGGTGGGGGAGTGCTGGAGCAACACTACCGATTCCTGAGTGTTCCCTGGGTGCCCTTCGTCTCGTCGCTGCGCTCCTCGCTCAGGAACCGCGCCGCGAGACGAACGGTCACGCCCCGAGGCGGTCGATCAGTTCGCGGTAGCGGTCGGCCGTGCGCGAGACGATGTGCTCGGGCAGCGCGGGGGGCTCGCCCTGCTTGTCCCAGTGCGACGCCAGCCAGTCGCGCACGATCTGCTTGTCGAAGCTCGCCATGCGCTGGCTCGGCGTGACGCCGGTGCGCCAGGCCTCGGCATCCCAGTACCGCGACGAATCGCTCGTGAGCACCTCGTCGGCCAGACGCAGCGTGCCGTCGGCATCCGTGCCGAACTCGAACTTGGTGTCGGCGAGGATTAGGCCCTTCTCCTCAGCGATGGCGGCCGCGCGCGTGTAGAGGTCGAGCGAGACGTCGCGCAGCTCGGCGGCGCGCGCTTCGCCCACCAGCTCGACGGTCTGCGCGAAGGTGATGTTCTCGTCGTGCTCGCCCATCGGCGCCTTGTACGCGGGGGTGAACAGCGGCTCGGGCAGGCGGTCGCCGTTCTTGAGCCCGGCGGGCAGCGGGATGCCGCAGACCGTGCCGCTCTCCTCGTATTCCGCCCAGCCGGAACCCGTGATGTAGCCGCGCACCACGCACTCGACGGGCAGCATCTCGAGGGACTGCGCGAGCATGGCGCGGTCGGCGACGGCATCCGGGATCTCGCCCTCGGCGAGGTGGTTGGGGGTGTCGAGCTGCGCGAACCACCAGCGACTCAGCCGGGTGAGCAGGGCGCCCTTCTTCGGGATGCCGGGTGACAGCACGGAGTCGAACGCGCTGACACGGTCGCTCGCCACGACCAGGATGCGCGTGTCGGCGGGATCCTCCGAGGCGTACAGGTCGCGGACCTTGCCCGAGTAGAGGTGACGCCAACCGGGGATGCTCTGGGACGTGCTGTCTGCAGGAGTGCTCACCTGCCCCATTATCCCGGTCGTGCGAGGGTGCCGTGTCAAGGGGAGTGGCGGATGCCGCGGCATCCGCGATGCTCTCCGCAACGAACGGAGGATGCATGTCGAAGGAACTGTCGAAGGGTGACCGGGTGAGCTGGAACACCTCGCAGGGGCGCACACGGGGGACCGTCGAGGAGAAGCGCACGAGGGACTTCGAGTTCGCGGGGCAGCATTTCACGGCGACGGCCGATGAACCGGCCTACATCGTGGAGTCGGAGAAGAGCGGTGATCGCGCCGCGCACAAGGGATCGGCTCTGCGGCGACTGAAGAGCTGACGGCGCGCCCGACAGCATCGCGCTTGCCCACTTCCGCGAAACAGGCGTATAGTCCACGTGGACTAATCGAAGTGGAGCAGGTGATGAAGGATCCGATCGACACGCTCACGCCCATGGGTGTGATGGTGCTCGCGCTGCTGCGCGAGGGCGACATGCACCCCTATGAAATGGTCCGTCTGCTGCGCACCCGTCAGGATGACCGCCTGCTCACGATCACCAACGGCACGCTCTACCACACGGTCGCGCGCCTGCAGAAGACCGGCCTGATCGACGAGATCGGCATCGATCGCGACGGCAACCGTCCCGAGCGCACCACCTACACGCTGACCGATGCCGGTCGCGACACCGTCATCGCGTGGGTGCGCCGCGAACTGCCCCGCACCGACAGCGAGACCGACTTCCGCATCGCGCTCGCCGAAGCGCACAATCTCGAGCGCGACGACGTCACCGCGCTGTTGCGCGAGCGTCGTTCCGCTCTCGTCGACAGCCACGTGGCCCACCGCGACGGGCTCCGCGCAGCACACGAACGGGGTACTCCCGCGCAGGTGCTCGTCGAGATAGAACGCCAGGAGGCACTGCTCGAGGCCGAGGTGCGCTGGCTCGACACCCTCCTCACCCGACTCGACGGCGACGGGCTCCGCTGGGGCCCGAACGACTTCGACGACACAGACCGCTACATCGCTCAGCGAAAGGCTGCACAGCAATGACCGATTCCCGACAGGCCGTCGGCCCCCAGACCGGCCCCTTCGCCGCGGGGCAGGCGCCGAAGAGCCCCTGGCCCGCCCTCTGGGCGCTCGTCATCGGCTTCTTCATGATCCTCGTCGACACGACGATCGTCTCGGTCGCGAACCCCGCGATCAAGGCCGCCCTCGACCCGAACACCAACAACCTCGACAACGTCGTGTGGGTGACCAGCGCCTACCTGCTCACCTACGCCGTGCCGCTGCTGATCACCGGCCGCCTCGGCGACCGTTTCGGCCCGAAGAACATCTACCTCATCGGACTCGCGATCTTCACCGCGGCATCCCTCTGGTGCGGTCTGTCGAGCTCGCTCGAGGGCCTGATCGCGGCCCGCGCCGTGCAGGGTCTCGGCGCTGCGTTCATGACCCCGCAGACCATGGCCGTCATCACCCGCACCTTCCCGCCCGAGCGCCGCGGCGCGGCCATGGGCCTGTGGGGTGCGACCGCCGGTGTCGCGACGCTCGTCGGCCCGCTGCTCGGCGGCGTGCTCGTCGACGGCCTCGGCTGGGAGTGGATCTTCTTCGTCAACCTGCCCGTCGGAGTGATCGCCTTCGTCGCCGCGTGGATCCTCGTGCCCAAGCTCAAGACGCACCCGCACCGCTTCGACATCCTCGGTGTCGTCCTGAGCGCCGTCGCGATCTTCCTCGTGGTCTTCGGCCTGCAAGAGGGTGAGAAGTACGACTGGGGCGTCATCTGGGGCCCGATCTCGGTGTGGGGCATGATCATCGCCGGCATCGTGGTGCTCGCGATCTTCATCGTGCAGCAGTGGAAGACGAAGTCCGAGGCGCTCGTGCCGCTGGAGCTCTTCAAGGACCGCAACTTCTCGGGAGCGAACGTCGCGATCGCCGCGGTGGGCTTCACGGTGACGAGCATGTCGCTGCCGCTGATGTTCTTCCTGCAGACTGCCCGGGGGCTCACCCCGACCGAAGCCGCGCTGCTGATGATCCCGATGGCGGTGCTCTCGGGCGTGCTGGCTCCGGTCGCGGGCAAGATCCTCGACCGCACCGACCCCCGCATCATCCTGATCCCGGGTCTGCTCGCCGTCTCGGGAGCCCTGTTCTGGTACTCGTCGCTGGTGAACATGGACACCCCGATCTGGATGTTCCTGTTCCCCTCCGCCCTCATGGGCCTCGGCAACGCCGGTATGTGGGGTCCGCTCGCGACGACCGCCACCCGGATGCTCCCGATGCGCCAGGCCGGCGCGGGCGCGGGCATCTACAACACCACCCGCACGATCGGATCGGTGGTCGGATCGGCCGCGATCGCCACGTTCATGCAGGCGCGCCTCGAGGCGAACCTGCCGGGCATGGACGACGCCGGCGGGTCGATCGGCTCGGGCGGAACCCTTCCGGATGCCGTCGCCGAGGGCTTCTCGACGGGCATGTCGCAGGCGATCCTGCTGCCGGCCTGCGTGATCCTCGTCGCGCTCATCGCGTCGCTGTTCCTGCGCGGTGCGCCGAAGCATCCGACCGTCTGATCCCCCGACGAACGCCCCGCCCCGAAATGGGCGGGGCGTTTCGCGTTGACTAAGGTAGACGGGCGGCGACCGGCCGGTCGCCACCCCGATCCGAGGAGCATCCGTCGTGATCCCACACCCCTCTTCCCTGCGCGCCCGGCTCCGCCGCCTCGCCCGCACGACCGGAGCCGCCGTGCTCGCGACCGCCGTCGCGGGCGCCGCGCTGCTCGGCGGAGCCGCCCCCGCCACGGCCGCCGACGGTGAGACGTACGTCATCGGCACCGACACGACCTTCGCTCCGTTCGAGTTCACGAACTCCGACGGCGAGCTCGTCGGCATCGACATGGACCTGCTCCGCGCGATCGCCGACGACCAGGGCTTCGAGGTCGAGATCCGCCAGCTCGGATTCGACGCGGCCCTGCAGGCCCTGCAGTCGAACCAGGTGGATGCCGTCATGGCCGGCATGTCGATCACCGAGGAGCGTCAGCAGACGTTCGACTTCAGCGAGCCGTACTTCACCAGCGGCATCCAGCTCGGCGTTCTCGAGTCGAGCGACATCGATTCGCTCGACGACCTCGACGGCAAGACCGTCGCGGTGAAGACCGGTACCCAGGGCCAGACCTTCGCCGAGGACAACCAGGACGAGTACGGCTTCCGCATCACGCCCTACTCCGACACGACCGACATGGTGGATGCCGTCAAGGCGAACCAGGCCGTCGGCTACTTCGAGGACTTCCCGGTGCTGGCGTACGGCATCCAGCAGGGCTCCGGTTTCCGTCTCGTGGGCGAGCCCGAGCTCGGCGGCGAGTACGGTTTCGCGGTCAACAAGGGCATGAACCCCGAGCTGATCGAGAAGTTCAACGCCGGCCTGGCGAACCTGCAGGAGAGCGGCGAGTACGACGAGATCGTCGACACCTACCTCAGCGCGGACGAGGCATCCGCCCAGCCGACCGACATCATCTCCGTCGCCGTGAAGTACTGGCCGGCGCTGATGAGCGGACTCTGGCTGACGATCCTCGCGACGCTCGTCGCCCTCGTCGCCGCCTTCGTGCTCGGCATCGTGTTCGGCTTCGGACGCCTGTCGAAGTTCTTGCCGTTCCGCTGGATCGCGACCGCCTACGTGTTCGTGTTCCGCGGCACCCCGATCCTGGTGCAGGCGTTCTTCGTCTTCTTCGCCATCCCGCAGCTGTTCCCGGGCCTGCAGTTCAACCCGTTCGTGGCCGGAGCGATCACGCTCTCGCTCAACACGGGTGCCTACATGACCGAGATCATCCGCGGCGGCATCCAGGCCGTCGACCCCGGTCAGAACGAGGCATCGCGGTCGCTGGGTCTCGGCCACTGGAAGACCATGCAGAAGGTCGTGCTGCCGCAGGCGTTCCGCATCATGATCCCGTCGTTCGTGAACCAGGGCATCATCACCCTCAAGGACACGTCGCTGATCAGCGTCATCGGCCTCGCCGAGCTGACGTTCCAGTCGCGTCAGATCATCGCCTCGACCTATCTGTCGGCGCAGGTGCTGACGATCGTCGCCATCATCTACTTCGTCGTGATCACGCTGCTGACGCTGCTCGCGAACCGCCTCGAGAGGAAGTTCAACGCATGAGCAAGATCGCCGTGCAGAACCTGCACAAGTCGTTCGGAAGCAACGAGGTGCTCAAGGGCATCGATCTGACGGTCGACGACGGCGAGGTCGTCGCGGTCATCGGGCCCTCGGGTTCGGGCAAATCGACGCTGCTGCGCTGCCTCAACAAGCTCGAGGAGCCCACGTCGGGCAAGGTCGTCATCGACGGCGTCGACCTCACCGACAAGAGCGTCAAGCTCGACGAGGTGCGCCAGCGCATCGGCATGGTCTTCCAGCACTTCAACCTGTTCCCGCACATGACGGTGCTCGAGAACATCACGCTCGCGCCGATCGAGCTGGGTCGTCTGTCGAAGTCGAAGGCCCGCGAGCGCGCGCTGGCCCTGCTCGAGCGGGTCGGCCTGTCGGAGAAGGCGGATGCCAAGCCCGCCTCGCTCTCGGGCGGTCAGAAGCAGCGCGTGGCGATCGCCCGCGCGCTCGCGATGGACCCCGAGATCATGCTGTTCGACGAGGCCACCAGTGCCCTCGACCCCGAGATGGTGGGCGAGGTGCTGCAGGTCATCCGCGATCTCGCCGAGGGCGGCATGACGATGGTGCTCGTGACGCACGAGATGGGCTTCGCCCGCGAGGTCTCCGACCGCACCGTCTTCATGGACGGCGGCGTCGTCGTCGAGGAGGCTGCACCGGCCGAGCTGTTCGAGGCGCCCAAGAACGAGCGCCTGAAGGAGTTCCTCTCGAAGGTGCTGTAGTTCGCGACATCCGCTCTTCGTCGGTTTGCGACCGGACACCGCCATCTGATGGGGTGGGGCGATGACCGTGCAGCTCGTTCGACCGACCGCCGACCTCTTCGGCTCGTGGGCAGCTGCCGTGGCGGAGTTCGGCGAGGGGCATGTCGACGGGTCGGGTCTGACGGCTCCCGTGACGCCCGATCGGGCGACTCTGGATGCCCTGATCGCGGATGCCGAGCGCCTCGCCGACACCTCGATCGCCCCGCCCGCCGACCGGGTGCACAACGACCTGTACTGGGTGGTCGACGGAGCCGAGGTGGTCGGGTTCCTGTCGTTCCGGCACGCGCTCAACGAGTGGCTCGCCGAGGCCGGCGGGCACATCGGCTACTCGGTGCGGGCCTCACGTCGCCGCGAGGGGATCGCGTCGGCCGCGCTCACGCTCGGCCTCGAGCGAGCGCGCGAGATCGGCCTGGAGCGGGTGCTGATCACCTGCGACGTCGACAACGAGGGCTCGTACCGCACGATCGAGCGGGCCGGCGGAGTGCTGCAAGACATCAGCGACCAGTCCGAGCGGGGCACGGGGATGCTGCGGCGGTACTGGGTCGCGCTCTAGAACGCCGCCCCGCACGCCGCTGCCCCACCCCGCCGTCCGGAGACGTTCGGGCGGTGTCCGGGATCGTCCGGAATACCCCGAACCGGTCGGGCGCGCGCCCGCACGCTCTCTAGCGTGAGCGGAGGCGCGATCGTCTCTCCCGGGACACCCGCGCGCAGGAGCAGCGGCCGTGCCGCGGACGGAAGGGGCGACGGTGGGACGATCTGTCGGCATCGATCTCGGGACGACGTACTCGGCGGTTGCGGTCGTCGACGAGTCTGGGGCGCCCGTGATCCTGAGGGATGCCGAGGGGCGGGCCACGACGCCGTCGGTGGTGCTGTTCGAGACCGTGGAGGGTGCGGATGCGCCGGTCGTCGGACACGCGGCGAAGCAGCAGGCAGGGGTACGACCGGACGACGTGGTCCAGCACGTCAAAAGGCACATGGGGGACCCCAGCTGGCGCTTCGATTCGCCGGCCGACGAGCAGTATCGTCCGGAGGAGATCTCGGCGATCATCCTCCGGGCGCTGGTGCAACGGGCCGAGGTCGCCCTGGGAGAGACGATCCGTGACGTGGTGATCACCGTGCCCGCGTATTTCGACGATTCCCGGCGCACCGCGACCAGACAGGCGGGTGAGATCGCCGGGCTCAACGTGCTGCGGGTGCTCAACGAGCCGACGGCAGCCGCACTCTCCTACGGCGTCGCGGCGCAGGCCGACGAGATCACCGTTGTGTACGACCTGGGGGGTGGCACCTTCGATGTGAGCATCCTCGGGATCGAGGGGAACGATTTCGCGGTGCTCGCGACCGAGGGCGATCGCAACCTCGGAGGCTTCGACTGGGACAACGCGCTCATCAAGCTCGTGGTTCAGGAGCTCGAAGACCGCCACGGGGTGCGGGACTTCTACGACGACCTCGACGCGGTGGCGGCGCTTCGAGAGCGCGCCGAGCAGGCGAAGCGCGAGCTCTCGACCTCGGATTCCGCTGAGATCCCGGTCGTGCACGGGGGAGCCGAGCGGCGCGTGACGATCACGCGCGAGCAGTTCGAGACCGCGACGAGATCGCTCGTCCGCCGCACGCAGGAGCTCGTCGAGGACACCCTCGACGCGGCGGGAATCGGATGGAGCGATGTCTCGACCGTCGTGCTGGTGGGCGGATCGACGCGGATGCCCGCGATCCGCTCGCTCATCGAGCGCCTGTCGGGTCTCACGCCGGTCGAGGGCGTCGACCCCGATCAGGCCGTCGCGCTCGGCGCGGCGATCCAGGCCGCGCTCGTCGGCGGTGGAGAGGCGCCTGCGGGTCTGGCCGACGTCCGCATCGCCGACGTCACCTCGCACGCCCTGGGCACGCTCGCCCTCGACGACGATGACGACCAGCGCAACTGGGTCATCATCGAGAAGAACGCCAAGGTTCCGGCGCAGGGCGTGAATGTACTCACGACGATGGGTCCGCGTACGCAGCTGCGTGTGACGGTCACACAGGGTGACGACCCCGACCCCGACTTCGTCACCGTGATCGGTGTCGGCATCGTCGACCTCGACGAGGAGTGGCCCGCCGGCGTCGACTTCGCGGTCGTCTATCGCTACGACGTCGATCAGACCGTAACGGTCGAGATCTACCGTCTTCCCGGCGACGAGTACGTCGGCGCGTTCGCGATCGAGCGGGTCGCGAACCTCACCGCCGAGAAGGTCGAGGAGGCGATCGATCGCATCGATCGCCTGGCCGAGCCGGCCGCCCCCGCTGTCGCCCTCAAGCCCGCCGCTCTCCCCGGAGGCATCCTCGCCCCGACCGCATCCGCGACCCTCACTTCCACGATGTCCGCGCGCCCGAGCGCCGCACCCTCCCCCAACTGAAAGAGAAGAACGCATGAGCCTCGCAGCTCCCGTGGTCGACGACTACTACACCCTCTTCGAGATCGACGGCTCGGCTGACCCCGACGCCATCCGTGCGGCGTTGAAGGCTGCCCGTCGCAAGTGGCGGCAGCTGACCGGTTCGCCCGACAAGGAGCGCGCTCGGATGGCCGAGCAGCGCATGGAGCAGATCGAGGCGGCGGAGACGACCCTCCTCGACGCCCCCTCGCGCGCCGCCTACGACCAGGCGCTGGCCGCGGCAGTCGCTTCGAGCGCTCCCGCCGCCCCCGAGCCTGCGACGAGCGGCTGGGGTGAGCGGGCGAAGGCGTATTACTACGACGGAGACGTCCGCAACGCCTTCGTGGCCGCGAAGAAGGGCACCGACACCGATGCCGACGACGTACTGGCGTGGCTGGTGTACGTATGGGCCGCGACCGATCTGAAGCGTCACGAGGACGCCGACTTCGCATCCGCCGAGCTCGTGCACCGCATGCCGGGCGACGCGACGCCGCTCGAGCTGCGCGGAGGCGTGCTCGACGGGATGGGCCGTTACGCCGAGGCCGAGCGTGCCTTCCGGGCGGCGGTCGCCATCGCTCCGGCGAACCCCTACTACCAGGGGCGCGTCGCCTGGGCGATGCTCGACCAGGGGCGAATCGACGAGGCCGTGCGCGAGGCCTGGGCGCTGGTCGACCGGTTCCCGGACGACACGTACGCGGTCAAGGTGCTCAGGGCCGCGTCGGAGCATCTGCGAGACCGCAAGCGCCCGAAGGAGGCGCTCGACCTCGCCGGATCGATCCTCGGACGCTTCCCCTCCGACACCGACGCGGTGCTGCTCGTCGTGCTCGCCGTACAGGATCTCGAGTCCGCGGGCGACGTCCAGAACGCCCTCGCCGAAGCCTGGCGCCTGCACGACGCCTACCCGCACGATGAGCGTGCGCAGCGTCTCGTCCGCTACGTGATCGGGGCGCTGCGTCAGCGCAGGATGGCCGGCGCCGCGCTGACCGAGTCGCGCCGACTCCTCGCCGCTCATCCCGAAGACGAGCACGCCCGTACGGCCTTCGCGCTGTCGCGGATCGCCGAGGCCGAGACGCGTCTGAGCCCCGCCGGTCCCGGTAGCCACATCATCCTCAACAAGGCTCAGGCGGCGCACTACGACGAGGCCATCCGCGAGGTGGAGGCCCTGGCGCCGCAGGACGCGGACGTGCGTCGGGCCATCGCGGGGATGCGGGAGTACCACGCGGCGCAGACCAAGACGAAGGTGCGCCTCGGCTTCGGCAAGGTCGTGCTCGGGATCGTCGCGGTGGTGCTGATCCTCATCGGCCTGGCGAACCTGGCCAGCGGCGGCTTCATCTGGCTGCTCTTCGGGGCGCTGCTGGGCTGGGCGTTCTGGAGCGTCTCCTTCCGCAAGCAGTATCAGCTGAACTACAAGGCGGCGGACCCCGCGAACCGCACGAAGGGGCTGCGATGATCGAACTGCTGCAGATCCTCGGCGCGGTCTTCGCGCTGATCGGAGGATTCCTCCTCTTCCGCGCCCTGATCACTCCGCGCCGCTTCCGTGCCAAGCGCCCGTGGCTGTTCACCGCGGGGTGGGGGACGATGGCGATCGCCGCGCTCTTCTTCTCGCTCGCGGGCGGGTGGATCCCCGAACTCTTCGTGCCCGCCGAGGGGATGACGCCCCCGGTGACGCCCTGAACGCCGACGCGAGCCGCGGAGCCGACACGCGGTGGCGGCACGCGCGAACGTGGGGGACGATGCGCGCCGGCGATCTCATCCTCGCGCTGCAACGCCTCGCCCCGGCGCGCTCGGACGACCCCTCCTCGCCGCGGAGCGGGACCATGCTGCACGTCGCGGCCGAGGGAGCGGTGGCGTGGGCGGCGACGGATGCCGGGCTGGCGCTCGTGCCGCTCTCCCTCGAGATCGCGGATGCCGCGGTGGGGGCCGCCGTCGTACCGAACGGTTTCGCCGCCGCGCTGCGTGAGGAGTTCGACCGCGCGGAGACGATAGAGCTCGCGGGCGGGGACGGCGAGGTGCTCGTACGTCGTCCCCAGGGTTCGCGGGTCCTGGTGCAGCCGCTCTGGGCGGGCACGGCATCCGCCGACGCCTATGCCGCGTACAACGTTCTGGCGGCCGGCGCGGCGTCGGCCGGCGCAGTCACGATGCGGGGCGAGGAGCTCCGTGCCGCTCTCCGTGATCGGGCGCACGATGAGCGTGTCGGCATCCGCCTGCGCACCGGGTCGGTGGAGATCGAGGCCGCCGGTGGCCGTATCGCCCTCGTCGACGCGCGCTCGTCCGTCGAGGGTGACGTCTCGTGCGATGGTCGCGCTCTCGAGAACGCTGTCTCGGTCGTGACGGACGTGAAGTTCCCTCGGGTTCAGCTGGAGTTCGGGAGCCCCGGCAGCGTGGCGCGGCTGTACGGCGTCAGTCGCGCCGAACCCCCCGCCTTCGGGACCGTCGAGTTCCTGCTGCCGACCCAGGCCGGGTTCCGACTTCCCACGGGCACGGGGAAGCCCGCGGCGCCCCCGGCTCCGGCCAGGATCGAGGAGCCGGAGCCGGTGGAACCGCTCGACGTGATCCTCGCCGAGCTCGACGCCATCGTCGGGCAGGCGCAGCTCAAGCGCGAGGTACGCGGGCTCGTGCATCAGGTCGAGATCAACAGACTGCGCGAGGCGCAGGGGCTCAAGCCCAGCCGCGTCGGAAGCCACCTCATCTTCGCTGGGCCCCCCGGCACGGGCAAGACGACGGTGGCGCGGCTCGTCGCCCGTCTCTTCCACGCGCTCGGGGTGCTCGAGGCGCCGGTCGTGCACGAGGTGTCGCGACCCGACCTCGTGTCGTCGAACGTCGGCGGTACCGAGGAGAAGACGAGCCAGGCCATCGCCGACGCGCTCGGCGGGGTGCTCTTCATCGACGAGGCGTACACCCTCGCAGATGGAGGCGACACCGACTTCGGCAAGCAGGCGATCGCGGTGCTGATGAAGGAGCTCGAAGACAGGCGGACCGAGTTCGTGTGCATCATCGCCGGATACGGCGACCGGATGTCGGACTTCCTGCGGTCGAACCCGGGTCTGGAATCGCGTTTCCGCCCACCCGTGACCTTCACCCCGTATGCGACCGACGAGCTGGTGCGGATCGCCGTGCACATGGCGATCGGCATGGACAACGAAGTCACCGACGACGCCCGCGCACGCCTGAGCGCGCGTCTCGCCGACGAGGAGCGCCGCGGTGGCCTCGAACGCGCCGACTGGGGCAACGCCCGCGCGATGCGCAACGTCGTCGAGGGGGCGATCACCCACCGCGACCTGCGGATCAGCATGGCCGGGGCGCGCGACCGCGCCTCACTCGTGGAGCTCACCGCGGACGACATCGAGGCCGCGTGCGACGACCTCGCCATCGGCCGCATCTCGGGTGTGCAGGAGACCGTCGAGGAGGTGCTCGCCGAACTCGACGCGCAGGTCGGACAGCCGGCGCTCAAGCGGCAGGTCCGAGCGATCCTGGCGCAGGCGCGCGTACAGCAGCGCAAGATGGAGCACGGTGGTGCGAACGGCGCCTTCCCGCTCGAGCACCTGCTGTTCGTCGGACCCCCGGGAACCGGCAAGACCACGGTCGCACGGCTGATCGCCCGCCTGTATCGGGCGCTGGGCATCCTGCCCCGCGGCGAGATCGTCGAGGTTGACCGGCAGGCCCTCGTTTCGGGCTACGTGGGGCAGACCGCGACGAAGACCACCGCGGTGATCGACGACGCCATGGGTGGTGTGCTGTTCATCGACGAGGCCTACACGCTCTCGCAGGGCGGCGAGAACGACTTCGGCCGCGAGGCGATCGCGACCCTGCTGCCGCGCCTCGACAACGACCGCGGCAAGTTCCTGGCGATCGCAGCGGGCTACCCCGACGACATGGACGCCCTGCTCGCGACGAATGTGGGACTGGCCTCGCGCTTCGTCACGCGGATCGAGTTCGCCTCGTACAGCGCCGAGGAGCTGGTGCGCATCGCGGAGGGCATGGCCCACGCGCTCGGTGAGCAGCTCACGACCGAGGCGCGCAGCGTGCTGCTCGACCGCCTCACTGCGGCCGAGGCCGCGGGGGCCTTCTCGTCGAAGGACTGGGGCAATGCCCGCTCTGTGCGTAACGTGCTCGACCGCGCCGTGCAGCAGCGCGACCTCCGCGTCTCCGACGAGGGCGGTATGGACGACGCTCTCACCGCCATCGACGCTCTCTTCACGATCGAGGCGGTCGACGTGCGCGCCGCCTGCGACATCGAGCGGATCGGGGCTCGGGCGGTCGTCGAGACGGTCGACGACGTGCTCGCCGAGCTCGACGCGCAGGTCGGCCAGCCGGCCCTCAAAGCGAAGATCCGCGAGCTCCTCGCGCAGGCTCGCTTCGACCTGCGCCGCCGCGAGGCGGGCGTCGGCGCAGGTCCGGTTCCGCTGGAGCATCTTCTCTTCGTCGGGCCGCCGGGAACCGGCAAGACCACGATCGCGCGCCTGCTCGGACGCCTCTACCGCGCGCTCGGACTGCTGCCCAGCGGCGTGCTCGTCGAAGTGGCCCGTGGTGATCTCGTCGGCGCACACATCGGTAGTACCGCCCCGAAGACCACCGAGCGGATCGAGGCCGCGATGGGCGGCGTGCTGTTCATCGACGAGGCGTACACCCTGGTCGGGGGCGGTCCGCAGGACTTCGGCAAGGAGGCGATCGAGACTCTCATGCCGCGCATGGAGAACGATCGCGGATCGTTCCTCGTCATCGCGGCGGGCTACCCGGCCGACATGGACCGGTTCGTGGCCTCCAATTCCGGTCTCGCGTCGCGGTTCACCGAGCGCATCGAGTTCCTCCCGTACACGGTCGACGAGTTGACCGAGATCGCCGTGGGCATGGCGCGCCGGGCCGGACAGGAGATCGGCGATGACGGTCGGGACGCCCTGCGCGAGCGATTCGCTGCCGCGGAGGCGTCCGGAGCGTTCACGACCGAGGGCTGGGGCAACGCGCGGCAAGCCCGCATCATCGTCGAGACGGCGATGAAGGCCCGGGATCTGCGGTTGGATGTCGGCGGCCATGCGGCACCCGACGACCTCGTCCTCCTGCGTGCGGACGACGTGCACGCCGCGTTCGACCGGCACGGGATCGGATGACGCCGATCCCGGAGCCGGTCGGTCATCCGGCGGGTGTGGCCTCGGGCGGGGAGTCGGAGGCGCGGTCGGTGCCGCGGCCGCTCGGGGCGTCAGCCGTGTACCCGTCGTTCGGGGTGTCCGTGGCGCCGGCGAGGTCGGGCGCGGCGAGAGCGCGTCGGCGCCGCAGGAGCGCCGGGGGTGTGCGCTCGGCGCCCAGTCCCCAGCGTAAGAACAGCCCGGCGAGCAGCAGACCCGCGGTACCCGAGATCGTCTTGTCGATGATCGACACCGTGATGTTCACGCCGAAGGTCCCCGTCCAGGGATCGCCGATCGCATGGGCGAGCGACGCCAGCAGGAGGCCGGAGTGCTCGGACGGCCCACCGTACATCAGCACGTTCAGCGGGGCGCCGATGATCGAGCATGCGAGCGAGACGACGATGGTGAGCAGGATGAATCGCGGAATCGTGTGCGCATAGCGACGGATGCCGACGCCCCAGATCAGAGCGCCGGTGACGTTGACCAGCGCGAAGACGATCGTCTCGGGCGTCGCGACGAGCGAGCCGAGCAGGTTGGTCACGAGGGCCACGAGGGCGCCCCACCACGGCCCGAAGGCGAAGGACGTCGCCGCCGTGCCGATCATATCGAGATAGAGGGGCACCTCGTGTCGGATGATCAGGGTGCCCAGGTAGACGTTCAGCCCTATGCATCCGATGAGAGCCGCGACGAGGGCGCCGGGGTGCGCGCCGAGAGGCGACCGACGGGGCCGTTCGTCGGGGGCGGGCCTGTCGATGGGCTGATCGGGCCGTCGGGCGTCGAGGTACCGCATCCGCCACCGCTCCGCCTCGTCGTCGTCGTATCCGAGAGCGAGGACGATCTCGCGCACCAGCGCCGGATTGACGCGGCGGCGGCCCGTCTGGAACACGTCGAAGACGGTCGATCGCGCGATCCGGGCGGCACCCTCATCGGAGCCCTCGGCCATGCGTCGTGCCGCGATGCGGGCGGCGATCTCGGCGTACGAGAGGTCTCCCGCGTGGAGGCGGAGACGCCGCAGCTCCTGCGCGAGGGCGTCCAGACGCGCGGTGGCCGCCGCATCCGCCGCCGGCGACGAGGTGCGTTCTGCCGAGTGGGGCGGTTCGGTCCCGGTCATTCGGCGACGCGGGCGGCGATGTCGCCGCGGTAGTGCGCGCCCTCCAGACGGATGCGTCCGATCGCGTCGTACGCGCGAGCGCGGGCCGTGCCGAAATCGGATGCCGTCGCCACCACGTTCAGCACGCGGCCGCCGGTCGCGAGCAGGTCGCCGCCCGGAGCATCCGGACCCGCCGTCGCGGCGTGCACGATGCGCACGCCCTCGACGGCCGCGGCATCCGCGAGGTTCTCGATCGGGCGACCGGTCTGCGGGGCCTCGGGGTAGCCCTCGCTCGCGAGCACCACGGTGATCGCGACGTCGTCGCTGAAGACGGGCTCGGGCTGGTCTTCGAGGGTGCCGGATGCCGCGGCGAACAGCAGCTCCGACAGCGGCGTGACCAGGCGCGGCAGCACGACCTGCGTCTCGGGGTCGCCGAAGCGGGCGTTGAACTCGATCACGCGCACACCCGCGGGGGTGAGGATGAGGCCGGCGTAGAGCAGGCCGATGAACGGGGTGCCCTCGGCGTCGAGCTGGCGGATCACGGGCACGGCCACGTCGCGCGTGACCTCGGCGACGAACTCCTGCTCGCTGCCGAACTGCTCGGCGAGCCAGGGCAGCGGCGAGTAGGCGCCCATGCCGCCCGTGTTGGGGCCGGCGTCGCCGTCGAGCGCGCGCTTGAAGTCCTGCGCGGGGCTGAGGGCGCGCACGGTGTCGCCGTCGCTGAGGAAGAAGAGCGAGACCTCGGGGCCGGAGAGGAACTCCTCGACGAGCACCGGGCCGGCGGGCAGATACTGCTCGGCGTGCGCGAGGGCCTCGGCGCGGTCGGAGGTGACGATGACGCCCTTGCCGGCGGCGAGACCGTCGGCCTTCACGACGTGCGGGGCACCGAGGTCGTCGAACGCCGCCTCGACCTCGGCGGGGGTGGTCGCACGCACGGCGCGGCCCGTGGGAACACCCGCGGAGTCCATGATGCGCTTGGCGAAGGCCTTCGAACCCTCGAGCTGGGCCGCCGCCTTGCCCGGGCCGAAGACCGGGATGCCGCGCTCGCGCAGCGCATCGGCCACGCCCGCGACCAGCGGTGCCTCGGGGCCGATGACGACGAGGTCGATCGCGTGCTCGTTCGCGAACGCGGTCACCGCGCCGCCGTCGAGCACGTCGACCGCGACGGGGGTCGCGTCCTGCGCGATGCCCGCGTTGCCGGGGGAGACGAAGATCTCGTGCTCCGCCTTCTCTGCTCGCAGAGCGAGGATGATCGCGTGCTCACGGGCACCGGAACCGAGGACGAGGATCTTCACCCGCCCAGCCTACCGAGCCTCGCCCGTCGGGTTTCGGCGGGTTGCGGCGGGCATAACTCCGGAGATCTGCGTCGAATTGCTCCGCATCTGCGTGATCCAGACCGAATCGCCGCGTTTCTCCGGAGTTATGAACAGGAGCCCCGGTCATTGAGCCCGTCGAAGGGCCCCGCCCCGAGCAACCCCTCAGACCGGCCGCTCGTCGGCGACGTTCCACGGCACGGTCCACCCGGCCGCGTCGAAGATGCCGCTGAGCACCATGGCCGTGAAACCCCACACGATCGTGCCGTCGACGTCGAACGCCGGAGCCCGAAACGTGCGGTCGCCGAACGTGCGCACCGAGGTGTACCGCGTCGCCGGGTCGAGCAGCTGCGCCACCGGCACGCGGAACACCTCGACCGTCTCGGCGTGATCGATCGCCGCCACACGCGACGGCGTGCGCCACCACCCCAGCACCGGAGTCACGCGATGATTGCTGGCCGCGAGGGGGATCTCGGGCAGGGTCGCCAGCACGTCGACGCCCGCCGGGTCGAGTCCGGTCTCCTCTTCGGCTTCGCGGAGCGCGGTGGCGGCGGCATCCGCATCTCCCGGCTCGACCCGCCCGCCCGGGAACGACACCTGCCCCGGATGCGACGAGAGCGTGGGGGCGCGGCGCTGCAGCAGCACGTCGAGGTCGCGCGCGACGGCCGCATCGGGCACCACGGCCGGTTCGCGATCGAGCACGCCGAACAGGATGAGCACCGCCGCATCGTGCGCGTTCTCGGGATCGAGGAGTGCGGGGAACGGGCCGCCCCAGCCGTGCCCGGATACCGCGGCGAGCAGCTCGGCGCGGGCGCCCTCGGGATGCATGCTCATGCTGCGAGCCTACGCGCGGTCGTAGTGTGGGGAGATGGCCAAGAAGATCGACATCGTCGACGGACGCTCGGCGCTCGACGTCGTGAAGCAGGCGGATGCCGCGGGCGAGAAGCCTCCGCGCCCCGCCCTCGCCACGGCCGTGCGGTATCTGCTGCAGCTGCTCGACGAGAAGGCGCCGGGCAACAGTGTCGAGGTGCGGGTGCCGCCGTTCGGTGCGGTGCAGGTCATCCAGGGTCCGCGGCACACGCGCGGCACACCCCCGAACGTGGTCGAGATGGACGCCGCGACGTGGCTCGCGGTCGCGCTGGGCGAGGAGCAGTGGGCGGATGCCGCGGCATCCGGTCGCATCGCCGCCTCGGGCACGCGCGCCGACCTCGTCGACGTGCTTCCGCTGCGCCCGTAGCGCGCCGGTACCTAGCGCCGCGCGACCACCAGCGGAACCCCCGTGACGGGGTGGGGGAAGACGTCGACGGGCTGACCGTAGACCTCTTCGATGCGCGGCGCCGTGAGCACCTCGGCGGGGGTGCCGGTGGCGACCACGCGCCCCTGCGACAGCAGGGTGACGCGGTCGGCGTGCGCCAGTGCGGCGTTGAGGTCGTGCAGCACGATCGCGACGGCGACTCCCTCGGCCGCCTGCAGGGCGATGAGCCGCATGACGTCTTCGTGGTGCTTGAGGTCGAGAGCGGCGGTGGGTTCGTCGAGCAGCAGGATGCCGGTGCTCTGCGCGATCACGCGGGCCAGAGCCACGCGGGCGCGCTCACCGCCCGACAGAGACGTGACCGAGCGGGCACTGAGCGGCAGCACCTCGGTGGATCCCATCGAGGTCGCGACGATGGCATCGTCGTCGTCGGCCGCGGGGGTGCGCGCCCAGGGCGAGCGCCCCATGCGCACGACCTGCTCGGCCGTGAACGGGAACGTGACGGTGTTCTCCTGCAGCAGCACCGCACGCTTCTGCGCGAGGGTGCGCGAACGGATGCCGGTGACCGGCGCACCGTCGAGCTCGACCCGTCCGGTCTGGGCCGTCACGTCGCCGGCGAGCACTCCGAACAGGGTCGATTTACCGGCGCCGTTGGGGCCGACGAGGGCGTGGATCTGCCCGGCGTGGATGTCGATCGAAGCGTCGTCGAGGATCGCGCGACCGTCGCCGACGCGCACGGTGAGCCCGGTGCCCCGCAGGCGGACGGTCATGCCCAGCCTCCCGCCCGGCGGCGCGTGCGCACGAGCAGCCAGAGGAAGAAGGGGCCGCCGACGAGCGAGGTGATCATGCCGATCGGCAGGTCGGCGAGGGGCACGGCGGTGCGGGCGACGAGATCGGCCACGGCGATGAGCAGCGCGCCGCCGAGAGCCGAGGCGATCACGAGCGGCAGGTGCGCGGGGCCGATGATCATGCGCATCAGGTGGGGCACGACGAGGCCCGCGAACCCGATGATCCCGGCGAACGCGACGGCCGCGCACACCAGCAGCGCCACGGTGACGATGACCGTGATGCGCAGCAGTTCGACGTTGAGTCCGAGGTGCCGTGCGGTGCGCTCGCCGAGGGCGAAGAGGTCGAGGCTCGGAGCGACGATCAACGCCACGACGATGCCGATCGCGACCAGCGGTGCGACGAGGGCGACGTTCTGCCACAGTGCGCCGTTGAGTGATCCGAGCTGCCAGAACACGATCTGCTCGCGCGTCGAGGTCGTGCCGATGAACGTGAGGAACGCCATCCCGGCACCCGCGATCGCGTTGATCGCGATACCCGTGAGCAGGAGCGTGACGACCTCGGTGCGCCCACCCGACCGGCTGATGAAGTAGACGGAGAGCACCGCCACGAGTCCGCCGATGAAGGCGAACGCGGGGGTCGTCCACATCCCGAACGAGGCGAGTCCCAGGGTGATGCTCGCGGCCGCGCCGAGGGCGGCACCCGACGAGACGCCGACGACACCGGCATCCGCCAGCGGGTTGCCGAAGATCGCCTGCATGAGCACGCCCGACACCGCGAGCGCGGCGCCGACGAGCAGGCCGAGCACCAGCCGCGGCATCCGGATGCTGTTGATGACGCCGTAGTCGGTGGCGTTCGACGGCGCCCAGGCGGTGTCGATGCCCATACCGTGCAGCAGCACGCCGATGAGATCGGTGGGGGAGAGGTCGTACTGGCCGCTCGTGATCGATGCGATGCAGGTGATCACGAGCGCTGCGAGCAGGCCGATGACGACCAGCGCGAAACGCAGCCCCCGGCGCGTGGTCGGCGTCGGGGTGACGACCTCCGAGGTCATTTCGCGGGCTCGGGCGCGTAGAGGGCGCGGGCGAGGGCGCTGATGATCTCGGCCGAGCGCGGCCCGAAGCTCAGGATCTCGCTGTCGGCCATGTCGATCACGCGGCGGTGGGTTCCGGCGGGCGTCTCGGCGACGGCGGGTACGCGTTCGATCAGACCGTCGATGCCCCCGACCGATTCGAGTCCGTCGGTCATCATCACGAGCACGTCGGGCTTCGCGGCGACGAGGGCTTCGGCGGTCATGGGCTTCATACCCTCCCAGCCGATCTCCTCGGCGACGTCGACACCGCCGACCGCGTCGATGAGGGAGTCGGCGCCGGAGTCCTCGCCGAAGATGTAGTAGACGTTCGCGCTGCCCCGCACGTAGAGGAAGAGCATGCGGGCGCGATCGGCCTCGTCGGCGGGCACGATCTCGGCGATCTCGGCCTCGGCGTCGTCGAGCTCGCCCGCGAGGCGTTCGATGAGGGCCGCTCCGCGGGTGGGCACGCCCAGGGCGCCAGCGATCTCGGTGACGAGCTCGTCGGTGGTGTCGATGCGGCGGTCGCTCGAGATGACGACGACCGCGATCCCCGCGTCGCGCAACTGCTGGCGCACCTCCTTGGGTCCGATGGTCGTGTCGGTGAGCACGACGGTGGGGGCGAGCTCGAGGATCGCCTCGGCGTTCAGGCTGTGCCCGCTCTGCGTGACGACGGGGAGGTCTTCGGTGCCGGCGAACTGGGTCGACGCATCCCGCCCGACGACCTGGTCGCCGAGGCCCAGGGCGAAGACGGTCGAGGCGATGGTGCCCGAGATGTCGATCGGCAGGATGCGGTCGGCCGAGGTGATCGTGACCTCGCGGTCTTCGCTGTCGGTCACCGTGACCGGCAGGTCGGGCGCGGTGTCGTCGTCGATGGGGGTGATGGCATGGCTCGACAGGCAGGCGGTCGAGCCGCCCTCGACGGCGCGGACGTCATCGACGAGGTCGAGATCGGCGAGAGCGACGGATGCCTGGGGGCAATCGTCCACGGGCGTTGCCGAGGCGTCGGGGGTTGCGGCATCCGCGCCGGGCTGTGCGCAACCGGCGAGTCCGATCGCGAGCGAGGCAGCGAGGAAGACGGCAAAGACGCGGCGCATAAGGCAAGGCTATCCTAAAACTTGACGCGAGCCTCGCGCACAGCCTACGCTCAGGAACGGTAGCTGCTTAGTGCAGCCTAACCTAATTCCTTCGCCCGACTGCATAGCGGCACCGCCGGCGTGCGTGCCCGCGCACCCCGGGGCCCGGAGAGAAACCGTGAACTCCACAGCACCCAGCACCACAGCGACAGGCCGCGTCCGCGCGGCGATAGCTGCCCTGATATCGCTCTTCCTCGTCGTGACCGGCCTCACGGTCGCTCAGCCCGCGCTCGCGGCCGACACCGTCGTCACCACCAGCGTCACCGTGGCCGATACGTCCGGCGTGACGGTGCGGGCCACGGCATCCGCTCTTCCCGAGGGAACGGCCGGCGCCTACGCCGCCGTCATCGAGAAGGGCAGCGAGAGCGGCGTGACCGCGGGTGGCGGATTCGCGGCCATGCAGTTCGTGCGCACCGTCACCGACGGCGGCTTCACGGTCGACCTCGCGGGGGCGGCATCCGCCTTCGACCGCACCAAGGTGTACGAGGTCATCGTCTGGCAGCAGCACACGATCCCGGACGCCACCAACATCTACGCCCGCGCCGATGTCGCCATCAGCGCGGAGCAGTGGGATGCCGTCTTCCCGCCCGCGACCGAGCCGGAGACGCCCGCTGAGCCGGAGACGCCGACCGAGCCGGAGACCCCCGCTGAGCCCGAGACGCCGACCGAGCCCGAGGTTCCGGCTTCCGCCGCGATCTCCGTCTTCCTCGCCGACGGCACCACGCCCGCGGCCGACACCGCGCTCAAGGCGGGCGACAAGGTCGTCGTGAAGGGCACGGGCTACGACCCGACCGCGAACGTCGGCGGCCGTGGCGTGCCGATCCCCGCGAACCTGCCCCAGGGCACGTACGTCGTGTTCGGCAACTTCGCCGAGAACTGGAAGCCGTCCGCCGGTGCCGCAGCCGCGACCCGCTCGGGTTCGGTGCAGGCGTGGGCGCTCGCCGAGAGCGTGCTCGACCAGGTTCCCTCTCAGTACCAGGCCGCCGTGCGCGGCCAGTGGGTGCCCCTCGCGGCCGACGGTTCGTTCACGGCGACCCTGACGCTCAAGGACACCACGGCGACCCCCGGCTCGTACGGCGTCTACACCTACGGTGCCGGTGGCGTGAGCAACGCCGACCAGGAGCGCAGCGTCGCCCTCAACTACGCGCCGGCCCCGAAGGTCGCCGTCTCCGACCTCGCCGTCAGCGATGCGGGCATCACGGCCAACGTCACCGGCACGCTGTTCGGCGCCGCCACCGGCGTCTACGCCGCGATCATCGAGACCGGCACCGAGGCGAACGTCACCGCCGGCGGCGGATTCGCGGCGATGCAGTTCGTGCGCAACGTCTCGGGCGGCGCCTTCTCGGTCGCGCTCGCGGCTCCGGCCTCCGCTCTCGACCGCACGAAGACCTACGAGGTCATCGTCTGGACGCAGCACACGTTGCCGAACGCGCAGACCATGCTCGCGCGCACGCCCGTGACGATCTCGACGGCGCAGTGGGAGATCGTCAAGCCGGTTCCGGCTGCCCCGTCGATCTCGGTCTTCCTGGCCGACGGCGTGACCCCGGTGGAGGGCACCGCTCTCAAGACCGGTGACAAGGTCGTCGTGAAGGGCTCGGGATACAGCCCGACCGCGAACGTCGGCGGCCGTGGCGTGCCGATCCCCGCGAACCTGCCCCAGGGCACGTACGTCGTGTTCGGCAACTTCGCCGAGAACTGGAAGCCCTCGGCATCCGCTCCTTCGGCGAACCGCTCGATCGGCTCTCAGCTCTGGGCGCTCTCCGAGGCCGTGCTGAACCAGGTTCCGGAGGCATTCCAGCCGACCATCCGCAGTCAGTGGGTCGACATCGCGGCGGACGGCACGTTCACCGCGACGCTCACGCTGAAGGACTCCGCGGCCAAGCCCGGTGCGTACGGCGTCTACACCTACGCCGCCGGTGGCGTCGTGAACGCCGAGCAGGAGCGCAGCGTCGCCCTGAACTACAACGAGGCACCCGTCGCGACCGCGACGGTGAAGGCGGCGACCGAGGACGGTCTGACCGTCACGGCCGGAGGCTCCCAGCTGGGGTCGATCACGGGTGCGTATGTGGCGCTGATCGAGGCGGGTACCGAGGCGGATGTGACCGCCGGTGGTGGGTTCGCGGCGATGCAGTTCGTGCGCAACATGTCCGGTGGTGCGTTCAGCGTTGATCTGGTGGCGGCGAAGGCGGGTCTTGACCGGTCGAAGTCGTACGAGGTCATCGTCTGGCAGCAGCACACGCTTCCGACGGCGTCAACGATCTACGCCCGTCAGGCCGTGAACGTGACGGATGCTCAGTGGAACACGGTGTTCCCGCCGAGCAGCCCGACGGTGTCGGGTTCGGTGTCGGTGGCGTCGACCGAGGGTCTGACGGTCGCTGCGTCGGGATCGAACCTGGGGTCGATCACGGGTGCGTATGTGGCGCTGATCGAAGCGGGCACCGAGGCGGATGTGACCGCCGGTGGTGGGTTCGCGGCGATGCAGTTCGTGCGCAACATGTCCGGTGGTGCGTTCAGCGTTGATCTGGTGGCGGCGAAGGCGGGTCTTGACCGGTCGAAGTCGTACGAGGTCATCGTGTGGCAGCAGCACACCCTTCCGACCGCGTCGACGATCTACGCACGTCAGGCCGTGAACGTGACGTCGGGCCAGTGGGATGCGGTGTTCGGTCCCCTGGACGGCCCGAAGGTGACGACCGCGGTGAAGTCCGCGACCGCCCAGAACGGCCTGACCGTCACGGCGACCGGTTCGAAGCACGGCTCGATCACGGGTGCGTACGTCGCGCTCATCGAGAAGGGCACCGAGGCGGACGTCACCGCCGAGGGCGGATTCGTCGCGATGCAGTTCGTGCGCAGCGTCTCGGGCGGTGGCTACTCGGTCGACCTCACGGCCGCGGCGAGCGCGCTCGACCGCACCAAGACGTACGAGGTCATCAGCTGGCAGCAGCACACGATGCCGACCGCATCGACGATCTACGCCCGCAGCACGGTGACGGTCACCGAGGCGCAGTGGGACAAGATCTTCGGACCGAAGCCCCCGCAGCCTCCGAAGCCCCCGAAGCCCCCGGTCACCCCGACCGCTCCGGTCGCGACCGTCCCCGGCGGCTCTCTGCGCTGGGACGTGTCGAGCTCGTTCCTGAGCTACATCACGGGCAACATCGCCAAGGGCGCGATCGAGGTCACCGGTGGTGCCACGCGTGCCGACGGACTGTTCCAGTTCGGACAGGCGACCGGCAGCACCTACGACCCCGCGACCGGCCTCGGCACGGTCTCGTACGTGGGCGCGGTCCGGTTCACCGGTCACGGCGGCATCCTCGATGTCACGGTCGCGAACCCGCAGATCCGCTTCACCTCGGCGAACGCGGCGACGCTCTACGTGACCAACGGCGGAAGCCAGGTGCCGTTCGCGACGCTCGACCTGTCGCGTGCGGGCAAGACCACGGCGAACGGCGCGGTCACCTACACCTCGGCCCCGGCATCCATCACCTCCGCCGGCGTCAACCAGGTGTTCCAGGGGTACTCGACGACTCTGAGCCCGGTCACGTTCACGATCGGTTCCGCAGCCGCGGCTCCGAGCGGATCGACCGGCACCGTCGCGGCGGCCGCGGCGGTCGTCAAGAAGGCGGCCCTCCCGGCCACGCCTCCGGCGACCACCGGCATCGAGATCGACGACGAGAACCTCACCGCCCTGCAGTCGGGCAAGACGGCGACGATCACGGCATCCGGTTTCGAGCCGAACGAGAAGGGCATCCAGGTCGTCGTGTACTCGACGCCCGTCCTGCTCGGCACGGTGGATGCCGACGCCAACGGTGTCGCCACGTGGACCGGCACGCTGCCCGCCACGCTCGAGAACGGTGAGCACACGCTCACCCTCCAGGGTTCGGTGACCCGCGGACTCGTCTTTACGCTGGCTCGTGCGACCGTCGTGATCGGCGCCTGCACCGTCGAGGGCGCGAGCCTGAACTGGGGATACAAGGAGTCGTTCCGCACCTACATCGAGGGCATCGCGAAGGGCGGCTGGACGCTCACCGATGTGGTCTACCAGTACCCCGACTTCGTGTGGTCGAACGGCTCCGGCTCGTACGACGACGAGAGCGGCGCGGGCCTCGTGACCTACGGCGGCAGCATCAACTTCACGGGCCACGACGGCGCGCTGAACACGACGCTGGCGAACTTCCGCCTCGAGCTCGCGGGCGACACCGGCTACATCGTGGTCGACGTCACCGGCACCACGCAGTCCGGCGAGGCCATCGACCTGAAGGACGTGCGGTTCGCGGAGTTCTCGCTGGCCGACGTCACCGCGGTCGACGGAGTGATCACGCTCGACGGCATCCCGTCGACGCTCACCGAGGCCGGTGCCGCCGCCTTCGGCACCTACGCCGCGGGCGAGGCGCTCGACCCGGTCAGCGCCGTCATCCCCGTCGGTGCGGACTGCGGAGTCGCGGCCCCGGCCGACGACGAGGAGACCGAGTCGGAGGCGACCACCGCGGTCACCGCCGTCACCGAGGTCGCGGATGAGCAGGGCGGCGTGCCGGTCTGGGTCTGGATCGTCGGCGGGCTCGTCGTCGTGGCCCTCGTCGGCACGGGCGGTGTGCTCATCGGACGCCGCAGCCGCTCGACGGCAGAGTCGTCCGTCACGACCACCGAGGTCTGACAACCGATCGAACCGCCCTTCCGCATCGCGCGGGAGGGCGGTTCGTCGTGGGCCGGTCGGGCGGAGGGCTCCGTGTTGCGCGGAGCGACGCGGCGTTGGGCGGAGTTCTCGGTGTTGGGCGGAGGTTTCTGGGCGAAGCATCCGCCCGACGTGGAGTTCTCCTCCGCTGCGTGGGGGGGCCTTCGACAAGCTCAGGGACCCGGCCTTCTGCGCGGGACCGACTCCCGGGTCGCTGAGCCTGTCGAAGCGTCCCGCGGAGCGACGCGGTGGTGGGCGGAGTTCTCGGTGTTGGGCGGAGGTTTCCGGGCGAAGCATCCGCCCGACGTGGAGTTCTCCTCCGCTGCGTGCGGCCCTTCGTCTCGCTCCGCTCGCTCAGGAGCCGGGTCTCAGGGGCGGCAGACACCCGGCTCCTGAGCGAGGAGCGGAGCGACGAGACGAAGGACGTGGCGCGGTCCGGAGGGAACGGTGGGAGAATGGAGGCATGTCCTCCTCCGAGACCCCGCAGACCGTCGAAGCGACCGTGCGCCACGTGCCGCGGTACGGCGTGTTCATGGGTATCGGTGTCGTGCTGGGTGTGATCGCCGCCGGCATCCTCACCTTCACCGGCAGCTTCGAGGAGTCGCAGGCTCTCGACGTCGTCTACCCGCCCGGCCAGGTCTTCGGATTCCTGCTGCTGTGGACGGTGCCGATCGGGATCGCCCTCGGCGGTGTCGTCGCGTTGATCCTGGAGCGCACCGGCCGCCGGCACGACCGGGTCGTGCGCGTCGACCGCGAGACGATCATCGAGATCCACGACGAGGCGCCCGAAGCACAGGCGGCACCCGAGGCCGCGGCATCCGACGCACCCGCCCCCGAGCGCGACTGACCCTCAGGCCAGTTCGGCGATGACCGGCCGGATGGCCGAGTCGAACGCCACGATGTCTCGGCGCAGACCGTCGGTCACCGCGACGGTCAGATCACCGATCCACCAGATCCCACGCTGCGAGAACGGCAGCACCTGCACGTTCAGCTCGAACGAGTGGGCCCGCCGGCCGATGTCGCGCTCGAACTCGGCGATCGCGCTGGCGTACGCCCGGTAGGCGTCGCCGCCGGTGTGGCTCTTCATCGACTTCACGTAGCGGTCGTGCGCGGCGCGCGCGTAGCGCAGAGCGGATGCCGCGTGCGCGGCGATCCCCGCACCGAGCTCTTCCGCGCCGGAGGCGGGCAGCGCCACGAGCGTGTCGAAACCGTCGACCAGTTCGAGGGGCACACCGGAGGGGTGTGCGCGCGGCTCGACCGTCATGTCCCAGTAGTCGCGCCACTGCTTCTCGATGGCCGACGTGGCGTCGGCGGCATCCGGCGCGCGCACCGGCAGATCGCGCAGAGTCGGCAGATCGTCGGGAACGCGGATGCCGAGGGCCTGGCGCAGCGCGAGCGCGACGAGCACCGGAACGCTCGCGTCTTCGCGAATGAGCCACTGCGGCTTGTCGGCCATGGCCCCATCGTAGGGCTGTGGCCGCGCTCGGGGTGAGAATCCGGGAAGCAGTGCTAACCGCTGCCGCGCGCCGCGTCAACCCGCGCGCCCTTTCGACCGTCGAGGCGTAGACCGGGGGAAGCGGGCCATCCGCTGCCCGCGGACGAGAGGAAGAGATGATGCGCAATCAGGAGAACGAACGCACGGGCGAGGTCCCGGCAGCCGACGGCGCCGACGGAGAGTCCGGAGCGATGAGCGGGATGGAGACGGGGACCGCGCCCTGGGGCGTGACCGGCGAAGGCGACGCGCGGCACGGCGACGCCGCGGATGCCGGAGGAGAACGCGACACGGCCGACGATGTCGACGGGGCTGAAGACGCTCGGCGCTGACGGTGACGCCGATGCGATCGCCTCCCTCCGCAGGAGCCGATCGCATCTCGGCACGCCCGGCGGGCGGTAGGCTGGACGCGTGGCTGCCTCCCCCACCAATCCCTATTCCGAAGCCGGCGTCGATACCGCTGCCGGCGACCTCGCCGTCGAGCTGATGAAGTCGTCCGTGCGGGCGACGCACGGCCCCGAAGTGCTCGGAGGCGTCGGCGGATTCGCCGGTCTCTTCGACGCGAGCGCGCTGCGCGACTTCCGCCGCCCGCTGCTCGCGACCAGCACCGACGGCGTCGGCACGAAGGTCGCGATCGCCCAGGCGATCGACAAGCACGACACGATCGGCCAGGATCTGGTCGGCATGGTCGTCGACGACATCGTCGTGGTGGGTGCGAAGCCGCTCTTCATGACCGACTACATCGCCTGCGGCAAGGTCTTCCCCCAGCGCATCGCCGACATCGTGCGCGGCATCGCCGAGGCGTGCGCCGCGACGGGCACCGCGCTGGTGGGTGGCGAGACGGCCGAGCACCCGGGTCTGCTGGGTCCGCGCGACTACGACGTCGCGGGTGCCGCGACCGGAGTCGTCGAGGCCGATGCGATCCTCGGCGCCGACCGCGTGACCGACGGCGACGCGGTGCTCGCGATCGCCTCGAGCGGTCTGCACTCCAACGGCTATTCGCTCGTGCGTCACATCATCACGGGCGCCGGCATCTCGTACGGCGACAACTCGGCCGACCTCGGCGGCACGTGGGGCGAGGCCCTGCTCGAGCCGACCCGCCTCTACACGCTTCCCCTGCTGCGTCTCATCGACGCCGTCCCGGGCGCGGTGCACGCGCTCAGCCACGTCACCGGCGGCGGCATCGCGGCGAACCTCGCCCGCGTGCTCCCGCAGGGCAGCTGGGCCGAGGTCGACCGCAGCACGTGGTCGCCGAGCCCGGTCTTCCGCGTGCTCAGCGACATCGCCGGTTCGTCGCTCGAGTCGGCGGAGGGCACCTGGAACCTGGGTATCGGGTTCCTCGCGGTGGTCTCCGACAGCGCGAAGGATGCCGCGATCGCGGCGCTCCAGGCCGAGGGCATGCCCGCGTGGCAGGTCGGCACGGTGCGTTTCGACGGGCGTCCGGCAGGAGAGTTCGAACAGGGCGCCAAGGGCGTCGACGGTGGAGCGGTGCGCCTCGTGGGCGCCTACGCGGACGGAGCGAAGTAAAACCCCATGTGCGGCATCGTCGGAATGGTGGGGACGGCCCCGGTCAACCAGGACATCTACGACGCTCTCCTCCTGCTGCAGCATCGCGGCCAGGATGCGACGGGCATCGCCACGGCAGAGGCGAACGGCGTCATGCACAACGCCAAAGCGCAGGGGATGGTGCGTGAGGCGTTCCGCACCCGCGACATGCGTGCGCTCCTCGGCAACGTCGGTCTCGGTCACGTGCGATACGCGACCAAGGGCACGGCATCGAACGAAGAGGAGATGCAGCCGTTCTACGTGAACGCGCCGTACGGCATCATCCTCATCCACAACGGCAACCTCACCAACACGCGTGAGCTCACCGCCGAGATGGCGAAGCGCGATCGCCGCCACCTCAACTCGTCGAGCGACACCGAGCTGCTGCTCAACGTGCTCGCGGGCGAGCTGCAGAACACCACCTCGACGGTCGACCTCGACCCCGAGCGGGTCTTCGAGGCCGTCGAGCGCACGCACGAGCGCATCGAGGGCGCGTACGCCGTCATCGCCGTGATCGCCGGCTACGGTCTGCTCGCCTTCCGCGACCCCTTCGGCATCCGCCCGCTGATCCTGGGGCGTCGCCCGTCGACCGTGCCCGGCAACGAGGGCAAGGACGAGTGGGTCGTCGCGAGCGAGTCGCTGGTGCTCGAGAACGGCGACTACGAGGTCGTGCGCGAGGTCGAGCCCGGTGAGGCCGTCTTCATCACGACCGAGGGCGAGCTGCACACCAAGCAGTGCGCCGCCGCGACGCAGCTCTCGCCGTGCGCGTTCGAGTACGTCTACCTCGCGCGTCCCGACTCGGTCATGAACGGCATCTCGGTCTACGAGTCGCGTCTGCGCATGGGTGACCGTCTCGCCGACACCATCGCGAAGCACGTGCCGATGAACAAGATCGACGTCGTCATGCCCATCCCCGACTCGTCGCGCCCCGCCGCGATGGAGGTCGCCCGCAAGCTCGGCATCGAGTACCGCGAGGGCTTCTACAAGAACCGCTACGTCGGCCGCACCTTCATCATGCCGGGGCAGGCGGTGCGCAAGAAGAGCGTGCGCCAGAAGCTCAACGCGATGTCGACCGAGTTCCAGGGCAAGAACGTGCTGCTCATCGACGACTCGATCGTGCGCGGCACGACGTCGAAGGAGATCATCCAGATGGCGCGGGATGCCGGCGCGATCTCGGTGACCTTCGCCTCGGCGGCGCCGCCCGTGCGGCACCCGCACGTCTACGGCATCAATATGCCGTCGCGTCACGAGCTCATCGCGCACGGTCGCACGATCCCCGAGATCGCCGAGGTGCTGGGCTGCGACCACCTCGTCTACCAGGAGGTCGACGACCTGAAGGCCGCGATCACCGAGGGCTCGGTCGTCGACGACCTCGACATGAGCTGCTTCGACGGCCGGTACGTCACCGGAACCGTGAGCGACGAGTACCTGGCCTGGGTGGAGAGCTCTCAGACCTCATGATCACGGAGGGCCGCCCGCTCTGGCAGGGGCGGGCTCTCGCGCTGATCGGGATCGTGCTCGTGGCGTTCTCGCTGCGTTCGGCGGTCGCCTCGCTGTCGCCGGTGATCGACCACATCTCCCGCGACTTCCCGGTGTCGCCGGTGATCGTCGGCCTCATCGGCGCCGCGCCGCCGGTGTGCTTCGCCGTGTTCGGGCTGGTCACCCCGCTCGTCGAACGGCGCTTCGGGCTCGAGCGCGTCGCGGTCGGCGCCCTCGCCCTGATGTCTCTCGGACTCCTGCTGCGCGGCTTCGCGGGCGATTCGACGAGCCTGCTCGCCGCGACCGTGGTCGTGTTCGCCGGTGTCGGCGCGGGCAACGTGCTGCTGCCGCCGCTGGTGAAGAAGTACTTCCCCGACCGTCTCGGCGTGATGATGACGCTGTACTCCACCATGATGGCGGTCTCGACCTTCGTGCCGCCGCTCGTCGCCGTGCCGGTCGCCGACTCGCTCGGCTGGCGGGTATCGCTCGGGCTCTGGGGCGGGTTCGCGGTGCTCGCGCTGCTGCCGTGGATCGCGCTGCTGATCGGTGAACGCGGGCGCGCGTCGACGGCATCCGCTCGTGCCGCCGACGTCGTGCTCGACCCGACCGACGGGGTCGACGATCTGACGGATGCCGCGGCCGTCGCCACCGGACCCATCGCCACCGTGCCGGCCAGCCCGCGCGTGTTCGGCAGGCTGTGGCGGATGCCGTTGCCGTGGGCGCTCGCGCTGGTGTTCGGCACGTCGTCGACCATGGCCTACGTCGCCTTCGCCTGGCTGCCGACCATGCTCGTCGACATCGCCGGCGTCACCCCCGCGACGGCCGGATTCCTGCTCTCGCTCTTCGCCCTCGCCGGTCTCCCGTGCGGGCTGCTGGTGCCGATCCTGATCGTGCGTTTCCAGGCGACGCGGCCGCTGTTCCTGTTCGCGGTCGCCTGCGGCGTCGTGGGTCTCGGCGGTCTGCTGCTCGTGCCGACGGTCGCCCCGGCGCTCTGGGCGATCATCTACGGGCTCACGGCGATCCTGTTCCCGCTCAGCCTCGTACTGCTGAGCATCCGTGCGCGCACGCCCGAGAGCGCGGTCGCCCTGAGCGGATTCGTGCAGAGCATCGGCTACGGCATCGCCGCGGTCTTCCCGCTGCTGATCGGTCTGCTGCACGAGACCACCGGAAGCTGGCAGGTGCCGTTGATGGTCGTCATCGGCGTGCTTATCGTGTCGATCCCCGCAGGTCTCGTCGCCGGGCGCCGCCGCACGATCGAAGACGAGTGGGAGGCGCGGCACGGCCGCTGGTGAGCTCGACGCTCAGGGCACGTGCACCTCGTCGCCGACCCGGATGACTCCCGCCGGCGCGTTCTCGTCGCTCGGCGGGGTGACCGGCAGGAACAGGCGTCCGAGCGTCGGCTCGTCCTGTCCGAGCGCACCGGTGAGGGTCGTGAGAACCTTGACGTCGCGTTCGCCGGTGTCGGGGTTCGCATGGGTCGCGAGGCAGCGCACGATCGGTCCCTCCGTGGTCAGCGTGACATCGCCGATCCGCACCTCGCCGTCCCAGTCCAGCTCAGTCCACGCATCGACCCCGTCGATGACGATGTTCGAGCGGAAGCGTCGATCGTCGATCCCCGTTCCCACCGCCTCGCCCAATGCCTCCGCGCTGCCGCGGCTGTGCAGAGAAACGTAGCCTCGGGCTCGGTCCTGGAAGCGCGAGGTCTCGCCGTCACCGACCAGCACGAGGGGGAGTCGCCCGGGACGCTCGAGGCGTCGACCCTCCCGCGTCGCGCGCACGAATTCGGTGACGGCATCCGTCAGCTCTGCGCGTCCGTCGCCGTCGAGACCCGCCTCCGCGAGCACCGCGCCGTCGTGCTCGATCCGCACTCGTGCGCGGGTGTCGTCGTAGTGGGTGCGCAGGGCGGCCAGTGCCGGGAAATCCTGCAGGGCGAGACCCTTCGCCTTCGGCCAGTGCTCGAGGCCGTCGCGCTCTTCCGGCGTCGCGGCATCCGCGAAACGGAACGCGAGCACGCGATCTCCCGCGACCCGTCCGTCGGCCTGAACGGTCAGGGACCCGACCGACTCCGGAGTGAAGCCCTTGATCGGGTGACGGTAGAGAGCGACGACATGGGGCATGCGTCGATCCTCGCAGATCGTGTCACCCGGGTACGACGAAACCCCCGTAGGTCATACGGGGGAGAGGTCGAACGGAGGGGCGGTCAGGCCTTCTCTAGTTCGTCCTCGTCTTCGTCGGCGTAGTCATCTGCCCACTTGTCGACGTAGGCATCTTCGTCGGTCGGGTGAGCCAACTCGCGCTCGAGCGCGGAGTAGTTCACCGACGGACTGTACGCCTTGAGTTCGCGGGCGATCTTTGTGTGTTTCGCCTTCTGACGGCCACGGCCCATGCGCGAGACCCCCTCACGAGTTAAGCGGCGGGTGGTCAGGTCCCGCGGCATTCACGACACCGGTTCGAAGCCGGTAAGAGTAGCATTCAGAATAGCACGCGGGTCAGACCCCCTGGCCTCAGCCGGGCTGGTGAACGGAGCGATCTCATGGCCGACCACACCTCGACGCCTTCCGACGAAGCGGCGCAGAACCAGGCTCTGCAGAAGGCCGTGATCGTCGGAGTGCAGCCGCACCAGGACGGCCGCGTGGTCGACGAAGCCGTGCGCTACGCCCGACTGCTCGGCGTGCCCCTCGTCGTCGCCCACGTCGACGTGACGCGTTTCGTCACGTACGAGGACCCCGACGGCTACGTGCACTCGGCCCCCATCGACATCAACTTCGACGCCGGTGCCGCCGAGTTCGAGGCCGTGCAGGCGGCGGTCGCTCCGGCCCTCGACGCCTCGGGCATCACCTGGACCGCCCGTCAGCTCGTCGGCGACCCGGCGCTCGCGATCAAGCAGCTCGCGAACAAGCTCGACGCTCAGCTGATCGTGATCGGCACCCGCAAGCGGGGCATCGGCGAGAGCATCCGAGAATTCTTCACCGGATCGGTCGCCGCTCGCCTGGCGCATCGCCAGCACCGGTCGATCCTCGTCGTGCCGCTCGGCGACCTCGTTCCCGACTCCCAGAAGGAGATCTGGCCGGAGGCGGCGGAGTAAGTCTCCGGGGTCGTCTCAGCCGACCCAGCTCGGGTCGTCGAACAGCCGCTGGAGGTCATCGACGAGGCGGCCGGTGTGGAAGCCGTCCGCTGCGGCGTGGTGGATCTGGATCGCGAGGGGCTGGATCACTTGGCCCGCGCGCTCGACGTAGCGGCCGAGGGTGAAGATCGGCGGGAGATGCGTCCCGGCATCCTTGATCTGCAGTGAGAACGCGGTGAACGTCGTCCACGGCAGGCTCGAGACGTCGAAGGTGTTGGGCGGCGTATCGGACTGCGGGAACATCTCCGTCGCCGAGCGGTGCGTGCTCAGGAGGTCGACGGCGTGCTCGTGGAAGGTCGCGAAGTCGGGATCGTACGGCGTCCACACGCTCGCGAACGTCTCGCGCTCGGGGTTGAACACGGTGAACGCAGGGTGCACGACGTCCCAGATGCCGGGTGCGCCGTCGGTGGTCAGGCCCATCCGGAACTGCTCGTGACGGTTGACCGCATCAGCAAGGGCCCAGATCTGTGTCGGATACGTCTTGCGCGCGGCGTTGCGGATCGCCGCCGTGAGCCGCGTCGCATCGAGCTCGACCGTGAGGGCGTAGCTGCACGGCACGGCGGTGGAGTAGTGCTGGAAGTGCTGGGCGCGCGGCCACGAATCGACATCGATCGGACGGAGATTGCTCATGCCGTCATCCTCTCATCGGCGCGTTGGGTCATCGCGGACATGCCCGAGTTCGAACTGCCGGAGGTGATGCAGTACGCCATCATGGCGCCGCACCGCGACGGGGCCACGAGCTTCATCATTACCAAGGCGTTCAAGCGCGTCGAGAACCGCGGCTGGAGGCGCTGCGCGAAGCCATCGCCAGTTCCGGATCCGCGGAGCTCTCTTCCGTCACGCCACTGCCTCGCCGCCCAAGGTCAGTGGGGCAGTGGCGTGCATAACTCCTCAGAACCGAGGTCGAATCCGACCGATTCCGACCGTTCGAGGAGGGAACGGCGAATTTCTCCGGAGTTATGAACGGGGAGATGGCGCGGGGCGCTTCGACGGGCTCAGCGACCCAGCGCTGAGCCCGTCGACCTGGTAGGCGGCCTAGCGGGTCGTCGAGATGCCGACCGTGACCGCGCGGGCGGCGGCGTCGAGGGCGTTCTCGAGATCGGTCACGACGTTCGCGGGGAGTGCGCCGCCCTGTGCCACGTGCGTGCGCAGATCGGTGCGGATGCGTGCACGGAACGCGTTGATCACGGCATCCGCCCGGTGCATCTCCTCGCGGCTCGTCACCCGGGTGTCATCGGATGCCGAGCGCGGACGGCTCTTCGCCGACTGGCGTTCGTCGTGCGCGGCCGAGGCGAGGTCGGCGCGGAGGGTCTTCATCGCGTCCTGCACGCTCTGACGCACCTCGTTCGCGATGAGGCGCACCGAGTCGGCGAGCCCGGACTCGATCCCGGCCAGGTCGTTCTCGCGGGAGGCGAGCTCGGCGCGGCCCTCGTCGGTGATCGCGTAGATCGTGGTGCGCCCGTCGACCGTCTTGGTGACGAGCCCCTCTTCCTCGAGCTTCGCGAGGCGCGGGTAGATGGTGCCGGCGCTCGGGGTGTAGGTGCCGCCGGTGCGATCGGTGAGCGCCTGGATGATGCCGTAGCCGTGCTGCGGCGACTCGGCGAGCAGCGACAGCAGGTACAGGCGCAGGTCGCCGTGCGAGAAGACGGCGGGGGTCATGCCTCTTCCTCCCATTCCGCGTCGTTCGTGATCGACTCGGGGGTGCGGCGCAGAACGGTGACGCCGCCCGAGACGGAGTTCACCCGCAGGTCGACGAAGCGCCCGGCGAGCTCGCCCTTGGTGCCGGTGTAGTTGCTCGGGCCCGAGGAGCTGCGCTCGATGCCGTCGATGAGCAGGCGTCCGCTGAGCGAACGGATGACGTAGTTCGCGGCGAGCGACTCGTCGAGGCGCACCGTGGTGCCTCCCGAGACCGAGTTCACCGAGATGGTGTTCACGTCACCGGCGGCGTCGACGGTCGTCGAGCCCGAGACGATGTCGACGGTCGCCTTGCGCACGACGCCGGTGACGGCCACGTCGCCCGACACGCTGTTCGCGTTGATCGAGCCGGTGAGGCCGCGCACCTGCACGTCGCCCGAGACGGTGTTGACGGTGAGGTCGCCGATCAGGGTGTCGACGATGAGGTCGCCCGAGACGGTACTGAGGCGAGCATCGTTGCGGATGCCGGAGACGAGGGCTCCGGCGCTGACGACGCCGAGGTTCAGCGCGATCGAGCGGGGCACGGCCACGCTCACCTCGGCGCGCGGACCCCCGCTGCCGAAGTTGCGGAACACCTCGAGGAAGTTGTCCCAGCCGAGCTGCGGGTGGTCGATCTCGACCTCGCCGTCGTGGGATTCGATGCGGAGGTCCTTGGTGGTGACGCCGTGGACCTCGATGCGGATGCCGGGTTCGTCGTGCGCGATCACGTCGACCTGTCCGCCGACGAGGCCGACCTTGAGGCGCGTCACGGATTCGATGTCGATGACGCGTTCTTCGCCGGGGGCGATGAGCCACTTCTCGGTCATGTCTGCTTCTCCTGGGTCGAGGATCGAGATATATCGTGTTCGAGAACCATAACACGATATATCTCGATACTGTCAAGAGGTCGGGAAACTCTCGGGTTGGCGGGCAGTTGACATTGACGCAACGTCAACTTCTACGGTGGAGTCATTCACACGGAAGGAGAAGCGCATGAGCAGTCGCGACTGGTCGATCCAGGAGATCGCCCGCCTCGCCGGCACGACCAGCAGAACCCTGCGTCACTACGACGACATCGGACTGCTGGCGCCGACGCGCATCGCGGCGAACGGCTACCGCCACTACGACGAGACCGCCCTCGTGCGCCTCCAGCGCATCCTGCTGCTGCGCGAGCTCGGACTCGGGCTGCCGCAGATCGCGGAGGTGCTGGGCCCTTCGACAGGCTCAGGGACCGAGCGCGCCGAGGCATCCGCTCTCGAAACCCACCTCGCGCTGCTGCGCGAGGAGCAGACCCGGCTGGCGCGACAGATCGCGTCGGTCGAATCCACCATCGACGCTCTGAGAGGAGGTGAAGAACTCATGGCAGAGAACATGTTCGATGGCTTCGACCACACGCAGTACAAGGACGAGGTCGAGCAGCGCTGGGGCGCGAAGGCCTACGCCGACGGCGACCGTTGGTGGCGGAGCATGACGGATGCCGAGCGCACCGACTGGAAGCAGAGGGTCGCCGGCCTCGGTCGAGACTGGATCGCCGCCGCCGAGAGCGGCATCGACCCGGCATCCGATGAGGCGCAGGCTCTCGCCCGCCGTCACGTCGAGTGGCTGACGGGAGTGCCGGGGACTCCGGCATCCGCCCCCGACGGTGACGTGAAGGCGTACGTGCTCGGACTCGGCGAGATGTACGTCGCCGACCCGCGCTTCGGCGCGAACTACGCCACCTCGTCGGGTGGCACCCACGGCGCGGAGTTCGTCCGCGACGCGCTCCGCGTGTACGCGGAGGCGAATCTGTAGGCCGCCCTCGGTCTCGCTTCGCTCGCTCAGGGACCGGTTTCACCAGCCGGTCCCTGACCGAGGAGCGAAGCGACGAGACGAGATGAGACAAGACGAAGGGCCAACCCACGGCATCCGTTCGGGAGGATTCCTCGCGTTCGGCAGGATCGAACCGGCGGATGCCTCCTGCGGAGGGCGAGTTCTCCTCCGCTGCTGCGCGCGGGGGCCCTTCGTTTCGCTGCGCTCGCTCAGGAACCGGGAGGGTGCCGTACCCACAGGGGTGTTTCGCGCGCAAGGGGTGGTTCTGCGGAGGGGGCGCGGGCGTAAGGTCGGGGCATGACGTGGAGGCGAAGGCGGCGGCGGAGCACGGCCGCACCGCTGTTCGTCGTCGCAGCATCCGCTTACGGGGCCAATGCCGCGCTCGGCACCGCCGTGGCCGCGAAGGTCATCGACACGCGGAACTTCCGGTGGGTGCACCACGCCCTCTACATCGCGACGTGCGTCACCACCGGCGGAGCCATCGCGGCCGGTCTGTGGGCGCGCCCGCGCCGCGCGAGCCGTCGCGCCGCCCTCGCCCTGCTCCCCGCTGCTGCGCCGCTCGTGGCGATCCCCTACCTCGGCACGCACAGCGCACGGCATCCGCTCGTCGCGCTGGCCGCCGCCCCCTTCATCGTCGCGGGCGTCGTGTGCTCGCGCGTGCCGTCCGCCGACCGGAAGTGACCCCATGGAACTGCTCGACGCCATCCGCCGCCGCAAGACCACCAACGGCGGATTCCTGCCCGATCCGGTGAGCGAGGAGCACCAGCGCATCCTGCTCGAGGCCGCCGGGCGTGCGCCCTCGCAGTTGAACAGCCAGCCGTGGCGGTTCGTCGTGATCGAGAACCCCGACACGATCGCGCAGATCTCGCGCATCTCGGGCGAGAGCATGACAGAGGCGATGTCGAACGGCACGTTCTTCGAGCGGTACAAGCCGTACTTCCGTTTCAGCCAGGCCGAGATGGACGAGAAGCGCAGCGGGATGCTGTTCGACAAGCTGCCCGCGGCGCTGCGTCCCTTCACGAGCCAGGTGTTCACCAAGCGCGGGCAGAAACTCATGAACACGTTCGGGGTGCCCAAGACGCTGGGCGAGGAGAACCGCAAGCTCGTCGCCGGGTCGCCGCTGCTGCTGGGCGTCATGCTCGACCGCAGCGAGTACCGACCCGGGCAGCTCTCGTCGTTCTACTCGGTGTTCAGCATGGGCGCCGCGATGGAGAACATCTGGCTCACGACGGTCGAGCTGGGGATGGGTATCCAGTTCATCTCGTTCCCGATGGAGGTTCCGGGGCGGTGGGACGAGATCGTGCGGCTGCTGCGCGTGCCCGACGAACTCGAGCTCATGGCCGTGTACCGGCTCGGCTACCTGCCGCCCGAGCAGCGCCGCCCGGCGATCGACTGGTCGAGCAGTCAGCGCAAACTCGCCTCGCAGTACGTCTTCCGCGAGGACTGCGAGACACCGCAACAGGGGTGGGATGCCGCGCCCCCGCACGCGGACTGATCTCACCCGCTGAGGGGTCAAGACACGCCGCGCCCGCGGCATCCGATGCGGCGTGTCTTGACCCCTCAGCGGATGCAGGGCGCGTCAGCGCCGGCCGGTGCGGGGGAGCTCGCGGAGGTCCTTCAGTGCCGGGCCCTCGATGCGCGTGCCGTCGGCGGCGAAGCGCGAGGCGTGCAGCGGGCAGTCCCATGTGCACTCGGCGTCGTTCCAGGCGAGCACGCCGCCCAGGTGCGTGCAGACGGCGTCGACCGCGCGCGTGACGCCGTCGACGGTCGAGACGCCGACCGGGAGACCGGCGCGGTTCGCGATGACCCCCTCGCCCTCGGCGGGGCGCGGTACCGGCACGGGATGGGTCTCGGCATCCGTCCATCCCTTCACCGCCTCCTTGCCGACCTCGAGGCCCTCCTGCGCACCCTGGGCGAGATCGGCGGGAACCGTCATGCGCGTGGCGATCGTCGTCATCCAGTGCGGTCGTTCGCGCCACGGCGTGCCGAGGATCTCGGACGACAGGCGGATCGCCGCTGCCGGGCCGTTCGACAGACCCCACTTCGCGTAGCCGGTCGCGAAGCGGATGCGGCCGAGGCCGCGCGGCATCGCGCCGACGAAGGGGATCCGGTTGTGCGACTGGTAGTCCTGCGCCGACCAGCGGTGCGTCTCCTCGGCGCCGGGGAAGTGCTCCTGCGTCCACCGCACGAGGTCTTCGACCGCCGCCTCTTCGCTGTCGGATCGTCCGACCGGATGCCCGTTCCCGCCCACCACGAGCTGGGCGATCCCGCCCGGGCCGTCGGCATCCGCCACCGGACGGATCGATCGGCTGGGCGAGTCCACCGAGAGGAACGTCTCGGCGGGCACCTCGCCCGGCACGCGGAACGAGACGCAGTACGACCGCATGCCGCTCGTCTTCGTGAAATACAGCCCGCGGTCGAGGATGGCGCTGCCGGTCGCCAGCACGACGTCCTTGGCGTAGATCGGCCCGACGGCGGTCTTCACGTGCGTCTCGGGGATCACCCGCACCCCGGTGGCGCGGATGCCGGTGTGCAGCGTGCCGCCCGCGGCGAGGAAGACGCGGGCCAGAGCATCCGCGACCTCGACGGGATCGATCGTCACCTGATCGTCGAGGGCGACCGCCCCGGCGACGGCGAACGGAAGCGCGCCGAGGTCACCGGCCGCGAGCATCCGCGTCGGCAGGCCGGCTTCCTGCGCGGCGGCGTGCTGCGCCTCGAGGGTCTCGAGTCCGCTGCGGCCCTGGGCGTACGAGTGGTCGGCGCGACGGAGGTACGAGACGTCGGCGCCGTCGGCGAAGGCGGTGAGCCAGTCCATCCCCGCGCGGTTCGATTCGACGTACGCGCGCACGAGCGCGGCCGGATGGTGCTCGCGGATCTCGGCCAGCCGCTTGCCCTGCAGGAGGGAGAGCTTGCCGGTGTTGCCGCCGGTCGCCAGCTCGGCGACATCGCCCGATTCGATGACGGCGACGTCGAGGCCGGCGCGGCTGAGCATCACGGCGGTCGAGAGACCCGTGATCCCGGCGCCGACGATCACCACGTCGTGACGCGCGCCCGGCTCGAAGGGAGTGCCGAGGGCAGCGGGGGCGTCGGACTTCCACAGGGGCTTCATGCGGGCCAGTCAACGCGGCCCGCACCGCACCGCCCACGCCCTTGACAAGTGCTCGGCACGCCCTCGCGAGGAGTACCGTGATGCTGTGACCCTCCGCCGCCTGCTCCTCGTGCTGGCCGGCGGCACGATCGGCACGGCGGCGCGGTTGGCCCTGATGCTGCTGATCCCGGATCACGGCGGATTCCCCTTCGCGATCCTCATCGCCAACATCGTCGGGGCGTTCCTCATCGGCGTCGTCGCGGCGCGGCTGCCCGCGTCGAGGGATCTGCGCGTGTTCCTCGCCACCGGCATCCTGGGCGGTTTCACGACGTACAGCACCTTCATGACGGGCACGCTGGCACTGTGGGCGGATGCTCCGCTCGTGGGTGCCGCGTACGCCGTGGGGTCGCTCGTGCTCGGGCTCGTCGCGGCGGCGGTCGGGCTGCGCATCGGCCGTCCCCGGCATGATGCGGGAGTGCGTGATGCGGGAGTCCCGGCGTGAGCCCGCTGCTGTTCGTCGCGGCCGCGCTCGCGGGAGGCGTGGGCAGCGTGCTGCGGTACGTCGTCGATCAGGGCGTCGCCCGCTTCGCGGGCCGTCGCTACCCGTGGGGCATCCTGATCATCAATATCACCGGGGCATTCGCGCTCGGGCTCGTGACCATGGCGCTTCCGGAGCAGCTCTTCCTGGTCGGCGCGGGGCTGATGGGCGGCTACACGACCTTCAGCACGGCGATGCTCGACACCGTGGCCCTGCATCGCGACGGCGCACGACGCGCGGCGGCTTTCAACGCCGTCGGGATGCTCGTGCTGGGGCTCCTCGCCGCCGGCGCGGGGCTCGCGCTGGGCGCGGTGCTGCGGTAGGCGGCATCGCTCTCAGCTTCTTCTCACCCCAAAAATGTACAAATGTACATGTACGGACGTACGGGAGGACTCCGATGGTGACGAAAGCGCGGCGCAGACGCGACCCTGAAGCGCGCCGCCGCGAGATCGTCGAAGCGGCCGCCGAGCTGATCGTCGAGATCGGCGTCGACGCCCTCACCCACCGCAAGGTCGCCGCCCGGGCGTGCGTTCCGCTCGGAGCGACGACCCAGTACTTCGACACCCTCGACGACCTGCGCGATGCCGCGCTCGGCTTCCTCGTGCGCGAGATCGAACTGCGCATCGAGGCCACCCGTCAGGCCGTCGAATCGGTCGGTGTGACGCCCGAGGCGCTGGCCCGACTCATCACCGAGAGCCTCGCCGACGCCCGCGCTCTCGAGACCGACCGGGCCGTCGTGACCGCCGCCGTGCACGATCCGCGCGTGCGCGAGCTGGCTCGGCGCTGGTCCGACCAGGTCGTCGAATTCATCGCCCCCGTTCACGGACCGGACCGGGCCCAGGCGGCAGCCGTCTTCATCGACGGCGTACTCTGGCACGCCCAGATCAGCGACGACCCCCTCGAGGAGCGCCTCATCCGAGACGGCCTCGCCGGGATACTCACCCCCGGTAGCACCGCACCCGCAGCATCCGCACCCGCAGCACCTTCCCTCGCACCCGCACAGACAGCACCCTGAGGAACAGCCTTGTCGAAACTCGCCGTCCTGAGCCTGAAGAACCGCGCGCTCATCGCCCTGATCACGATCGTCGCCGCGGTCTTCGGCGGCCTCGCGCTCACGAATCTCAAGCAGGAACTCATCCCCTCGCTCGAGCTGCCCGCGCTCGTCGTGATGACCACCTACCCCGGCGCCTCGCCGGAGGTCGTAGAGAACGACGTTTCGACGCCGATCGAGGCGGCGATCCAGGGCGTGCCCGACCTCGAGTCGACCACCGCCACGAGCACCACCAACGCCTCGATCATCCAGGCGAGCTTCACGTACGGCACGAACCTCGCGACGGCCGAACAGAAGATGCAGCAGGCGATCAACCGCATCTCGTCGACGCTGCCCGAAGACATCGACCCGCAGGTGCTCGCGATCTCGATCAACGACCTTCCGGTGATCCAGGTCGCCGTGTCGGGCTTCGACGACGCCGACAACGCGCAGGCCGAGCTCGAGACCGTCGCGATCCCCGAGCTCGAAGACGTCGATGGCGTGAACGCCGCCGAGATCGTCGGCGGGGTCGGTCAGCGCATCACCATCACCCCGGACGTCGCGGCGCTCGCCGCCGCAGGTCAGAGCACCCAGGCGATCAGCGACGCGCTCGAACAGAACGGCACGCTGTTCCCCGGAGGTGACATCACCGAGAACGGCGAGACGCTCACCGTGCAGACCGGCGCGAAGATCTCCTCGGTCGACGAGATCGCCGCTCTGCCACTCGTCGGCACCGACCTCACCGTCGGCGACGTCGCGACCGTCGTCCAGGAGTCCGACCCGATCAGCTCGATCTCGCGCGTCGACGGCCAGGATGCGCTGTCGATCTCGATCACCAAGCTTCCCGCCGCGAACACCGTCGAGGTGTCGGCCGGGGTCATCGCCGCGCTCGACGAGATCGGCGAGGCGTTCCCCGATGCCACGTTCACCGTGATCTTCGACCAGGCGCCGTTCATCGAGCAGTCCATCGAGACGCTCGCGGTCGAGGGCCTGCTCGGGCTCGTGATGGCCGTGCTCGTCATCCTGCTGTTCCTGATGTCGGTGCGCTCGACGCTCGTCACCGCGATCTCGATCCCGACCTCGGTGCTCGTCACCTTCATCGGTCTGCAGGCCTTCGGGTACTCGCTGAACATCCTCACCCTGGGCGCGCTCACGATCGCGATCGGTCGCGTGGTCGACGACTCCATCGTGGTGATCGAGAACATCAAGAGGCACTACGTCGGCGACGCCGACAAGGGCGATGCGATCCGGCTCGCGGTGCGCGAGGTCGCGATGGCGATCACGGCATCCACCATCACCACGGTCGCCGTCTTCCTGCCGATCGTGTTCGTCGGCGACATGGTCGGCGAGCTCTTCCGGCCGTTCGCGATGACCGTGTCGATCGCGATGATCGCCTCGCTGCTCGTCTCGCTGACGATCGTGCCGGTGCTCGCGTACTGGTTCCTCAAGCCCGGCAAGCCGCTGCTCGACGAGAACGGCGCAGCCATCGATCCCGAGCACCAGGATGCTCCGCCCACCCGCCTGCAGAAGGCGTACCGCCCGATCCTCGGCTGGACGCTCAAGCACTCGGGCGTCACCGTCGTGCTCGCCGTGGTCGTGCTCGGTGCGACCCTCGCCGCAGCTCCGTTCATGAAGCAGAACTTCCTCGGCGACTCCGGTCAGAACACGATGACCATCACGCAGGACCTCGGCCCGACGGCCAGCCTCGAGACCAAGTCCGATGCCGCGATCAAGGTCGAGGACGCACTCAGCGGCATCGACGGGATCGAGCACGTGCAGGCCTCGATCGGGTCGAGCGGCTCCTCGGTGCGCGACGCGTTCTCGGGCGGATCCTCGGGCGTGACCTACTCGGTGCTCACCGATGAGAGCGCCGACCAGGAGAAGCTGCGCGCCGATGTGCAGGACGCGATCGACGGTCTCTCCGACGTGGGCGACGTGTCGGTGGCCTCGTCGGCCGGGTTCGGCTCGAGCGACATCGAGATCACGGTCTCGGCGTCGAACGGCGACGACCTCTCCACGGCGACCACCGCCGTGATGGACGAGCTCGACGGGCGCGACGGCATCGATCAGGTGAGCGACAACCTCGCTGCCGCCCTGCCCTACATCGCCGTGGTCGTCGACCGTGAGGCCGCCGCCCAGCGTGGGCTCTCGGAGGTCGCCGTCGGAGCGATCGTGTCGAACACGATGCGCCCGCAGCAGCTCGGTTCGGTCGAGATCGACGACACCGCACTCACCGTGTACCTCGTCACCCCCGAGCCCCCGACCACGGTCGAGGCGCTGCGCGAACTGACGATCCCGACGCCGCTCGGCGTGGTCGCCCTCAGCGACATCGCCACGGTCGAGCAGCGCAACGGCCCCACCGCGATCACCACCGAGCAGGGGCAGCGCACCGCCACGATCACCGTGCCCCCGGCATCCGACGATCTCGCCGTGGCGACGGCATCCGTCTCCGCTGCGCTCGCCGCGGTCGACCTGCCCGCGGGCGCGTCCGCCGAGATCGGCGGCGTCGCCTCGCAGCAGGCCGACTCGTTCTCGCAGCTGGGCCTGGCGATGCTCGCCGCGATCCTCATCGTCTACGTGGTGATGGTCGCGACCTTCAAGTCGCTGCGCCAGCCGCTGCTGCTGCTCGTGTCGGTGCCGTTCGCGGCCACCGGTGCGATCCTGCTGCAGATCATCACGGGCGTGCCGCTCGGTGTCGCCTCGCTGATCGGTGTGCTGATGCTCATCGGCATCGTGGTGACGAATGCGATCGTGCTCGTCGACCTCGTCAACCAGTATCGGGAGAAGGGTCTGTCGACGGTCGCCGCCGTGCAGGCCGGATCGGAGAAGCGTCTGCGGCCGATCCTCATGACGGCCCTCGCGACGATCCTCGCCCTCACCCCGATGGCGCTCGGCATCACCGGGCACGGAGGTTTCATCTCGCAGCCGCTGGCGATCGTCGTGATCGGTGGACTCATCTCGTCGACCGTGCTCACGCTGATCGTGCTGCCGACGCTCTACAACCTCGTCGAGGGTGCGAAGGAGCGGCGCCAGGCCCGCAAGGGCGGGGGAGCGGATGCCGCGCCGACGGACTCCTCCCCGGATGCGCCGGAGGGGCCCGATGCAGGTTCGGCGGGGTCCGCGGTGGCGGTGGACGAGCTGGAGCTCACCGAGGCGGAGGTGTCGGTCGTTGCGCACGGAGCGACGCTCAGCCGCCGGGAACTGCGCGAGCGCCCGTGGCTGTCGCAGTGATGCGCTGTCCCTAACTCAGGACGAAAGGCCCCGAATCCACGCGAAAGCGTCGGATCCGGGGCCTTTCTGGTCGATCGTCCTGAGTTATTGCACGCGTCTGCCGGAGAGTCAGCCCAGCGAGATGCCCCAGTCGAGCGTCCAGGTCTCGCCCGGAGCGAGGCGACGGACGCCGAGGCCGCTGTTGAACGCGTCGGCGGGTGCGGTCATCGGTTCGATCGCGACGGCCAGGTCATGGCCGGGGTAGTTCGTCGCCGTGTAGACCTGCACGAAATCGAAGCCCTCGCCCTGCCAGAGCGTGAGGCGGCGGCCATCGGGAGCGGTCAGGGAATGCCGCACGCGTCCGTCGGGGTCGCGCGCGAGATCGGTGAAACCGGTGTCGAGCTTCGCATCGCCCAAGCGGATGCCGTCGCGCAGAGCCGCCTCGACCGGACGGGTTCCGGTGGGCAGCATCCGCTCGTCGGTCTCGAACGCGGTCGACGCCGGCACGCGCAGCACGAGGTCGTGCGCGTCGACATCGCCGATGGTCACGTACGGGTGGGTTCCGAGGGCGACCGGCGCCGCGGCATCCGACCGGTTCGTGAGGGTGTGCGTCACCGCGACGCCGTCGTCGGTGAGAGCGTAGGTGACCGAGGTCTCGATGAGGTACGGGTAGCCGGTCTGCGGCACGATCGTCGCGCGCAGGGTGGCAGCGGCATCCGTCTGCTCGATCTCGTAGGCGGTGAACCGCAGGAGTCCGTGGCTGGCGTTGCCGAACTTCGGCTCGGTGATCGCGAGCTGACGGTCGGTGCCGTCGTCGTTCCATCGGCCGTCGCGGATGCGGTTGGGCCAGGGTGCGAGAACGACGCCCGAGCACCCCGGAGTCGGCTGATCGAGCGGATACGGGGAGATCAGGTCGACGTCGCCGATGCGCAGCGCGCGCAGCGAGGCGCCGACCTGGGCGATCTGCGCGGTGACGTCGCCGCGACGGAGGGAGACCTGGATGCCGGTGGGATTCACCTCGCCATCGTATGGCCGCGGGGGAGTCTTTCAGGTGCGGCGGGTACACTGGAGAAGTCGGCTTCGGACACCCGCGCAGCGCGCGGACGTTTTACCTGTTTGAAGTGTGAGTCCAGGGGCCGATGGTGAGCGTCCATCGACGCGCATTCAACCATCACATGAATGGCCCCGGCCCTTGAGCGTCCGGCACCCCTGATCCACGGGTGCTTCTCCGCGTGCGCCGTGCTGTTCTCGTGCGAGAACGAAAGACACACATGCCGAAGAACAAGAAGCCCCAGGGCGGCCGAGCCGCTCGCAACTTCGAGCCGCGCTACGGCGCGAACAAGACCTCCTTCCACGACCGTCACCACGGCGCATCGTCGCGTGACGGCGGCCGCGACGAGCGCGGCGCACGATCGGATGCCGGCGACCGCCGCTCCGCTCCCGCCGCCGGTGGGTACGACCGTCGTCCCGGAAGCCGTAGCGCCGGCCACCGCGGATACCGTCCGGCCGAGGCCGAGTCGGGTGCCCCCAAGCAGCGCTGGGGCGCGCAGGAGCGCGCCGGCCGCGACGAGGCCCGCAGCATCCGCAACCGCGCCGAGTCGGGCCGCCGCGAGGCGCCGCACCGTCGCGACGAGCGTCCCCGCTTCGAGGGCGGCTCCGAGCGTCCCCGCTACAACGACCGCCCCTCGGCCGGCCGCCGCTTCGACGACCGTCCGCGTCGCGACGACCGTGGTGGCGCCGAGCGCCCCCGGTTCAACGATCGTGGTGCCGACCGTCCCCGTTTCGACCGTGACGAGCGTCCGCGTCGTGACGACCGTGGGGGTGCTGAGCGTCCCCGGTTCAACGACCGTGGTGCCGAGCGTCCCCGGTTCAACGACCGCGGCAACGACCGTCCCCGGTTCGACCGTGACGAGCGTCCGCGTCGTGACGACCGTGGCGGCGCCGAGCGCCCCCGGTACAACGACCGTGCGGCATCCGATCGCCCCGAGCGTTCGTACGATGCCGACCGTGCCCGCCGCGCCTTCGACCGCGACCGCACGCAGCGCTCCTACGACGCGCCGGGCGAGCGCAGCCGTCCCTCGACAGGTGGCGCGTACCGCACCGACCGCCCGCGCCGCGACGAGCGTCCGAGCCGTGACGCGCGCCCCGGCCGCAACGACTGGAACGCCAAGCCGAAGGCGGCCTTCGAGCCGACCGACGACGTCGTGCACGAGCGCCTCGAGGCGAAGTCCGTCGCGGCCGTCGAGGTCGACGGTGTGAGCTTCGGCGACCTGGGCCTCGGCTCGAACATCGTCGAGACGCTCGCTGGCATGGGCGCGGCGACGCCGTTCCCGATCCAGGCGGCCAGCATCCCGGCCGTGCTCGGCGGGCGCGACGTGCTCGCCCGTGGACGCACCGGCTCCGGCAAGACCATCGCCTTCGGCGCCCCGCTCGTCGAGCGCGTGCTGCAGTCGCAGGCCGGCAAGCGTCGTGAGTTCGGTCGTTCGCCGCGCGCGATCATCCTCGCTCCGACCCGCGAGCTCGCCCTGCAGATCGACCGCACGATCCAGCCGATCGCCCGCAGCGTCGGTCTCTTCACCACCCAGATCTACGGCGGCGTGCCGCAGGGTCGCCAGGTGGGCGCGCTCAAGAAAGGCGTCGACATCGTGATCGGCACCCCCGGCCGCGTCGAGGACCTCATCAACCAGGGCAAGCTCGACCTCTCGGACTGCCGCATCGCGGTGCTCGACGAGGCCGACCACATGTGCGAGCTCGGATTCGTCGAGCCGGTGCAGCGCATCCTGCGCCACACCGCCGACGGCAGCCAGAAGCTGCTGTTCTCGGCGACGCTCGACCGCGAGGTCGCGGCTCTCGTCGACGAGTTCCTCGTCGACCCGGCCGTCTACGAGGTCGCCGGTGAAGACCAGGAGTCCAGCACGATCGAGCACCGCGTGCTCGTGATCGAGCACCGCGACAAGGCCGAGATCCTCACCTCGCTCGTCGACCGCGAGGGCAAGACGCTGGTCTTCGCTCGCACCCGCGCGTACGCCGACATGCTCGCCGAGCAGTTCGACGACGCCGGCATCCCTGCGGTCTCGCTGCACGGAGACCTGAACCAGGCCAAGCGCACGCGCAACCTCGAGCGTCTGACCTCGGGTCGCGTGAACGTGCTCGTCGCCACCGATGTCGCCGCCCGCGGCATCCACGTCGACGACATCGATCTCGTCGTGCAGGCCGACGCTCCCGACGAGTACAAGACGTACCTGCACCGTTCGGGCCGTACCGGCCGCGCCGGTCGCTCGGGCCGCGTCGTCACGCTCATCACGCGTCAGCGTCAGCGTCGCATGACCGAGCTGCTCGACCGGGCCGAGATCGACGCGCCGTTCGAGAACGCGCGCATCGACGACGACATCATCGACGAGATCACCGGTCGCACCCCCACGGCGGAGGCGCTCACCCGCTGAGCCAGAGGGTCGCGCGGGCCGAGGTTCGCGCGGGCTGAGGGTCGCGCGGGCTGAGCCCCGCCAGCCGAGGGTCGCGTGGGCTGAGGCGCGCGTGACCTGAGGGGTCACGAAAGGCCGGGTCGGAAGCATCCGACCCGGCCTTTTCCGACCCCTCGCGCCGGAGCCGCGGCACGACTTCGGTGTTCTGAGGCGACACGCCGGAGTTCAGGGCCGTTGGCGCGGCGTGTCGCGCCCGATCTCCGAAGTTGGGCGGGCAGGCAGGCGGGCGGGCGGGTGCACGCACGTGACGGAGGAGATCGCATGATACGCAGGAGCGGATCCGCGAGAGGCTCCTGCGGAACGAGAGATCTCCTGCGGAACGAGCGATCTCCTCCCCAGGGTGCGGACGTCTTGACCCCTCAGGGGCTACCCGAGCTCGTGCTCGTGGATCGCGGTGGTGAGGTTGGCGCCGTTGAGGTCGAGGTAGAGCACCTGTTCGGTCACCGTGAGGGTGAGCGTGTTGCGGCGCTCGATGTGCGGCGTGACCTGGTCGATGAACCCGGGGTCGAAGCTGAACACGCGCAGGTCCTCGGAGCGATGGATGCGCTTGCCGGCCCAGGGGAGCATGACCTTCTCGGGGTCGCGATGCGTGTAGACCACGGTGCGCTCGGCGAGGCGGCTGCCGTAGTGCAGGCGTTCGGCGTCGGGAGCGCCGACTTCGATCCAGGCGGTGATCGCGCCGGTGAGGTCGCGGACGAGAACGGCCGGCTCATCGGTCTTCGAGATGCCCTCGCTGAATCCGATGCCCTCGGCGAACTCGAGGCCGTAGGCGAGGATGCGGGTGATCATGTAGGCGTCGGTCTCGGACGGATGCCTCGCCACGCGCAACGAGAAGTCCTCGTAGACCCCGCGATCGGTGTCTGCGAGTTGCACGTCGAACGTGTGGATGGTGGAGCCGGTAGCCATAGTCACCGAGCCTACGGGCCTGCGGCCCTTCGCCCCGACCAGCGGATGCCGCAGCCCACGCTCAGAACAGCATGGGCTGCGCGGGGGTCGAGGTCGCCGAACCGGTGGTCCGGAACGTGACGGCCGGGCTCGGGCTGCCCGGTGCCCGCCCCGTCGTCTGCGCTCCGTCCTGACGCCAGATCGACTCGACATGCCCCTGCCCCGGACGGAATCCGCGCCGGGGGTAGTCGTCTTCGTGGCGCGCGTCGAGGCCGTGCACCCGGATCAGCGGTTTGACGCGCTTCGCGAGCCACTGCCGATAGGGCTTCGGCGCCTCGGCGGAGGCCCCCGGGTAGAGGCCGCGGTACGACGAGACGAGGTCGGGCCGGTGCTCTCCGAGCCACTGGAAGAACCACGGCTTCACACCCGGCCGCAGATGCAGCGCTCCGTAGATCACCGTGCGCGCGCCCGCCATCTTGATGCGTTCGAGCGCATGCGCGATCGCGTCGACCGAGTCGGTCATGTGCGGCAGGATCGGCATGAGGAAGACGGTGACGGGGAAACCGGCATCCGACAGCGCCTTCACCGTGTCGAGCCTCGCCTGCGTGCTCGGGGTTCCCGGTTCGATCGCCTTCTGCAGCTCGTCGTCGTACATCGCGATCGACATCTGCACGTCGATCGGCACGCGCTGCGCGGCCTTCACGAGCAGAGGGATGTCACGGCGGATCAGCGTGCCCTTCGTGAGGATCGAGATCGGGGTGCCGGATGCCGCGAGCGTCTCGATGATCCCGGGCATGAGCTTGTAGCGCCCCTCGGCCCGCTGGTAGGGATCGGTGTTCGTGCCCAGCGCCACGGTCTCGTGGTGCCAGCTGCCCTTGCGCAGTTCACGCTCGAGCACCTCGACGACGTTCACCTTGACCACGATCTGAGAGTCGAAGTCCGACCCGCCGTCGAGGTCGAGGTACTCGTGCGTCCCACGGGCGAAGCAGTTGTGGCTGATGACTCCGTTGGCGACGAAATCGCCGGTCCCGGTCGTGATGTCGAGGAGGTCCTGCTCTTCACCGAGGGGTTCGATCGACACGACCCGGAGATCAGATGCCGTTTTCACAGCGGTTCCGATGATGTCGAGTTTTCGCGTGATGGCAGGTGAGGCGATCGCGAAGAACCTCTGGCGGCTGGGTAGCCCGCCCGTCACGCGCACGTCGCGGACACCGTTAGCGCGCGCGCCTTCGACGATGTGGGGAACGTCGAAGGCGCGCATGCCCTGCTCGATCAGGCGGATGAGTTCGGGATCCCCATTCGAGATGCGGAGCACTCCGCGCGAACAACTCCCTTCCGCATCAAAGATGCCGCCGAGGAATCCAGCGAACCAGCTCTCGTTCGGGTCCTCGGGCGAGAGGATGAGCTGCTCGATCCGCTCGACTCCCGCGCGAGCCGCCGTGTGAATCGCGTTCGCAGCGCTCCGAGTCTCGGTCTGAGCGGCGAATGGTCTGGTCCTCGTCGGCACATCCTCAGCTTCGAGGAACTCCCGAGTCCGGTCGAGAGCCTCCGGATCGACCAGCGCCAGGCGGAACATGTGTACCTTCCGCACCCGCTCCGGGCTGGGATAGGTGCCGTGGAAGATCATTCCGTCTCCGCGGATCATCCCGGCCAGGTAGCCGCGTCGATAATCGGCGCTCGTCTGGTCGATGTCTGCCCCCGCCGGCCCGATTCCGAACCCCAACAACCGGTTGTTCGTGGTGAGGTGCGGTCTCTGCCCGGACTCTGCGTCGGTGACGTGCTTCCATCCGCGCTCGGTCAGGAATCGGTGATCCCCGCTCGCGATGATCTCGGTGCCGTCGGCCAGCGTCACCCGATACGCCGCCTTGCGGGTCGACCACTTGGCGCGGATTTCGGTAGGCACATAGCGGCGGTACGCGCCCTCGCGCTCGGTGCCGATGATCTGGTCGCCGATCTCCAGGTCGCGTAGGGGACGCTGGCGCCCGTCGGCGCAGAGGATCAACGTGTCCGGCGAGACGCAGTAGACACAGGCATGACTGCATCCCCGATAGGGGTTGATCGTCCACGCGAACGGCATGCGCGACGCGCCGGGAACATGGTTGAGCGCCGACTTCGACAGCACCTCGTGGAAGGTCATGCCGGCGAACTCGGGGGTCGTCACCGAGCGCAGCACGCTCGACCGGTCTTCGAGACCGGGGAGCGCCGCGGCATCCGTCTCTCCGAGCTTCTGTCCCTGCCAACGCATGCTTCATTCGAACATGCATCCGAAGTTAACGCAAGCGAGGTTCGAAGAAAATGACGAAGAAGTTATCCCGTCGGTTCGGTCGCCCGGATCAACCCGCATTCCACGCACGACCAGACAACGAGGAAGCGCTCGTCGTCGAGGATCTCGAATTTCAACGCCCCGCCGCAGGTCGGACACACCCGGGGATCCCGCACGTGAGCGTTCATCCCCTCAGCCTACGTCCGGCTGCCCCGGGGTCGGCAGGTACTGGTCGACCCCGGTCGGCGCACCCCGCGGATGCCGTCGCTCCGGTGCCTGCCTGTGAATGCATATCGGTCACCGCGCGGTGATCGGGGCAGAATGGAGATCATGCCCGAATCGCCGCACGCTCAGCATGCGGCTCCGCGCTCCCCGATCCGTGGTCCCGCCCTGCCGATCGGCGTCGCGGTGACCGCCATCGGCATCCTCCTCTCCCTCGCTTCGGCGCCGGCATCCTCGGCGCCCGAAGCCTCACGAATGCCCGAGCCGGTCGCGGTCGTGCAGGTGCCCTCGGTCGACGTCGGCTCCACCCCGGCCGCCGACCCGTGCGCCGAAGCATCCGTGCAGGAGTCGCTCGCCGCCGGAGACGACGCGGCCACCATCGCCGGCTTCGGCGGGGGCGAGGCGTTCCGCGCCGCCGTCGTGGCGGGCAACGCGCCGTGCATCTCGCTCTCCGACCCCGCCCGGGTGTGGGTCGTCGTCAACAAGGCGCGACCGCTCGACCCCGCCGACTACGCACCCGGCGCCCTCGCCGACGTGCCGCTGCAGATGACCACGGCATCCGGGCAGGTGCGCACCGACGTCGCGACCGCGGTCGGCGACATGGCGAACGCGGCCATCGAGGCCGGGGTCGGGCGCCTCGGTGCGAACAACGGCTACCGCTCGTACGGCCTGCAGGTCACGACCTACGAGTCGCACGTGCGCGACCAGGGGCAGGTCGGGGCCGATGCCGGATCCGCGCGCCCCGGACACTCGGAGCACCAGACCGGCCTCGCGGTCGACGTCGTCGCGTGCGGCCTGGGCTGCGGCGGGCTCGACGGGTTCGGCGGCACCACGCAGAGCGACTGGGTCGCCGCCCACGCGTGGGAGTACGGGTTCATCGTGCGCTACGAGGACGGGGGCTCCGGTGTCACCGGGTACGCTCCCGAGCCGTGGCACCTGCGCTACGTGGGGCGCGACCTCGCCGCGGCCTACCAGGCGGGCGGGTTCCACACGCTCGAGGAGTTCTTCGGCCTTCCTGCCGCGCCCGACTACCTGCCCTGAACGACGCTCGGAGGCATCCCACAATCGCGGTACCCAGTACCACGAAACGCGGGATGCATTCCCACAACGTCCTGTCGCGGCATCCGTCGTCGCCCTAGAATCGCGGGAGCAAAGACGCCGACACGTTCAGGAGGACGCGCAATGGAACGCGACATCTATGAAGAGGATCACGAGGCCTTCCGCGACCTCGTCAAGGACTTCGTCAAGCGCCACGTGACGGGTGCGGACATCGAGCGGTGGGATGCCGCGGGCGAGGTCGACCGCGACACCATGCGAGCGGCGGGCGAGGCCGGGATCATCGGCCTGTCGGTTCCCGAGGAGTTCGGCGGGGCCGGGATGCTGCAGGACTACCGCTTCCGCGCGGTCGTGAACGAAGAGGTCATCGCCGCCGGTGCGGGCTCGCTCGCCGGGGCCTTCGGCATCCAGGACGACCTGGCGGTTCCGTACCTCGTGCACATGGGCACCCAGGAGCAGAAGTCGAAATGGCTGCCGCGGATGGCGACCGGCGAGGTCGTCGGCGCGCTCGCGATGACCGAGCCCGGCGCGGGAAGCGACCTGCGCGGCATCCAGACCACCGCCAAGAAGGTCGACGGCGGGTACATCGTCAACGGCGCCAAGACGTTCATCTCGTCGGGCGCGACCGCCGACCTGGTCGTCACGTTCGTGAAGACCGGTGAGGGCAACCGACCGGATGCCTTCAGCCTCGTGCTCATCGAGAACGGCATGGAGGGCTTCGACCACGGCAAGAAGCTGCACAAGATGGGCTTCCAGGGCCACGACACGGCGGAGCTGTCGTTCAGCGACGTGTTCGTGCCCGACGAGAACCTCATCGGCGGGGTCGAGGGCAAGGGGTTCGTGCAGCTCATGATGAACCTGCCGCTCGAGCGCCTGTCGATCGGCGTCGCGGGTGCCGCGGCCGCGCAGGCCGCCCTCGACTGGACCGTCGCCTACACGAAGGACCGCGAGGCGTTCGGCGAGCGGATCATCGACTTCCAGAACAGCCGCTTCACGATCGCCGACATGGCCACCACGGTCGACGCGCTGTGGGCGTACATCGATCGGGCGCTGCTCGCGTACTCGCAGGGCAAGCTGTCGGCCGAGGAGGCCGCGAAGGTCAAATTCTGGGCCACCGAGCGCGAGTGGGAGGTGCTCGATCAGGGCGTGCAGTTGCACGGCGGCTACGGCTACATCACCGAGTACCCGATCGCCCGCGCGTTCCTCGACGCCCGCGTGCACCGCATCTACGGCGGCACGAACGAGATCATGCGCGAGATCGTCGGCCGCCAGATCGCCGGCAAGCGCTGACGGCTGCCGCCCCGGTCCCTCGAGCTGTGTCCCTGAGCCCGTCGAAGGCCCCCGCCCCCCGCACAACTTCGGAGATCTGCGCGCGACGCGCCGTCACGGCATCCGTCTGCCCGGCGTGTTGGCGCGGATCTCCGAAGCTGTGCTGGGGCTTGCGCGACGTCCCAAGCGCGAATGCTAGGAGGTGGCAATATCCTTGCTACCCGAGTAGCATTGAGTCATGACGAACAGCAAGGTCAGCCTCAGCCTCAGTGCGAGCGACGTAGCGTTCCTCGACGCGGAGGTCCTGATGGGAAAATACGCCACCCGGTCGGCGGCGGTTCAGGATGCTGTGTCGCTCTTGCGCGAGAGCCGTCTGGCAGATGCCTACGCCGAAGCATTCGCTGAAGGCTACGACGACGAATGGGACACGGCTGCCAGCGACGGACTCGCCTCAGCGTGAGTGCGCCGTCGACCACGCTGCTGCGGCGCGGCCAGATCGTGCTGGTCGCCTTCGACCCGGTTGTCGGGGCCGAGGCCGCGAAGACCCGTCCTGCCGTTGTCGTCAGCAACAACACGGCCAACACCGCGGCTGTACGCAGCACGCGCGCGACGGTAACGGTCGCGCCGGTCACCTCCAATGTCGCGCGAGTCCTCCCATTTCAGGTTCTGTTGCCTGCGGCGGGCACCGGGCTCAGTGTCGATTCGAAGGTTCAGATCGAACAAGTCCGCACGATCGCGACCTCGCGCGTTGTTCGGCCGGTGGGATGGGTGCCTGCCGAACTGATGGGAGAGGTCGACGAGTGCCTTCGCATGCACCTCGCACTGTGATCGTCGTCCGGCATTAACGCCGCGCGTCAGCGGCGTCCGCCGACGCCGGCGCGGCGTAGGCGATCCGCGATCAGGATGCCGAGGGCCGTCGCCGCGACGCAGCTGGCCATCGTGACGGCGAAGAACGCCGCCTGGTATCCGAGGCCGAAGCTGCCCAGGTCGAACCACGCCCATGCCGAGATCGGGTAGACGATCGCGACGGCGACCGCTCCGACGTAGTGCATCCAGGTGCCCCAGTAGCGCCACAGCACGAACAGGAACGGCAGCTCGGTGAACGCCGCCCACCAGAGGTTCGTGGCGACGCTGCCGAAGCCGTACCCCGAGAACGGCACCATGACGAGCCCCGCGATCAGCGCGACGAGCAAGCCGACGAGCGGACGCTTGAGCAAACGCAGCGCGATCACCGAGGGCAGCAGCCAGAGCCCGGCGAGGCCCATCCCGAGGAAGGGCAGTGGTCCGGTGAGCAGGGTCGAGAGCCAGTTCATCGGCGCGAGCAGAACCGCCCCGGCGACGCCGAGCGCCGCGCAGGTCAGCAGCAGGGCAGTGGGGAAGCGCATCCGTCCGCGCGCGGGCCGCGTCGCCACGGCATCCGCTTCCGTCGCCGCATCCGCGCCCGAACCGGCAGCCGACGAAGCGGCATCCGCCTCGCTCATCCGAGCGGCTCCGCGGCGGCCTCGCGAGCGGCCTTCGACGTCGGGGAGGCGGCACCGATCTTCCAGTAGCCGCAGAAGCTGACGGTGCTCTTGTCGACGCCGCGCTCGCCGACGAGCAGCTTGCGTACACCCGAAGCGAGCGACTGCTCGCCGGCCGCGTAGGTGTGGAACGTCTCGGCCGGCAGGTCGAGCTCGGCCACCCGCTGCAGCGCGAGGGCTCCCGGCTGCTCGTCGTGCGGGCGCAGCACCCACTCGACCGACAGTCCCTCGGGGTGGGGGAAGTCGAGGGCGTCGTCGAGCGACGGCACCTCGATGATCGCGGTGCCGGTCGCGCCCGCGGGAACGGATGCCGCGATCGACGCGATCGCCGGCAGGGCCGTCTCGTCGCCCACGAGCAGCACCCGGTCGACACCGCGCTCGGGGTTGAAGGTGAGGCCCTCGTCGATGATGAGCACGTGCTCGCCCGGGGTGCAGGTCTCGGCCCACCGCGATGCGGGTCCGGCGGTGCCCTCGGCGGCCGATCCGTGCAGCACGAAGTCGACGTCGATCTCGGCGCCGCGATCGCCGTCGGCCGGTCGGTACGCGCGCACGCTGTAGTTGCGCATCACGGGGCGCTCGCCGTCGGGGATGCGCAGGAACTTCAGGTACCCGAACATCTTGTTGGCCTTGGCGGGCACGCGATCGAGTCCGGCGTCGCCGCCGATCGGCAGGAACAGGCGGAACCACTGATCGAAGCCCATCGGCCGGAACTTCTCGATCTCACCGCCGCCGAGGGTCACGCGCATCCAGTGCGGGGAGAGACGCTCGGAGCGCAGCACGGTGAGGTGCACGAGTTCCTGCGTCTCGGGCTTGACGAGCTTGCTGAACGCCATCGGGTGCCTTTCAGAGGGAGGGCGGTTGCCAGGGGAAGAACACGAGCAGGATCACCGCGGATGCCGCGAGGCTCAGCACGACGAAGATCGTGTCTCGCGTGCGGAACGGCACCAGATGCCGCTCGGTGCGGGTGGGGTGTGCACCGAAGGCCCGGGAGTCCATCGCGAGGGCGACGCGCTCGGCGTGCCGGATGGCCCCGGCGAGCAGCGGCACGATGTAGCCCCAGCCGCGCGCGATGCGCGAGAAGGGGCCGCCTCCGCCGTGGTGTCCTCGCACGCGATGGGCTGCGCGGATGACCGAGAGCTCGTAGCCGAAGCGCGGCACGAAGCGGAACGCGGCCAACGCCGTGTAGCCGATGCGGTACGGAACCCGCAGCTGCTGCACGCTCGCCCGCACGAGGTCGGGTCCGCTGGTGGTGAGCCCGCCGATGAGGGCGAGCGAGATGATCGCGCCGAGGCGCAGCGCCGTCGCGAAACCGATCATCAGTGCTCCGCTGTAGAGCGTCCAGTCGCCGATCTGCAACACCGGGGTCGTGTCGCCGACGAGCGCGGTGTCGACCCAGAGCGAGAAGCTCACGCCGATCACGGCCATGCCGACGGGCAGCACCGCGAGCAGCAGGAGCAGACGCCAGGTGAGGCGGGCGCCGACGAGCAGCAGCACATAGGCGAGCAGCAGGAACGCGGTCGGGGTGGCGAGGTCGCGCACGAACACCAGGAAGATCATCGCCGGGGCGAATCCCGCCACCTTCGCGAGCGGGTTGAGGGCGTAGAGGAACTGATGCCGCGAGGTGACGGTCATCCGTGCGTAAGGGTCGACGATGGTCGAGGTCATGCCTCGGCCCCCCGTGCGTGCGCCGCGAGCACCCGCTGCAGAGCGGGCAGGCGGAGCCCCGCCGAGGTGAACGTCTGCTCGTCGCGGAAGAGATCGGCCGTGCGTCCGCTCGCGTGCACGCGCCCGTCGGCGAGGATCACGGTGTGCGTCGTGTGCTCGGCGACGAGCTGCAGGTCGTGGGTGACGATCACGATCGTCGTACCCTCGGCGCGCAGACTCTGCAGCAGCGCGAGCAGCTCGGTCGCCCGCGCGCGATCCTGGCCGAATGTCGGCTCGTCGAGCGCGAGAACGCGGGGGCGGGTGATCAGCGCGGTGCCCACCGACAGGCGGCGCTTCTCGCCGCCCGACAGCAGGAACGGATGCACGTCGGCCTTGTGCGCGAGGCCGAAGCGCTCGAGCATCTCGGTCACGCGCTCGGTGATCTCGGCATCCGTGATCTGCTCGCCCTGCGGCCCCTGAGCCTGTCGAAGGGTCAGCCCGTGCGCGAGCTCGTCGAACACCGTGTGCGCGATGAACTGGTGCTCGGGGTTCTGGAACACGAAGCCGATGCGGGCGGCGAGGTCGCGAGGAGCGGCCCGTCCGGGATCGATGCCGTCGACGTCGACCTGCCGCTTCGGCGGGGGCACGACGCCGGCGAGCGCTTGGATGAGCGTGGTCTTGCCGGCCCCGTTGGCGCCGACGATGGCGGTGAGGCTGCCGGGCGTGAGATCGAGGTCGATGCCGTGCAGGATCTCGGTGCGGCCCCGGCGCACGGTGAGCCCGCGCGCCCGGATGATCGCCTCGCCCGAGGGCGCGGCATCCGTCGTCGGGTCGATCGCGGTCGCGGTCGCGGCCGCGCTCGCGCGAGCGGATGCCGGGGGCAGCTGCGCCGCCAGCTCGTCGGGTGTCAGGGGCAGGGGGTCGAGACGGATGCCGTCATCGCGCAGTCGCAACGCTGCCAGCGTCGCCGCGGGCAGCCACACCCCCATCGCGACGAGCTCGTCTGTGTGCGCGCGGAGGATCTCGGCGACCGGACCGTCGTACGCGACGCGTCCCTCGCGGTCGAGCACGATCGTGCGGGTGACGAATCCCATCGCGGCGTCGAGGTTGTGCTCGACGAGGAGGATCGCCCGGTCGCCCGCGGCGATCACGTCGGCGAGGGCGGCGTAGACGTCATCGATGCCCTGCGGGTCGAGGTTCGCGGTCGGCTCGTCGAGCACGATCAACGGCGACCCCATGGCGAGGGCGCAGGCGATCGCGAGGCGCTGGCGCCCGCCGCCGGAGAGCCGGTCGGGGTTGTCGTCGCGGCGCTCCCATAGCCCGACGCGGCGCAGGGCATCTTCGGTGCGGGCGGTGACCTCGGCGAGGGGCAGGCGCAGGTTCTCGGGGCCGAACGCGACCTCGTCGTAGAGGGTTCCGGTGACGATCTGGGCATCCGGGTCCTGGAAGACCATCGCGACCCGCGTGCTCAGCTCGGAGGTCTGCGCGTCGGCGGTGGCGACCCCGCCCGCCTCGACCGTGCCGGTCATGGCGGCGGGAAGCGCGTGCGGGATGAGCCCGTTCAGCGCGAGCGTGAGCGTGGACTTGCCCGAGCCCGAGGGGCCGAGCAGCAGCACGACCTCGCCCGGGTCGATGTCGAAGGTCACGTCGCGCGGGGAGGGGTGCGCGGCATCCGCGTGGGTGAGAGAGACATCACGCACGCGGAGAAGAGGCGCGGATGGGCGCACGGCGAGACCCCGGGTCGGTGGACGTACGTCTTCGGTGGAACGTACGTCTCTAACTTAGCCGAGCCTTACCTGACCTCGCGACGTGCATTCGTGAGTGCGTGAGGGGTCAAGACACGCCTCACGCCCGGCATCCACTGAGGCGTGTCTTGACCCCTCACGGAGAGTCGAGCGAGACGGATGCCGGGAACGACGCGCTCAGCGACGGGCGACGCCGGCGCGGCTGAGCGCCGTGCCGACCGCGAGGCCGATCGCGGTCCACGCGATGGGGCCGAGCACCGAGATCGCGAGGTACGTGATCTGCGCCCACAGCGGCATCGTGCCGAGATGTGCGGCGAAGAACACGGCGACCGCTACGACGACGCCGATCAGCGCCGCCGAGATGAAGAAGCGCCAGGCGCCCCAGGCGCGGTAGCGGGTGAGAGCCGCGACGCCCTCCTGGATCGCGCCGAACAGCAGCGCCGTGCCGATGAAGCGCAGCGCCCAGGCCGGGTTGAACGCGCTCGAGACGAGGGCGGCGATCAGGTGCGTGATGAGCGCCACGAACGGGCGCCGCAGCACCTCCTGCGCGATGATCCCCGGCAGCACGTGCGAGCCGAGCACGAGCCCGTAGAGGAAGAGCAGGGGGCTCGCGAGCAGGATCGGCGTGACCCATCCGGCGATGCCTCCGATGAGGCCGGTCGCGACGCCGATCGCGGCGCAGATCAGCAGCACGCGGGTCGGCAGAGCGGAGGTTCGGGCCACGGTTCCAGCCTACTTGCGCGCACGATGTGCGGATGCCGAGGGGGCCGTGCAAAAGCACGGCGTCGGTCGTCAGCGCAGGCGTTCGGCCAGGTAGGGCGCCGTGCGGCTCGCGGGATTCTGCGCGACGTGCTCCGGGGTTCCGGCCGCGATGACGCGGCCCCCCGCGTCGCCTCCGGCGGGCCCGAGGTCGATGACCCAGTCCGCTGCGGCGACGACGTCCATCTCGTGCTCGACGACGACCACGGTGTCTCCGGAGTCGACCAGCGTGTGCAGCTGCGCGAGCAGCCGTTGCACGTCGGCGGGGTGCAACCCGGTGGTCGGCTCGTCGAGCAGATACAGAGTGTGGCCACGGCGCACGCGCTGCAGCTCGGTCGCCAGTTTGATGCGCTGCGCCTCGCCGCCGGAGAGCTCGGTGGCGGGCTGACCGAGGCGGAGGTATCCGAGCCCGACGTCGAGGAGAGCACGCAGGCTGCGCGCCGCCGCCGGAATCGAGGCCAGCGCCTCGGCTGCCTGCTCGACGGTGAGGGCGAGCACGTCGGCGATGGTCCGACCGTCGTAGGTGACCTCGAGCGTTTCGGCGTTGTACCGCGCGCCGTCGCACGTCGGGCAGCGCCCGTAGCTGCCGGGGAGGAACAGCAACTCGACCGAGACGAATCCCTCGCCGAGGCAGGTCTCGCAGCGCCCGCCCGCGACATTGAACGAGAAGCGTCCGGCGCCGTAACCGCGCTCGCGGGCGAGGTCGGTGCGGGCGAAGACCGCACGTACGGCATCGAACAGGCCCGTGTAAGTCGCGAGGTTGGAGCGCGGTGTGCGGCCAATCGGCTTCTGGTCGACCCGTACGAGGCGATCGATGTGCTCGAGACCGCGCACGTCGCGCACGGTCAGGGTGTCGACGCCCGCATCCGGCACCGTCGCCTCGGCCGGCCGGGAGTCGTCGGCTCCCATATCGACCGGGGCGTCGTCGATCTCGTCGGGGGCGTCGTCCGAGCGCAGGTGCGCGCGCACGACATCGGGGAGCACCCGACTGACGAGTGTCGACTTGCCCGACCCCGAGACACCCGTCACGGCGACGAGGGAGCCGAGCGGGACGGATGCATCGATGTCGGCGAGGTTGTGCAGGCTCACGCCCTCGACAGTGAGCCACGCCGACGCCTCTCGGCGGTCGCGTCGCGTCACGGATGCCGCATGCGCGTCGGGGAACAGGAACGGCCGGGTGACGGATGCCTCGACAGCGGCGAGCCCCGGCACCGCACCGCTGTAGAGCACGTGCCCACCGCCTTCGCCGGCACCGGGGCCGACGTCGACGATCCAATCGGCGTGCCGGACGATGTCCATGTTGTGCTCGACCACGAAGACCGAGTTCCCGGAGCGCTTGAGCTGTGCGAGCACGTCGAGCAGCTGCTCGGCGTCGGCGGGATGCAGACCGGCCGAGGGCTCGTCGAGCACGTAGACCACTCCGAAGAGTCCCGACCGCAGCTGCGTCGCGAGCCGGAGCCGCTGCATCTCACCGGGGGACAGGGTGGTCGTCGCTCGGCCCAGCCCCAGGTAGCCGAGCCCCAGGTCGGTGAGCACCTCGATGCGCGCGAGGAGATCGGTCGTGAGGGCGACGGCGACGTCGGTGCGCTCGCCCGAGAGAGTGGTGGGGAGCGCCGGCGTGACCTCGGTGAGCTGCGTCGTCGGGCGGATGACGTCGGCGAGGTCGGTCAGCGGGAGAGCGTTGAGCTCGGCGATCGACCGGCCGGCGAACGTGACGGCCAGCGCCTCGCGCCGCAACCCCGTCCCCCCGCACAGCGGGCACGGCCCGGATCGCACGAACTGGAGCACCTTGGTGCGCATCATCTGGCTCTTGGAGTCGGCGAGCGTATGGAAGACGTACTTCTCGGCGCTCCAGAACATGCCGTTGTAGGGCTTGGCCACGCGGTCGCGCTGCGGGGTGATCTGCACGACCGGCTGCTCGTCGGTGAAGAGCAGCCACTCGCGATCGGCACGGGGAAGATCCCGCCAGGGGACGTCGACGTCGTAGCCGAGCGCGATGGTGATGTCGCGCAGGTTCTTCGCCTGCCACGCGCCCGGCCAGGCGGCGATCGCACCTTCGCGGATGCTCAGCGAAGGGTCGGGCACGAGCGAGTCCTCGGTGACGCTGTGCGCGACGCCGATGCCGTGACACTCCGGGCAGGCTCCGGCGACGGTGTTGGGAGAGAACGCATCGGAGTCGAGCCGGGTCGTGAAACCCTCCGGGAAGGTGCCCGCCCGGGAGAAGAGCATGCGCAAAGAGTTCGACAGCGTCGTCACGGAGCCGACGCTCGATCGCGAGCTGGGCGCGCCGCGCCGCTGCTGCAGGGCGACCGCCGGGGGCAGGCCCGAGATCGATTCGACGTGCGGATCGTGGCCCTGCTGGATGAGCCGCCTCGCATACGGCGCCACCGACTCGAGATATCGGCGCTGGGCTTCCGTGAAGATGGTGCCGAACGCGAGCGACGACTTGCCCGATCCCGAGACTCCGGTGAACGCGACGATTCGATCGCGCGGCATGTCGACATCGACGGAGCGGAGGTTGTTCTCGTTCGCTCCGCGGACGCGGACGAACGAGTCGGGTGCGTTCTCAGAGGGGGAGGGCATTGTCGCGAGTGTATCCGCGACGTCGGACATCGCCCTGGGTGCCGTTCAGGAACGGATGCCGCGGCATCCGTTCGTCGCATCGTCGATGCCGCTCGTCGCACGGCATCCGCTCCCGCTCCTCGACCCCCGCCCCGTTTCCTAGCGTGGGGGAACGCAATGACGCGCACCCCGAGGAGAACCCCATGACTGCACCTTCGTCGCGCCGACGCGGCGCCGGAACCGTCGACGACGAGCCCATCATCGTCACCGACCCGAAACTCCCACCCGTCGCCCTCTCCCCTGAGCACGAGGAGAAGAGCCGGCGCTGGACCCTCCCGAAGATCCTGATCTGGACGGCGATCGCGCTGCTCGGCGGTGTCGCCTGGGTGATGCTCGCGATCGTGCGCGGCGAGACCGTGAACGCGATCTGGTTCGTCTTCGCGGCGGTCTGCACCTATCTGATCGGCTACCGCTTCTACTCGAAGGTGATCGAGAAGTACATCACCCGCCCCGACGACCGCCGCGCGACACCGGCCGAGGTCAAGCAGGACGGCAAGGACTACGTCCCCACCGACCGCCGCGTGCTCTACGGGCACCACTTCGCCGCGATCGCCGGCGCCGGCCCGCTCGTCGGCCCCGTGCTCGCCGCGCAGATGGGCTACCTGCCCGGCACGATCTGGATCATCGTGGGTGTCGTGCTCGCGGGCGCCGTGCAGGACTACACCGTGCTGTTCTTCTCGATGCGCCGCGGAGGCCGCACCATCGGCCAGATGGCACGTCAGGAACTCGGGCGGATCGGCGGCACCGCCGCGATCATCGCTTCGCTGCTGATCATGCTGATCATCGTCGCGATCCTCGCGCTCGTCGTCGTCAACGCCCTCGGTGAGAGCCCCTGGGGCGTCTTCTCGGTGGCGATGACCATCCCGATCGCGATCTTCATGGGTATCTACCTGCGCTTCCTGCGCCCGGGCAAGGTCACCGAGGTCTCGATCATCGGGTTCGTGCTGCTCATGGCCGCGATCATCGGCGGCGGCTGGGTCGCCGGCACCGAGTGGGGCCAGGCGATCTTCCACCTCGACCGCACCACGATCGCGTGGGGCATCATCATCTACGGCTTCATCGCCGCGGTGCTCCCGGTGTGGCTGCTGCTCGCTCCCCGCGACTACCTCTCGACGTTCATGAAGATCGGTGTGATCGTGATGCTCGCCGGCGCGATCATCCTGGTGCGCCCCGAGATCACGGTGCCCGCGGTCAGCATCTTCGGCGAGAACGGCATGGGGCCGGTGTTCGCCGGTCCTCTCTTCCCCTTCCTGTTCGTGACCATCGCCTGCGGAGCGTTGTCGGGCTTCCATGCCCTGATCGCCTCCGGCACGACGCCCAAGCTCGTCGAGAAGGAGCGTCAGACGCGCTTCATCGGCTACGGCGGCATGCTCATGGAGTCGTTCGTCGCGATCATGGCGCTCGTCGCCGCGATCTCGATCGACCAGGGCATCTACTTCGCGATGAACGCGCCATCGGCGGTGACGGGCGGCACGGTCGAAGGCGCGGTCGCCTTCGTGAACTCGCTGGGTCTGACGGGGGTGAACCTCACCCCCGAGATACTCACCGGTACGGCCCAGGCGGTCGGCGAGGAGTCGATCGTCTCGCGCACCGGCGGTGCCCCGACCCTCGCGCTCGGCCTCGCGCACATCATGCAGCAGGCGCTCGGCGGGCAGGCGCTCATGGCGTTCTGGTACCACTTCGCGATCATGTTCGAGGCGCTGTTCATCCTCACGGCGGTGGATGCCGGTACCCGCGTCGCCCGCTTCATGCTGCAGGACTCGATCGGCGCCTGGTTCCCGAAGTTCCGCGACGTCTCGTGGCGGCCCGGCGTGTGGATCTGCACGGCGATCATGGTGGCCGGCTGGGGAGCGATCCTCATCCTCGGCGTCACCGACCCGCTCGGCGGCATCAACACGTTCTTCCCGCTGTTCGGCATCGCGAACCAGCTGCTCGCCGCGATCGCGCTCGCCGTGGTGATGGCGATCGTCGCCAAGCGCGGCCGCAGCTACGTCAAGTGGTTGTGGATCATCGGCCTGCCGCTCGCGTTCACCGCGGTCGTCACGGTCACGGCCTCGCTCTACAAGATCTTCTCGCCGGTCCCGGCGATCGGATACTGGGCGAACCACTTCCGCTACCTCGAGGCGCTGAACACCGGTGACACGTCGCTCGGCGAACGCGAGGTGCTCGAGGCGGTCATCCGCAACACGGCCGTGCAGGGCACGCTCTCGATCATCTTCGTGACGCTCGCGCTGATCGTCATGATCGCGGCGATCCTCGTCACCATCAAGGCGATCCGCAACGGCGGCGGCGAGAACACCGAAGACGAACCGGTCGCCTCGCGCCGGTTCGCCCCGGCGGGCTTCCTGCCCAACGCCGACGAGCGCGAGCTCGAGAAGCAGTGGGAGCCGATCCTCGCCGACGAGCGCAAGGTCTCGAGCCACTGACATGGTGATCCATCACACGGATGCCGCGCCCACTCCGCTGCGTGCACTGCTCGGTGCCGCGGCGCGGGTCGGGCGCGGCATCCGCTGGTACATGACGACGCTGATGGGCGACACGGCCTACGCGACCTATGTCGCCCATCACCGTCGTCATCATCCGGACGAGGACCCGATGACCGAGCGCCAGTTCTGGCGTCAGCGCATGGACGACCAGGACCGCAACCCCGGCGCCCGGTGCTGCTGACCGGTGCGTGGTGGGCCCTTCGTCTCGCTCCGCTCGCTCAGGAACCGGCAGTGTCCGGTCCCTGAGCGAGGAGCGGAGCGACAAGACGAAGGGTGCCTAGGCTGATCACATGACCGACGTCGTTCTCGCCGCCGTGCTGGGCGTGCTCGGCGGCATCGCGCTGACGGTGCTGCTGCTGCTCGCCCGCCGTCTCGCGCGCGGCGCGGCCGATCTCGGCAGCGAGGGCGAGCAGGCAGCTCTGCGGGCGTTGCATCACGCGAGTCTCGCCGCTCCGCATCTGCGCGCGGGCCTCTCGGCGCCGGAGGTCGGGAAGGCCGCCCGGCAGCTGCGCGTGCTGCTCGGCAGTGCCGCCGTCGCGATCGTCGCCGACGACGACACCGTCTCGTTCGACGGCGCGCCCGACGGGCTGGAGGCCGCGGCCGTGCGGATCGCGACCCGCGTGCGCGAGTCGGGTCGCCGACAGGTCTTCCCCTCGCAGGCCGCCGACGACCACCTCGAGGGCGTCGGTGCGCCGATCGTCGTCGACGGCCACGTGATCGGCGTGGTCGTCGCGTTCGCCGCCCCGGTGCGGGCGGCGCTGGTGCGGGCGGCCGAAGAGGTCGCCGACTGGTGCGCGGCTCAGGTGGAGCTGGGCGGACTCGACGCCTCGCGCACCCAGCTCGCCGAGGCCGAACTGCGCTCGCTGCGCGCGCAGATCTCGCCGCACTTCATCTACAACGCCCTCACGGCGATCGCCTCCTTCATCACGACCGATCCCGCTCGCGCCCGCGATCTCGTGCTCGAGTTCGCCGACTTCACCCGCTATTCGTTCCGGCGGCAGGGCGAATTCACGACCGTGGCCGATGAGCTCGAGAGCATCCGTTCCTACCTCGAGCTCGAGCGCGCCCGCTTCGGCGAGCGTCTGCGCGTGACGCTGCAGATCGCGCCCGAGACTCTCGCGACGGTGATCCCGTTCCTCTCCGTGCAGCCGCTCGTCGAGAACGCGGTGCGCCACGGGCTCGAGCCGGGCGAGGGCGGGGGCGAGATCCGGATCGCGTCGCGCGACGAGGGCACGCACACCGAGATCACGGTGGAGGACGACGGCATCGGCATGGATCCGGATGCTCTGCGCTCCACACTCACGGCGGCCGACGACGGCCTGCACGTGGGGCTGCGCAACGTCGATACGCGTCTGCGTCAGCTCTACGGTGCGGACGGCGGCCTGGTCGTCGAGACGAACACCGGCGCCGGTACCCTGGTGCGCATGCGGGTGCCCAAGTCGCAACCGCTGAACGACCCGGACAACGACTGAGGTGCGGCCATGATCGACGTGCTCGTCGCCGACGACGAGAGACCGGCGCTCGACGAACTCGTGCACCTGCTGCGCACCGATGAGCGCATCGGCGACATCCTCACGGCCACGACGGGTGCCGACGCCCTGCGGCAGCTGTCTCAGCGCGCGGTGCGCATCGCCTTCCTCGACATCCATATGCCCGGGTTGCTCGGCACCGAACTCGCGCGAGGACTGCTCTCGCTCGCCGAGCCGCCCGCCGTGGTCTTCGTCACCGCCGACGACGCCCGCGCCGTCGAGGCCTTCGAACTGCGCGCGGCCGACTACCTGCTCAAACCCGTGCGCGCCGCGCGCCTGCGGCAGGCCGTCGACCGGGTGATCGAGCGCGGTGACGCACCCTCGGCGGGTGACGACGAGGTGCTGCCCGTCTCGATCGGCTCGGCGGTGCGCTTCGTACGCCGCAGCGACATCCGCTGGGTGCGAGCGCAGGGCGACTACTCGCGGCTCCACGCCGACGGCGATGCCGGGCATCTCGTGCGCATCCCGATCTCCGAGCTCGAGGCGCGATGGGCGGATGCCGGATTCCTGCGCATCCATCGCTCGACACTGGTGCGGGCATCCGCCGTCACCGAGGCCCGGCTCTCGGGCACCGATCCGTCGGTGTCGGTGGGCGAGATCGTGCTGCCGGTGAGCAGGCGTCTGGTGCCGACCGTGCGCGAGGCGCTCGTGCGCAGCGAGGGGATGCCGTGACCGAGGCGCCGAAGCGGGTGCGGGTGACGGCGGATGCCGCGCCGCGCCGCCCCACGACGGCGACGCGCGGGATCGCCCTGCCGGGCTCTCCGGTCGACGAAGCGGATGCCGTGTACGCGCGCGCCCTGATGCGCAGCCAGTTCCGGCTCGCCCTCGGCACGATCGCCGGGTTCGTGCTGGTGGTGCTGGCGATGGCGTTGACGATCGCGCTGATTCCCGCGATCGATCGGATCGTGCTGTGGGGGCTGCCGTTGTCGTGGCTGCTGCAGGCGTTCGCGTTCTATCCGGTGATCCTCGTGTTCGCGCTGCTGTACGTGCGCACCGCCGCGCGCAACGAGCGTCGGTACCGGGCACTGCGGGACCGCGAGTGAATGCGGTCCTCGATCTCGTCGGCGTCGCGCTCGTGGTCGTCGCGACGCTGCTGATCGGCGTCTACGGTCTGCGGATCTCGCGCACGACGAGCGACTTCTTCGTCGCCTCCCGCACCGTGCGCCCGGTGTGGAACGCCTCGGCGATCAGCGGGGAGTACCTCTCGGCGGGCACCTTCCTGGGGCTCTCGGGGCTGGTGCTGCTCGACGGGGCGCGCGGGTTCTGGTTCCCGATCGGCTACGCGGCGGGGTATCTGCTGGTGCTCGCGTTCGTCGCCGCCCCCCTGCGCCGCAGCGGGGCGTACACGATCCCCGATTTCGTCGAGGCCCGATTGGAGTCGACCTCGGCGCGACGGGTGACGAGCGCGGCGGTGCTCATCATCGGTTGGCTGTACATCGTGCCGCAGCTGCACGGTGCGGGCATCACCCTCGTCGTCGTCGCGGGGCTGCCCGAGTGGGTGGGCGCGGTGACCGTGGCGGTGCTCGTGGCCGCCGCCGTCGCCGCGGGCGGCATGCGCGCGATCACCTACGTGCAGGCGTTCCAGTACTGGCTCAAACTCACGGCACTCCTCGTGCCGGTCATCCTCATCGCCTTCGCACTGAGCGGCGGTCCGCACGACTTCGACCCCGCGCTCGTGTTCCCCGCCGAGGCCGGTCCCTCGGGGTTCGACGCCTATGAGACGGCATCCCTCCTGCTCGCCCTGCTGCTGGGCACGATGGGGCTGCCGCACGTGCTCGTGCGCTTCTACACGAGCCCGACCGGCGTGTCGGCGCGCCGCACCACCGTGATCGTGATCGCAATGGTGAGCGCGTTCTACGCGGTCTCGAGCGGCATGGGACTGCTGGCGCGCATCGCCGCCCCCGACCTCGCGGTGCCGGGTCTCGCCGACACCGTCGTGCTGCAGCTGCCGTCGCGGGTGTTCCCCGGCATCATCGGCGAGCTGCTGACGGCCCTCATCGTCGCCGGGGCCTTCGCGGCATTCCTCGCGACGTCGGCGGGGCTCGTCGTGTCGCTCGCCGGGGTGATCAGCCAGGACGTCTTCTCGGGCTCGGTGCGCTCGTTCCGCGTCTCGGCGCTGCTGTGCGCGCTGGTGCCCCTCGCGATCGCGCTGCTCACGGTGCCGGCGGGGCTGGTCGCGAGCGTCGGCGTGGTGTTCGTCGTCGCGGCATCCACGCTGTCGCCGGTCGTGCTGCTGGGGGTCTGGTGGCGCGGGCTCACCGCGCGCGGGGCCGTGGCCGGCATGGTGAGCGGCGGGGTCGCGTGCGGGCTCGCGCTGCTCGTGCATGCGGCGATCGACGGGGTCGGAATCGCCGCACCGTATCTCGCGCAGCCGGCCGCGTGGACGATCCCGCTCGCCGTCGTCGTCACGGTCGTCGTGTCGGTGCTCGACCCGCGCGGGCCCTCGCCCCGCACCGACCGGTTCCTCGCCCGCGTGCACACCCCCGAGCGCGGCTGAGGGTTCGCCGCGGGGCGGGGCCCTTCGACAAGCTCAGGGACCCAGTTCGTGCCGCGACCGCTCACTGGGTCGCTGAGCCTGTCGAAGCGTCCCCCACGGGAACGCGGCACCGCGAAGTCAGAGCTTGCGGCTGCGGGGCATCAGGCGCACGGGCGGCAGCGGAGGAGCCGGGATGCGCACGTCGTGCCCCTCGACCTCTCCGAAGCGAGCGGATGCCGCCTCCCACTCCTCGCGCGCCTCGGCGATCTCGTCGTGCGAGCGACCCGCGAAGTTCCACCACATGACGATTTCGTCTTCGAAGGGCTCGCCGCCGAGCACGAACAGCAGGGCTCCCTCTGCGCTCTCGACCGTGACCGTGTCGCGGGAGTCGCCCAGATAGAGGGTGTCGTTGAGGGAGAGTGGATGCTCCGCCACCTGCGCATCGCCCTCGACGAGCATCACGGCGTGCTCCCACTCGGGGCGCAGCGGCAGCCGCACGCGGGTTCCCGCGGGCACGACGATCTCGGCGCCGACGATCGGGGTGTGCACGGTCGCCGGTGAGCGGGTGCCGGCGAACTCGCCGAGGACGACGGTGGCGGAGGCATCCGCTCCCTGCTCGGCGGGAAGAGACAGGCCGGGCAGTTCGGTGTGGCGCTCGAAGCCGGCGGCCCCGTGCCGCGCGGACTCCGGCAGCACCACCCAGAACTGCAGGGCGTCGAGGGGGATCGGGTCGTCGCCGATCGAGTACTCGGAGTGCGAGATGCCGTTGCCCGCCGTCATGAGGTTGAGCTGCCCGCGGCGCAGATCGGCATCGCTGCCGAGAGAGTCGCGGTGGCGGATTTCGCCGACGAGCGGCCAGGTCACGGTCTGCAGGCCGATGTGCGGGTGGGGCTCGACGCGCATGCGGGTGTCGGCGGGGCCGAAGCGGTCGAGGAAGCACCACGCGCCGATGGTCGGCAGGTTTCGGTGGGGCAGCGCACGCAGCACGTTCATGCCCCGGACTCCGCCGAGGGGGACCTCGCGGGGTTCGAGGACGATGCGCCGCTCGCCGATCATGCGCCCGGTCGCTTCGGCCAGCGGATCTCGGCGCCCGGGATCTCGTGCGTCTCGAGGTAGGAGGCGATGTAGGGGCACAGCGGCACGATCGCGTCGCCGCTCGCCGCGGCATCCGTCAGTGCGGCCTTCGCGAGCTTGCCGGCCAGCCCCTGACCCTGGAACGCGGGGTCGATCTCGGTGTGCGTGAACCGGATCTGACCGTGCTTCGTCTCGAACGCGGCGAAGCCGGCGAGCAGGTCTCCGGTGCGGATCTCGTAGCGGGAGGCGTCGTCGTTGCGGGTGACGGTGATGTCGGTCATCGGATGCTCCTTCGGGCGTCTGGTTCAAACCTACGCCCGCGCGGGGGAGTGCGGCTCACCCCGGTGAGGGGTCAGAACACGCCGCACGCCCCGGGGCCGTGGCGGCGTGTTCTGACCCCTCAGAGCGTTGGGATGGCGATGCGGATCACGAGGTAGGCGATGAGGGCGCCGACGAGAAGCGTGGTGATGCCCGCGGCGGGGATCGGCCAGGTGCGCTCCCAGCGCTTCGCACTCATCGCGAACGGCACGACGACCGCGATGAAGAGGATGCCGTCGAAGATCGCGAACGCCGTGACAGCCGACCAGCTCGTCGAGGTGTCGCAGATCTCCCCGCAGGCCGCGGCGCCCACATGCGATACGTACAAGACCAGCGGGAGGAGGAGCGACAGGAGGATGAAGATCGAGATCAGAACGACCGAGATGTCGGCATCGCTCATCGGTCGCTGTTGTGCCATCACGCCGTTCAACATAGAGGTCCCTGTGCAGGAGATGTGGGCGTGCAGCAGAGTTGTGGATAACCGCTCCGGGTGTCGGTGGCCGTCAGCAGGATCGCCTCATGACGATGACGCACGACATGGCTCCCGACGACTACCTCACCACGCTCGAAGATCTCAAAACGCACGTGCGGCAGGCGCGGGTAAGGGCTCAGCGCGTGGCGAACACGGAGCTTCTGATGCTCTGGTGGCGGATCGGTAGAACGATCCAGCAGCGTCTTGCCACAGAGGCATGGGGATCTGCGGTACTCTCGCGACTCGCGGCGGACCTGCGGGCGGCGTTCCCGGGTATGACCGGGTTTTCGCCAGCGAATCTGCGCTACATGCGCCGCTTCGCCATGGCTTGGCCTGCTCCCAATTCAATTCGCCAACAAGCCGTTGGCGAATTGCCCTGGAGCCATGTCATCCAGCTTCTCGACAAGCTCGACGACCAGGGCCTGCGCGACTGGTACGCAGCGAAGGATGCACACCACGGGTGGAGTCGAGCTGTGCTCGCGCACCAGATCACCACTCGCCTGCACGAGCGCGAGGCGGCGGCGCCCACGAACTTCGAGGGTGCGCTCGATCGGGATGATTCGGACCAGGCGCGCGAGATCACGAAGGATCCGTACGCGTTGCAGTTCCTCGCGATCGACGGCAACGCATCGGAACGGGAGCTCGAGCAACGGCTGGTCGATCGCATTCTCGACACGATGCGCGAGCTCGGCCCGGGGTTCGCGTTTGTCGGTCGGCAGGTGCACTTCGACATCGATGGTGACGATTTCTTCGTAGACCTGTTGTTCTTCCACATCGAGCAACTGCGGTACGTCGTGATCGAGCTCAAGACGACGAGGTTCACGCCTGCGGATGCCGGGCAACTGGGGTTCTACGTCAGTGTCGTCGACGATCGGCTCCGCGTTCCGGAGAAGCATCTCCCCACGGTTGGCATCCTGCTGGTCGCGGGGAAGAACGATACGGTCGTGCGATACGCCCTCGCGTCGACGAGCCAGCCGGTCGCCGTCAGTAGATACGAGCTCGCGGAGGAGGAGCAACGCGCGCTTCCCGATGAGGAAGCCATCACACGGGCCTTCGCCGACGAGCTCGCTCGTGACCCTGGCGCGACCGAACGGTGACCCTGGCGCGACCGAACGGTGACCCTCGCGCGACCGAACGGTGACCCTCGGGAGGAGAAGGGCGGGTCGGTGTCGGTTGCGTGATGTCGCAGCCGTCGCCGCAGCCCGCGACTCCGAACAGCAACGTCCACATGACGAACGGAAGCGCCACCGCTACGAAGATGAAGATCGTCACCAGGATGAGCGCGACATCCGACTCGTCCAGCCGTGTGCGTCGCGTCACCACGTCGTCCACCTTAAGTGGATCTCTTGCGCGAGAGGGGAGGTGCGTGGAATCTGTGGATTACGGCGCAAGTTCCGGAGGAGATCTCACGTTCTGCAGGACGGAAACGGGGAAGCGCTCCTGCGTTGCGTGAGATCTCCTCCGATACGGAGACGCGCCCGCCCGGCGACGGACCTGTGGAGAGGGGCGGGCCGGCGTCGGCGGGGGTCGTTACGCTGGAGGGATGCCGCAGACTCCCCGTGACCCGTACGCGGACCTGCCGTACGCCGACGAGCCATACGACGACGGGTGGGAGCCCAGCGCCCCGCCCGAGCCGATGGACTGGGAGCCGCAGGGCGCCGGTTTCGAGCCGCCCCTCGACTGGGGTCCCGGCCCCACGACGCCGGTGTCGACGGCCACCGCACCGCGGCCGAGCAGCGCACCCGTCACCCGCCGCGCCACGCCGAGCCGCTACGCGACCGCGCGCGAGGCGCTGCACACGGTCTTCGGCTACGACGATTTCCGCGGCGACCAGGCCGCGATCGTCGATCAGGTGATCGCCGGAGGCGACGCGGTGGTGCTGATGCCCACCGGTGGCGGTAAGAGCATCACGTATCAAGTTCCCGCACTCGTGCGCGAGGGCACCGGACTCGTCGTGAGCCCGCTCATCGCACTCATGCACGACCAGGTCGACGCGCTGCGTGCCAACGGCGTCAACGCCGCCTACCTCAACTCCACGCAGTCGCCGCAGGAGCGTGCAGAGGTCGAGCGCTCCTACATCGCGGGTGAGCTCGACGTCATCTACGTCGCCCCCGAGCGTCTGTCGAACGCGCAGACCACGGCGCTCCTCCAGCGCGGCACCCTCAGCGTGATCGCGATCGACGAGGCGCACTGCGTGTCGCAGTGGGGGCACGACTTCCGCCCCGACTACCTCGCGCTGGGCGACCTGGGCGAGCGGTTCCCCGGGGTTCCGCGCATGGCGCTCACGGCCACCGCCACCCGCGCCACGCACCAGGAGATCACCGAGCGTCTTCAGCTCGGTGCCGCGCAGCATTTCGTCGCCAGTTTCGATCGCCCGAACATCCAGTACCGGATCGTGCCGAAGGTCGACCCGCGCAAGCAGCTCGTCTCCTTCATCAAGTCGCAGGAGTCCGCCGAAGGCGCGGCCACCGGTCCCGCGGGAATCGTCTACGCGCTCAGCCGCAAGTCGGTCGAGCAGACCGCCACGTATCTCGCCGCGCAGGGCCTCGACGCCCTGCCGTACCACGCGGGCCTCCCCGCCGAGGTGCGGGCCGCCAACCAGTCGCGGTTCCTGCGCGAAGACGGCGTCGTCATGGTGGCGACGATCGCATTCGGCATGGGCATCGACAAGCCCGATGTGCGCTTCGTCGCCCATATCGACCTGCCCAAGTCGGTCGAGGGCTATTACCAGGAGACGGGCCGGGCGGGGCGCGACGGCGAGCCGTCCGTCGCCTGGATGGCCTACGGTCTGGGCGATGTCGTGCAGCAGCGGCGACTGATCGACCAGAGCCCCGGCGACCGCACCTTCAAGATGCGCATGGGACAGCACCTCGACGCGATGCTGGCCCTGTGCGAGACGGTCGAGTGCCGCCGGCAGAACCTGCTCGGCTACTTCGGCCAGGAGTCGCAGCCCTGCGGCAACTGCGACACCTGCCTCGAAGACACCGAGACCTTCGACGGACTCGTCCCCGCCCAGAAGCTGCTCTCGACGATCGTGCGCCTCAAGCGCGAGCGCAACCAGGCCTTCGGCGCGGGGCACCTGATCGACATCCTCCGCGGCGCGTCGACCGAACGCATCCGCCAACAGGGCCACGACAAGCTCGCCACCTACGGCATCGGGTCCGATCTCTCGGATCAGGATTGGCGCAGTGTGGTTCGCCAACTTCTCGCCCGGAGCATTCTCATGGCGCAAGGGGAATATGGCACCCTCGCGCCCGGCGAACAGGCAGCCGGAGTGCTGCGCGGAGAGACCGCAGTGCCCCTGCGCAAAGACACGATCGGGCGCGCGACGACCACGCGCGCGCGGAAGGCGACGGCCGCGGATTCGGTGGATGCCGACGACCGGCCGCTCTTCGAAGCCCTCCGGGTCTGGCGTGCGGAAACCGCTCGTGAACTGGGCAGGCCCGCGTACATGGTGTTCAGCGACGCCACGCTCCGCGCCCTCACGGAGAACCGCCCGGCCAGCCTTGCCGACCTCGATGGCATCAGCGGCATCGGAGCGAAGAAGCGTGACGATTACGGCGACGCCGTGCTCTCGGTCATCGCCGCCAACTGATCCTCTCCACCAGCGTCTCCGTCGATGACACGGGGCGCACAATGACGTTTGGTGACCCCGAATATTCTCGAAATGGAATTCACTGAACGCCTAGACAACCATCGAAATCTCCCGTAGAAACACTCTTACTTGCGCCTGACCGGTAAAGAAGCCGGTTCCTGGGGGGGCCTAGTGACGACGAACTTGGTTCGACATCACGGGAGGGCAAATGAGCAGTACACGAAGGAGGACTCTGCCCAAAAGCAGAATCCTCGCAGTAGCAGCAATCAGTGCAGTGGTGGTCGGGAGCGTCATCGCCCCGACAGCGGCGGTGGCAGCTCCAGGGGACGAGTCTGCCTCCAGTTCGCGGTTCCTCACGGGCAGTCTTCTGCTCGGCGGACTACCGCTCGACGACGTCGTGGCGCTGCAAGGGGTGCAGACGACCAACGACGGCTCGACGGGTGAACCCGTCGTCGACACCGGAGGCCTCGACATCACGGCGCTCAACGCGCTGAGTGTCAGCGTCCCGGGTGGTCTCAGCGTGCCGGCGCTCTCGAACTTCCTCACGCTCGGTGCGGCGAACCAGTACTCCGCCTCGAATCCCGATGGCTCGAGTCGCGCCGCGACCGGGGCAGTCGCGGACAACGGCGTAGTCGATACCACGGGCGCCGGTGCGTACCCGTCAAATGCCTCGCTCAACCTGCAGGGGCTGCTGGGCTCGACGGTGACGAGCGTCGTCGGAGACCTCGACGTCTCGCTCGGGGCGATCAGCTCCGAGGTTTCTCTTGCGGGCGACGGGACCGTCTCCCGCGACTACAACGTCGCCGGAGGAACGGTGACGCTCCAGCTTCCCGCGGTGGCCGGCCTCACGAACACTCTCGTCGGTACCGGCGGTGTCGCCTCGACCGTCGACACGGCCGTGGGCACCCTCACCGGTCCGAACGGCCTCCTGGCGGGTGCGATCGCGGGCCTCAACGCTGCGCTGGCGCCGATTCTCGGCAATCCGAACCTCAACATCACGATCACCACCCAGGTGAATCAGGCGCTGAACACGCTGCTCGACACGCCCATCGGCGACGACGTCGTGACGGTGAACCTGCGCACGGGGGTGGTTTCGGCGGATCTCGATGAGCTCTTGGTCGACACGACTGGCCGGGGCCTCAACAGCCTCGACGTCAATGAGGAAGTGCTCTCGGCGGAAGTTCTCAACAACCTGATCACTCGCGTCGGGAACGTGCTCGGCACGGTTCCCGAGCTCGTGCGCACGACGCTCACCACCACGCTCAACGCCGCGGTCCTGAACATCTCCGGCACCGTCTGCGTCGTGGGCACCGGCGCCACCTGCTCCACGACGCCGATCGATGTCGGAACCGGCGTGGTGATCGCGGTGACGAACCAGACCCTCGGCAGCATCACCGGTGCTCCGGGATCGCCCGCCCCGGCGGCCACGATCACGGTCAAGGTGGCGGGAGCGAACGTCCCGATCCCCCTCGGCACGCTCGTCGCGGCTCTCGCAGGGCCGATCAACACCGCCCTCCTCGGACCGGGCGGTGTCGTGAACACCGTCGTGCCCACCGTCACAACGGCGGTCACGGGGATCGTCACCGCGATCGCCCCGGCGGTCAGCCTGCTCAACGGCGTCGTCTCGCTCCGCGGTAACGTGCAGCCCGACAACGGCCCGATCTACAGCCAAGAGGCGTTCGTCCTCACGGTCGGCGCGATCGCCGGCGGAGGCGGGGTGGGCACGCTCGTGCTCGCTCGAGCCGAAGCAGGGCCGAACGCGCTCGCTCCTCTGCTCGAGGCGACGAGTCCGGTGAAACCGGGACAGCCCACCACGCTGACCTCCAGCGGTTGGCCGGCGAACACCGCCGTGAGCGTCCAGCTCGCCGATGCGGAGGGAACGGCGGTCGGTGATCCGATCAGTGTGACGACGAACGGCGACGGGGACTTCCCCGCCGGAACGACGCTGACGGTTCCGCCCACGGCGGCAGCCGGCGACTACACGATCACGGCATCCTCCGGTGATCAGACGGTCGAAGCGCCGCTGGTGGTCGAGGCCTACACGCCGACGGTCTCGGCGACCGGTCCGATCACGGTCGGAGAGTCCACGACGCTCACCTCGGGCGGCTGGCCCGCCGAGGCCGAGGTCACCTTCGAACTCGAAGACCCCACCGGCGCCGCTGTCGGCACCCCGGTGACGGTGACGACCGACGAGGACGGCAACATCCCCGCGGGCACGACGCTGACGGTTCCGGCCGGCTCCGCGATCGGCGACTACACGGTCGCCGGTGAGGACGAGTTCGGAAACACGGCGGAGGGCACCGTCACGGTGCTCGCCGTTCCGGGCACGCCGCAGCTGACGGCATCCGGTCCGGTGAAGCCGGGCCAGACGACCACGATCGCCTCGGGCGGGTGGCCCGCCGCGGTCGACGTCACGTTCCAGATCGAGACCGAGGCCGGCGCTCCCGTCGGCGACCCGGTCACGGTGACGACCGACATCGACGGCAACATCCCGGCCGGCACGACCCTCACGGTCCCGATCTCGACCGACCCGGGCGACTACGTCGTCGTCGGTGAGGGCGAGGGCGATACGGCCGAGGGGCCGCTCGTGGTGGCTCCCTGGACCCCGACCGTCGAGGCGTCGGGTCCGGTGAAGCCGGGTCAGGCGACGACGATCACCTCGGTCGGATGGCCGCCGGCGACGTCGGTGACGTTCCAGCTGGAAGACGGCGAGGGTGAGCCCGTCGGTGCTCCGGTGACGGTCACGACGGATGCCGAGGGCAACGTGCCCGCAGGGACCGTACTCACGGTTCCCGTCGGCACGGAGCCGGGCGACTACACGGTCGTCGGTACCGGCGTCGAAGGGATCACCGCGGAAGCGACGGTCACGGTGGAGCCGTGGACGCCGACCGTCGAGCTCTCGGGTCCGGTGAAGCCGGGCCAGTCGACGACGATCACCTCGGGTGGGTGGCCGCCGTTGGCGAGCATCACGTTCCAGCTGCAGGATGCTGCGGGCGACCCGGTCGGTGACCCGATCACGGCCGAGGCGGATGCCGATGGCAACATCCCCGCGGGGACGACGCTGACGGTCCCGGCCGATGCGGATCCGGGTACTTTCACGGTGGTCGGTGTGGATGCGGATGGCAACACGGGTGAGGGTGAGGTGACGGTGGAGGCCTGGACCCCGACCGTCGAGCTCTCGGGGCCGGTGAAGCCGGGGCAGCCCACGACGATCACGTCGGGTGGGTGGCCGCCGTTGGCGAGCATCACGTTCCAGCTGGAGGATGCCGACGGCAACCCGGTCGGTGACCCGATCACGGTCGAGGCGGATGCCGATGGCAACATCCCCGCGGGGACGACGCTGACGGTCCCGGCCGATGCGGATCCGGGTACTTTCACGGTGGTCGGTGTGGATGCGGATGGCAACACGGGTGAGGGTGAGGTGACGGTGGAGGCCTGGACCCCGACCGTCGAGCTCTCGGGGCCGGTGAAGCCGGGGCAGCCCACGACGATCACGTCGGGTGGGTGGCCGCCGTTGACGGAGGTCACGTTCCAGCTGGAAGACGAGAACGGCGACCCCGTGGGCGAGCCCGTGATCGTCACGACCGACGAGAACGGCGACGTTCCGCCCGGAACGACGATCACGGTTCCGGCCGATGCCGCCCCCGGCACCTTCACGGTCGTCGGTACCGACGAGAACGGCAACACCGGTGAGGGAGACGTGACGGTCGAGGCGTTCGCGCCGACGCTCGACGTGACCAGCCCGGTCGCGCCGGGAGCTGCGACCGTGATCACCTCTGACGGATGGCCGCCGCTGACCGACGTCACGTTCCAGATCGAGGACGCTGCGGGCGACCCGGTGGGTGCTCCCGTAACCGTCGAGACCGACGAGAACGGCGTGGTCCCCGCGGGGACGCAGCTCACGGTTCCGGGAACGGCCGAGCCGGGTGACTACACAGTGGTCGGCGAGGACGTGAATGGCAACACCGTGGAGGCCGACCTCGTGGTCGAGGCCACCGGAACCGACACCGATCCGGTGACGGACCCGGGTACGGACACGGATACCGATCCGGGTACGGACACGGATACGGGCACCGATACCGACACCGGCACGGACACGGATACGGGTACCGACACGGACACGGGTACGGACACCGATCCGGGTACCGACACGGACACGGGTACGGACACGGATACGGGTACCGACACGGATACCGATCCGGGTACGGACACGGACACTGATCCGGGTACGGACACCGACACGGGTACGGATACCGACACGGGTACGGACACCGACACCGGTACGGACACCGATCCGGGGA
>NZ_JBQEPJ010000005.1:0-161911 GCF_052045715.1 Microbacterium sp. 22179 | reverse complement strand
CGGACACGGACACTGATCCGGGGACGGACACGGACACGGACACGGGTACGGACACGGACACTGATCCGGGGACGGACACGGACACGGACACGGGTACGGACACCGACACGGGTACGGATACCGACACGGGTACGGACACGGACACGGGTACGGACACGGACACGGGTACGGATACCGACACGGGTACGGATACCGACACGGGTACGGACACGGACACGGGTACGGATACCGACACGGGTACGGACACCGACACGGGTACGGATACCGACACCGGTACGGACACGGACACCGCTACGGACACGGATCCGGGAACCGACACCGACACGGATCCGGGCGCTGACCCCGGCACCGACACGGACACGGACACCGGTACCGACACCGGAACCGACACGGGTACGGACACCGGAACCGATCCGGGTTCCGAGCTCGGGATCACGATCCTCTACCCGCAGCGCGCACAGGGCGAGTCCCAGTCCGCGACGGGAACCGGGTTCCGGCCGGGTGAGGTGGTGACGGGCGTCATGCAGTCCGCGCCGCTCGACCTCGGCACGCAGGTCGCGAACGCGGCCGGCCAGGTGACGTTCACCTGGACGATCCCGGCAACGCAGGATCTCGGCATCCACACCGTGACGCTCACCGGAGCGGAGTCCGGATCGGTCTCCATCCAGTTCCGAGTGACCCCGTCGGGTCTGGCGACCACGGGTGCGGAATCCGGACCGTCGCTGGTCTGGGGCCTGGCGTTCCTGTTGGCCGGTGCGGCCCTCGCGGCCGGCGCGCGAAGGAGGCGGATGTCGGTGACGTCGAAGACGTGACCGATCACGATCGGCGGCACCCGGGATCCCCCGGCTCGGGTGCCGCCGTACGTCTCCGCAGCAGGCCGAGCAGAGGACGCAGATGACCCACACGTCGACGAGAGCGCAGCCGATTCCGAAGGCGGCCAAAGTCGCCAGCGCGGCAGCGCTCCTCCTGGCGGCGGTGCACATCGCTCTCACCGCCGTGTTCAACGTCCCGTCGACGGAGGTCAAATACGAGGCGCTGCCGGGTCGGGCGGCGGATGCCTGGATCCGGCCCTACTTCGTGCAGGACTACCGGATCTTCGCCCCCGACCCGGCCAGCGCCGACCGCAACCTCTGGGTGCGGGCGTGGGTCGAGACGCCGGACGGCGAGCGGGTCGAGACGAAGTGGGTCGACGTCACGGCCATCGAACTCGCCGAACCGTACCGCCGCGTGCTGCGCAAGCAGCTCACGGTGATCGGTGCCGAGCAGCTCATGACCTCGTTCGGCAAGCTCACCGAGGCGCAGAAGGCGGTCGTCGAGGAGAACTTCCACACGAGCCCGGATCTGGCCGAACTGAACGAGGCTCTGCTCGCGGCCGACGACGCGAACGCGGGTGATGTGCGTTCCTTCATCCGCGCCACGAACTACACGACGTCGTACGCGACGCAGGCGGCGCGCGCACTCTGGGGCGACGACGGCGAGATCCTCGCCGTGCAGACCCGGTCGGTCTACAGTCCGGTGATCCGGTGGGACGACCGCAACGACCCGGATGCCGTTCGCCCCGACTCCTCTTATACGCAGCTGGGCTGGCGCCCCGTGCTCGATTGGTCGCAGCAGAGCGAAGACGCGTTCGCGCGTACGTTCCTTCACTGGGCCGAAGCGGCCGGCGTGACCGGCTCGCTGACCGGCGACGAGGAGGATGCCGAATGAACGCGGTCACCCGACTCGGGGACTCGTTGCTCCACTGGCTGCTCGATCGCCGCCACGCGACCTACGGCCTCGCCGTGATGCGCATCGGTTTCGCGGGACTCACGATCGTCAGCATCCTGCTCTATCTGCCGGACTACTCCTATACCTTCGGTGAAGGATCGCGCTGGGGGGAGTCGCTGTATCGGCCGAGCGGGGTGAACACCTACATCTGGCCGATCTCGATCCTGTTCTCGCGCAGCGATCCGGACTGGTTCACCTACCTCAAGCTCGCCCTGCTGCTCGCGGTCGCGGTCGCCTACCTGCTGGGCTGGCGGATGCGGATCATCGCTCCGCTCTTCGTCGTGCTGTGGCTCGGCTACGCGTCGACGAACCCGCTCGTGCTCAACACCGGCCACTACCAGACGTTCCGGGTGATGCTCCTCTTCCTCCTGCTCGCCGACACGTCGCGGCGCTGGTCGCTCGATGCGCGCCGTCGACGGATCACCCGTGACGAGCATCCGCTCTCGTTCCGCGGCCATGTGCTGCCGCGCTGGGTGCCGGTGCTGTCGAACAACGTCGCCGTCATCCTCATCGGCGCGCAGCTGTGCATCGTCTACATCACCAGCGCGCTGTGGAAGCTGCAGGGGTCGATGTGGACCGAGGGCATCGCCGCCTACTACCCGTTGCGTCTCGAGCAGTTCATCCTGTTCCCCTGGCTCAACGAGATCGCCTGGCACGTGACCCCGGCGATCTTCATCGCCTCGTGGCTGAGCGTCTACATGCAACTGCTCTTCCCGCTGACGCTCCTCAACCGCTGGACGCGCATCTTCGGACTGATCGCGATCACGGGCATGCACGCGGGCATCGGCATCCTGATGTCGCTGCCGTTCTTCTCGCTCGTGATGATCTTCAGCGACATGATCTTCGTGCGCGACGTGACCTGGCGCAAGGCGCAGCTCTGGGTCGTGCGGAGGTGGAAGCGACGCCGGACTGTGAGCAACCGACAACCCGACGCGGGCACATCCCGACAGGCCGTTGGAGAGGATGCACAGGTGACTTCGCCCGAAGTTGTCGGAGTTCTACGATAAGAGCACTCCACCTTCTTCTCCGAGAGGAATGCTCATGGTCGACGCCGCCGTCCGCACCACGAAGACCCCGATCGTCGAGGCCACCAGCCCCGCCATCGATGTCGCCCGCGTCAACGATCTCCTGCTGGGGACCTGGGGCGACACCCGCCGCGAGGCCCGCGAGATGATCAAGGACTCCGCCTTCTGGCGGCAGGACGACCTCGGCAAGGACGAGCACCGCGAGCGCGTTCTCAGCCAGCTGCACCTGCTCGTCGAGAAGAAGGCCGTGCACCGGGCGTTCCCGAAGTCGCTCGGCGGCGAGGAGAACAACGGCGCCAACATCGCGAGCTTCGAAGAGCTCGTCGTTGCCGATCCCAGCCTGCAGATCAAGTCGGGTGTGCAGTGGGGTCTCTTCGGATCGGCCGTGCTGCAGCTCGGCACGAAGGAGCACCACGAGAAGTGGCTGCCCGGCATCATGGACCTCTCGATTCCCGGCGCGTTCGCGATGACCGAGATCGGACACGGATCGGACGTCGCCGCGGTCGGCACCACCGCGACCTACGACCCCGAAACCTGCGAGTTCGTCATCCACACCCCGTTCCGCGGAGCGACGAAGGAGTACCTCGGCAACGCGGGACTGCACGGCATCGCCGCGACCGTGTTCGCGCAGCTCATCACGAACGGTGTGAACCACGGCGTGCACTGCTTCTACGTGCCGCTGCGCGGAGACGACGGCGTCGATCTCCCCGGCATCGGCCGTGAGGACGACGGACTCAAGGGCGGACTCAACGGCATCGACAACGGGCGCCTGAGCTTCGATCAGGTGCGCATCCCGCGCACCAACCTGCTCAACAAGTACGGCGACGTCGCCGTCGACGGCACCTACACCAGCGCCATCGACAGCCCCGGTCGTCGCTTCTTCACGATGCTCGGCACCCTCGTGCAGGGGCGCGTCTCGCTCGACGGTGCGGCATCCTGGGCATCCGCCCTCGGCCTGCACATCGCGATCACGTATGCGACCCAGCGTCGCCAGTTCGACGGCGTCGACGGGCAGGAGGTCGTGCTGCTCGACTACGGCAAGCACCAGCGCCGCCTGCTGCCGCGCCTGGCCACGACCTACGCGCAGATCTTCGCGCACGACGAGTTCCTGCGGAAGTTCGACGGCGTCTTCTCGGGGCGCACCGACACCCCGGACGACCGCGAAGACCTCGAGACCCTCGCCGCAGCGCTCAAGCCGCTGTCGACCTGGCATGCGCTCGACACGCTGCAGGAGGCGCGCGAGGCGTGCGGCGGTGCGGGCTTCATGTTCGAGAACCGTCTCGTCGGACTGCGCGCCGACCTCGACATCTACGTCACCTTCGAGGGCGACAACAACGTGCTCCTGCAGCTCGTCGGCAAGCGCCTGCTCACCGACTACGCGAGCCAGTTCAAGGGCAAGGATGCCGCTGCCCTCGCCAAGTACGCGGTGGGGATGACCGCCGGCAAGCTCTTCCACGGTGCGGGACTGCGCCAGTTCGGTCAGTCGGTCGCCGACCTCGGACAGGTCTCGCGGTCGGTCGAGAACGGACTGCGCGAGGAGCAGCAGCACCAGTTGCTCACCGAGCGCGTGCAGCAGATGGTCGCCGACATCGCGAACCGGCTGCGTCCCGGTGCGAAGGACAAGGCGCTCGGCGCCCGCCTGTTCAACGAGAACCAGGCCGAGCTCATCGAAGCGGCCCGCGCTCACGGCGAGCTGCTGCAGTGGGAGGCGTTCACGGATGCCGTGCACACCGTCGACGACGAGCAGACGAAGGCCGTGCTCACGTGGCTGCGCGACCTCTTCGGCCTGCAGCTCATCGAGAAGCACCTCGCCTGGCACCTGATCAACGGGCGTCTGTCGATGCAGCGCGCCGCGGCGGTGTCGAGCTACATCGACAGGCTCTGCGCGCGCCTGCGGCCGCACGCGCTCGACCTCGTGAACGCGTTCGGCTACGAGCCCGAGCACGTGCGCGCGCCGATCGCCTCGGGTGCCGAGAAGGCCCGGCAGGACGAGGCCCGCGCGTACTACGCCGACCTCGCGGCCTCCGGCGAGGCTCCGATCCAGGAGAAGGCGCTGCGCGCCGCGAAGAAGCGCTGAGTCGCGGTTCACAACTCCGGAGGAACTGCATGGAAAAGGGCCCGATCGGCGTGATCGGGCCCTTTTCGTCGATTCTCCGGAGTTATGAACGGGTCGGACCGGTGCCCGGGGCGGGCGGGTAGGTCGGAATCGCCGGGGAGTTCGCCGCAGGACCCATCCCCGTTCCCGGGAAGTACTGCGCGGGCGACGGCGGGTAGATCGGATGCTGACCCGGGAACTGCCCGGACGACGAAGCCGCGACCGGGGCTGCCGGGGTCTGCTGCGCCCGCGAGCGCACCCGTTGCAGCACGAACGAATAAGAGAGGTACAAGAAAGCCGCTGCCGTGCCGGTGCCGAAGAGCAGAAGGGCCGGGAGCGTGCTGCTGATCTCCCGCGGCAACGGGAACAGCGCAGGGAAGAACACGTCGGGGAGAAGCACGAGCGCGTTGACCACGAGAAGCGCGAGCGCGGGCAGCAGGAGCGCGAACGGCGACCAGCGCGTCACCGCGATCCCGATCACCACGAGGATCACGCCACCCAGCACGGCGGCCACGGCGAGGGGTTGCACGGCCATCTCGAAGCGCTGGTAGGCGTACAGCATCCCGGTTCCGATCCCCCAGGCGAGGAGTCCCGCGCCGAAAGCGAGCAGGACGGGGGCGAGGATGCCGCCGACGATGCCGAGGCCCGCACCCTTGGGCTCGGGGCGTCGACGCGCGAGGGCCAGGACCACCCCCATCGTTCCGAGCGCGGGGAAGAGCACGAGCGGCACGCCGTAGATGATGCCGTCGGTCCACTCGAGGGGGAGGCGAACCGCGCGCTGCGAGGTGATCAGCGCGGCCGGGAACATCGCGAAGACGATCGGTGCGAGGGAGAGCACGCCGACCGCGATGAGACCCGCCGAGCTCCAGATCCCCGTGATCACCACGGCGACGAGCAGCAGGATGCCGAGGGCCTGCAGTGCGGTCGGTCCGGCCAGCTCCGCGAGGTCGAGCTCACGGGCGTACTGGAAGACCGAGGACATCCAGACCCGGCCCCCTCCGGCGAGGAGTCCGGCGCCGACGGGCGCGAGAACCACGGCGACGATGACGGTCAGGACACGCGCGAGCGCGGACGATCGGTGCATGGGACTTCCCCTCCAGAGTCTCGTGCTCACCGTATCGACTCGGGGGCGTTGCGCGGAAGACGGGATAATCGTCGGCATGAGCTTTCTCTGGCGGTACTTCCGTCGCGAGGTCGACTATTCGTCACTCGATGACGGCACGCCCGACGACGACGCTCCGCTCCCGGCGCCGTCCCGGGCCGGGCGAGTGCTCGCCTGCACCGTGGTGATCCTGTTCGGCGCGGTCTTCCTCGTCGCCGTGGTGGCCGTCGGCATCCGAGTCGAGTGGGTGCTGACCGACACGATCCCCTGGCGCAACACCGAGATCTGGGCCTGGCCGCCCATGGTCTTCTGCGCGATCGTCGGCGTGGCCGTGACCAGCTTCGGCGTGCGTTTGCTGATGACGGCGATCCGCGGTCCGCGACTCTGAGAAGACGCGACTCTGAGAAGACGCGACTCTGAGAAGAGGGGACAGGCGGCGCGGGTAACGTCGTGTGCATGACCCGCGTGAACGCCTATGCCGCCCCCTCCGAAGCCGCGCCCCTCGAGAAGACGACGATCGAGCGGCGAGAGCTCGGCCCCCACGATGTTCTGATCGATGTCGCCTTCGCCGGCATCTGCCACTCCGACATCCACACGGTGCGGGGCGACTGGGGTGCCCGCGAGTACCCTCTCGCGCCGGGACACGAGATCACCGGCACGGTCGCGGCCATCGGTGCCGAGGTCACGAAGCACGCGGTCGGCGACCGCGTCGGTGTCGGCTGCATGGTCAACTCCTGTGGGGAGTGCGACCAGTGCCGGCGCGGCGAGGAGCAGTTCTGCCGCAACGGCGCCGTCTTCACCTACGGCAGCGTCGACCGCGACGGCACGATCACGCAGGGCGGCTACTCCGAGAAGGTCGTCGTGACGGAGGGCTTCGTCGTGAGGATCCCGGATGCGCTCGCGCTCGATGTCGTCGCGCCCCTGCTGTGCGCGGGCATCACGACCTACTCGCCCCTGCGGCACGCGGAGGTCGGGCCGGATTCGCGGGTGGCGGTCGTGGGTCTCGGCGGGCTCGGTCACATGGGTGTGCAGATCGCTCACGCGCTCGGAGCGGAGGTCACCGTTCTCTCCCAGACGCTGAGTAAGAAGGACGACGGTCTGCGCCTGGGCGCCGACCACTACTACGCGACGAGCGACGACGACACGTTCCGTTCGCTGCGCGGCTCGTTCGACATGATCCTCAATACGGTCAGCGCGCCGATCGATCTGCGGTCGTACCTGGGAATGCTCGATGTCGACGGGGCGATGGTGTGCGTGGGGATGCCGTCCGATGCGCTTCCCCTGTTCGTCGGATCGCTCATCGGCGGACGCAAGTCGATCTCCGGCTCCAACATCGGCGGCATCCGCGAGACGCAGGAGATGCTCGACTTCTGCGCCGAGAAGGGCATCGCCGCCGAGATCGAGGTGATCCCGGCATCCGACATCAACGCCGCCTACGAGCGTGTGCTCGCGTCGGACGTGCGCTACCGCTTCGTGATCGACGCCTCCACCTTCGCCGACTGAGGTCCGCGGGGTGGGCCCTTCGACAAGCTCAGGGACCCAGTGCTTTGGGTCGCTGAGCCCTCACTGGGTCGCTGAGCCTGTCGAAGCGCCCCACCGCGAGGGGCCGTGTCGGTGGCCGCCGCTAGCGTGAGGGCATGAGCTCGTTGATCACCGGTCCCGACGAACGCGCGCGCTGCGGCTGGGTGGGTGACGACGCCGAGTACCGCCGCTATCACGATGAGGAGTGGGGGACCCCGCTTCACGGCAATCGGGCGCTCTTCGAGAAGATGGCGCTCGAGGGCTTCCAGGCCGGTCTGTCGTGGATCACGATCCTGCGCAAGCGCCCGCGATTCCGCGAGGTGTTCGCGGGGTTCGACCCGGCGGTCGTCGCCGAGTTCGGCGACGACGACGTCGAGCGCCTGATGGGCGACGCCGGCATCATCCGCAACCGAGCCAAGATCCTGGCGACGATCGGCAATGCGCAGCTCGTGCGCGGCATGGCCGAGGGCGAGCTCGATGAGCTGATGTGGTCGTTCGCGCCGCCGGCATCCGACACCCGCCCGGCGTCGTTCGCCGATGTGCCGGCGGTGACCGCGGAGTCGACCGCGATGAGCAAGGAACTGCGCAAGCGGGGGTTCCGCTTCGTCGGTGCGACGACCATGTACGCGCTGATGCAGTCGGCGGGAATGGTCGACGATCACATCGAGGGATGCTGGCGCGCCTGAGCGCGTCGCCGGTCGCGGTTATACTCGTGCGCGGGGGAACCCGCGGTGCGCTCGTGCCGCGGCGCTTTCGATGCGACCCCCGTCGATGACAATTCCCGGGGGAGGGCGAGTGGCGAAGCGGATTGCCTCCACGCCTCCGGTGCTGTCGGGCTACAGCTACGTGCGCCCGCTGGGCTCCGGTGGGTTCGCCGACGTCTTCCTCTACGAGCAGGACATGCCCCGCCGCGTCGCCGCGGTGAAGGTGCTGCTGGCGGATGCCGTGAACTCCGACGTGCTGCGCGCGTTCAACGTCGAGGCCGACATCTCCGCCCGCCTCAGCGCGCATCCGTCGATCGTCACGATCTATCAGGCGTCGATCTCGTCGGACGGGCGCCCGTACTTCGCGATGGAGTACTGCCCCGACACGATGAGTGCCCGCTACAAGAAGGCACCGCTGCCGCTCGCCGAGGTGCTCGACATCGGCGTGCGCATCGCCGGCGCGCTCGAGACCGTGCACCGGGCGGGGCTGCTGCATCGCGACATCAAGCCCTCGAACGTGCTCATCAACTCGCTCGGTGCCCCGGTGCTCGCCGACTTCGGCATCGCGGCCGCGGTGCTCGACGAGGGCGACTCCGAGACCATCGCGATGTCGATCCCGTGGAGCGCCCCCGAGGTGCTGCAGGAGAAGGTGTCGGGCTCGGTGCCCAGCGAGGTCTGGAGCCTCGGGGCGACGCTGTACACCCTCCTCTCCAGCCGCAGCCCCTTCGAGCGTGACGACCGTGCGTCGAACACGCGTGAGCTGCTCACGCAGCGCATCGTGAAGGCCAAGTACACACCGCTGCCGATCGCGGGCATGCCGAAGGTCATCGACGAGATCCTCGCCACGGCGATGGAGAAGGATCCGGCGCGCCGGTTCCCGAGCATGGCGGCGTTCGCCGACCGTCTGCGTCATGCGCAGTACGAGCTCGGCATCGCGCCCACCGCCTTCGAAGCGGCATCCGCCGAGTGGGCCGCGGCCTCGCCGGTCAGTTTCTCGGATGCCGCGCCCCGCGGCCCCGTCGTCACCACCGTCGCTCCCGACTCCCGTCGCGCCGCACGCGCCGCGAAGCAGCAGGGCGCTGCCCGTGACCGCGACGACCTGCCGGTCGCGACCCGGGCCCCGTCGCGCTCTCCGCTCGTCGCCGGAGTGATCGGCGCGCTCGTGGGCGCCGTCGTGATCGCGGGCGCGGGCGTCGGCATCCTCTTCCTCACCGGGGTCCTGTGATGGCGATCGGCGACCGCGACCGCACCGCGACGAAGCCCCGCTCCCGCGGGCGCGTCATCGCCGCGATCTCGGGCGTCGCGGCTCTCGCCGTGGTCGTCACCCTCGCCGTCACGGCGCAGGGCTACCAGTCGCAGGAGGTACCTCGTCTGGAATCGGCCGTCTGGGTCATGCGCGACAGCGGCCAGTACGCACGGGTCAACACCGATCTCGCCGAGATCGACACGGTGCGCAACGTCGACGATCCCGAAGCCGTGTGGCAGAGCGGTTCCTCGGCCGTGCTCTACGCGCAGGGCAACCGCCAGCGTTGGGACCTCGATCCCGCGAGCCCCGGAGACCTGATCGCGGATGCCGGCGACGAGGGCACTCCTCTCGCCTCCGAGCCGACCCCGGCCGGAACCCGCGAGATCGTGTCGGCCGGGCCGTACGCGGCCTATCGCACCGACACCGGACAGGTCTCGGTCACCACCCTCGACGCGGGGGCGGGCACGGCTCTGGTCGACCCCTTCGCCGCGGTCGAGGTCGAGGAGGGCGAGGACCCGCCGTCGTACACGGCCGATGCGATCGGCCTCTCGCCCGAGGGCGTGCTCGCGCTCTACTCTGCCGAAGAGGGCGCGGTGCGCCGGTTCGACATCGATGAGCACCGGTTCCTCGGTGACGGTGCCGAGGTGTCCGACGCCCCCGAGGGCGGTGACGGTCTCGAGCTCACCGTGGTCGGCGATCGCTGGGCGATGCTCCAGTCCGCGGAAGGGCGACTCTGGACGTCGGGCGCCGACGCCCCGATCACGATCGACGTCGCCGAGGGCGCACGACTGCAGGCGGGCGCGGCATCCGGTGACGACGTCGTCGTCGCGGACTCCGACGGTCTCGTCTCGGTGGCGCTCGCCTCGGGCGACTCGGAGCGTATCGCCGAAGCATCCGGCGTCCCCGCGCGCCCTGTCGTCGTCGGCAAGACGACCTACGCCGCCTGGCTCGACACCGGGTCCGGCACCCTGTGGGCCGACGGCGAGACCACCTCGCTGTCCGTCCCCGACGACGCGCTCGAGTCCGCGACCATCGAACCGGTCTTCCAGGGCAACGGCGACCGCGCGGTGCTCAGCGAGATCGGCACCGGTCTGCTCTGGACCGCACCGGACGGCGTGCTCATCCCGCTCGAGCAGTGGGCGATCGAAGATGACACCGAGCAGCAGGAGGGCACGATCATCGTCGAGGACGTGGCGGAGCAGATGCCGCCCGTCGCCGTCGACGACTCGTTCGGCGTGCGGGCCGGCGAGCAGGTCATCCTGCCCGTGCTTCTCAACGACCACGATCCGAACAAGAAGGACGTCCTGACGATCGACCCCGAGTCGGTGTCGGCGGGGCTCGGCGACGACGGCTTCGGTCGGCTGTCGCTCGTGTCCGACGGACAGTCGCTCGTCGTCGACGTGACCGCGACGAGCGGGCAGACCTCCTTCACGTACGCGGTGACCGACGGGGCCGCGGTGTCGCCGCCCGCCACCGTCACGCTCACCGTCGTCGATCCCGGGGTGAATTCCGCCCCGGTCTGGTGCGGTGTCGACGCGTGCCAGCAGGAGTGGCCGACACCGCAGCTGCTCCCGGGCGGTAGCACGGTCGTCTCGGCGCTGTCGGGGTGGGTCGACCCCGAGGGCGATCCCTTCGTGCTCGTCGACGCCTACGAGACCGACTCCGCCGCCCCCGTGATGGTCGTTCCCATGGCCGACGGTCGGGTCGCGATCCGCCACACCGACCCGAACGCCTCGGATGCTGTCATCCCCGTGACCGTCGTGGTCGAAGACGTGCACGGTGCGCGCGCCGAGAAGACCCTCGACGTGCAGGTCACCGGCAGCCCCGCGCTGCTCGCCTCCCCGGTCGCGCTGACCGCGCGGGTGGGGGAGCCCCAGTCGATCCGCATCTCCGATCACCTCTCCGGGGGCTCCGGGTCGTACCGCCTGGTCGACGCCGTGCAGACGGCGGCGACGGCGGCGGGCCTCGAGGTCGCGCCGAACCTCGCCTCCGGCGACGTCGAGCTCACGGTCGCCGAGCCCGGTCAGTACGTCGTGACGTACACCGCGCAGGATGCCACGACGCAGGCCGAGCAGTCGGCCGTGATCCGCATCACGGCGGTCGACGGGGCGGCTCCCCTCGCGATGGCTCCGCTCACCGCCTTCGTGCGCGAGGGCGAGGACACCACGGTCGACGTGCTCAGCGCCGTGCAGAACACGACGGGCCGCGTGCTCATGCTCTCGGGAGCCGTGAGCTCGTCGCCGCAGTTGAGCGTGCGCGTCGTCAACAACGAGAGCATCCGCGTCAACGGCACGACCGACGATGGCGAGCCGGGTGTGATCGGCCGTGCACGCGTCACCGTCGCCGACGGCTCGGGTGCGGCCGTCGAGGGAACGGTCACCGTCTTCCTCACGCCGCCGTCGACCGTCACCCGCCCGATCGTCTTCCCCGACGCGATCACGGTGCGGGCGGGGTCGCTCACCCGCATCAACGTGACCGCCAACGATGTCGCACCGCGCGGCGAACCCCTCGTCGTGCAGCCCGAGGTGACCGGTTCGGGTGAGGCGGGAGAACTCGTCTTCGCCGACGGCAACGCGCTCCGCTATCTCGCCCCGTCGACGCCCGGCACGTACCGGCTCACGTACTCGGTGTCGCTCGAGCGCAACCCCTCCCTTTCCGACGACGGCGCGGTGACGGTGACCGTCGTGCCGCCGGGCACCAACCGTGCTCCCACGCCCACCACGCTCACTGGTCGGGTGCTGAGCGGGCAGACCGTCTCGCTGTCGGTGCCCGCCACCGGGATGGACAGCGACGGCGACCGCGTCGTGCTCGCCGGCATCGATCAACCCGGCAAGGGCGCCGGCACCGCCACGATCTCGGCGCGAGGCGACGCGATCGTCTACCGCGCACCGGCCGGAGGCGTCGACGGCGGCCAGGCGACCTTCCGCTACACCGTGCGCGATCCGCAGGGCGAGACGGGCACCGGACTCGTGCGGATCGGCGTGCTCGACGCCGACATCGACGATGCGGCGCCGGTGACCTTCAGCGACTACGTGCGCGTCGAGGCCGGGTCGTCGACGCCGATCGTGCTCGACCCCCGGGCGAACGATCTCGACCCGGCGCAGGGTGACCTCGAGATCACCGAATTGGTGCCCAACGCTCCGCCGGTCGCCGGCAACCCGCTCTACGAGCGGCTGAAGTCGCTGATCGACCCCGACACGTCGCTCGAAGACGGACGCGTCGTGCTGCGCGCGGGCGACGTGGCGGGCACGAACTCCTACTTCTACACGGTGACGTCGAGCCGCACGCAGAGCACCGCGCAGGGCCTCATCGTCGTCTCGGTGACCGATGGCGCCGTGACCGACCAGCCCACCGTCGCCGACACGGTGCTCACCGCGCGCGACCGCGATGATCTCGCCGACCGCGGCATCGACGTCGTCACCGACCGGGTCAGCTGGCCGTCGGGCGACGCGAGCTCGCTGAAGCTCAGCCTCTGGGGCGACCAGCCCGGCTTCTCGGTGCAGGGCGACCGCATCGTCGGCGCGGCCCCGGCCGAGGGCACCCTCGTGCCGTTCCAGCTCACGGGCACCGCCGCGGGCGGACGCGACGTCGTCGCCTACGGGTTCCTGCACATCCCCGCGTTCGACGACATGCAGGTGCAGATCACGCCGGGCGCGACCCCGGTCGTGGTCGACGAAGACGCCGAGGCGACGTTCACCGTGGCCGACTACCTCGACCTCGCGGCGAACGACGCGGTCGAGATCGGAACGGGCGAGTTCACCACGCAGCGCGCCGCCGCGGTCTGCCTCCCCGCAGGCGGGGGAGAGGCGACCTATCGCGCCGGCCGCGAATCGCCGTGGTCCGACACGTGCCTCGTGCCGGTGCGGCTCCAGGGCCAGGAGCGCTGGTCGTACATCGACGTGCCCATCAGCATCCGTCCCGCCGAACCGCAGCTGCTGCTCTCGTCGATCGCCCACACCGTCGCGCCGGGCGCGAGCGCGGACTTCGACCTCTACGCGAACATGGCGAGCTGGGAGGGCGGCCGCGAAGGCGACGCCCGTTCGCTCGACTTCCGCACGGTCTACAGCGGCGCTTCGTTCACGGTCACGCAGAACGGCCCGACGCTCACCGTCGAGGCGCACGCCGACGCGCGGCCCGGCAGCGCCGAAACCGTCGAGGTGACCGTCTCGCAGTACGGCGAGGCCGCGGCATCCGTGCGCCTGGTCGTCGGTGCGGCGCCGCCGGATGCTCCGCGCGGGGCTACCTTCACGAAGCAGTGCGTCGTGACCAGCCCCAGTTGCTCGATCGACGTCGTCGACATCGCCGGCGAGTACGATCCGTTCGCGGGCAAGCAGGGCTCCGGCTTGAAGCTGGTGTCGCTCGGCTCCGGCGCCCGATGCGACGTCGCGACGCTCGCCGCATCCGGAGAGCGCGCGATCACCGCGAGCTGGCCCGGCGGCGGGCAGGCGCCCGGCGGGCAATGCGTGGTGCCGTTCGTGGTGGCGGATGCTCAGGGCCGCACCGGCACGGGAACCCTGACCCTCGATCTGCAGGGCTACCCGCAGGCGCCGGCGAGCGTCACCACCGTCGGGTACACGCGCTCGACCGTCGTGCTCGAGGTGCCGCTCGGTGAGGCCGGACGCGCGCACCCCTCGGTGACCGGCGTGACGATCCAGCAGGACGGCGCGGCCGCGAACGCCTCGTGCGGGCCGGCCGGTGGCGGCCTGTACCGCTGCACGGTGAACGGCCTGGTCAACGGCGAACCGCATGCGTTCACGGCATCCGCGGTCAACTCCGTCGGCGCATCCGCCCCGACCTCGGCGCACACGAGCTGGGCGTACGCGGCGCCGACGGTGTCGAACGCGACGGCTGCGCCGGTGTATGTCGCCGGGACCACAGATCGCAACCGCGCCGCCGTGAGGCTGTCGATCGATGCGCCCGACGATGCGCGCTCCTTCCGCGTCGAGGAGACGGGGCAGGTCATCGACCGGACCGGCGGCACGACGACGGCGCAGCTCACTCTCGCGCCAGGTCCGCAGACCCTCACGATCGTGCCGATCAGTCAGTTCCAGCCGCCCACGGGCGACGGGGGCAACGAGGGTGGGGCGTTCCGCACCCAGGTGACCGCGGCGGGCACGGTGTACTTCGAGCCGTCGAACACGAGCGCGGGCGCATCGTCGAACACGTCGATCAGCATCTCCTCGCCCGGCGCCGGGGCTGCGCAGGCAAACGGCAGCGACCGCGGCGTGGACATCAGGTACGTCGCCTGGCGCTCGGGCAGTGTGTCGTGCACGGCCGGGCCGAACGGCGAACTCCAGGTATCCGGAGGCGAGAAGCAGTCCTCCTCGCCGACGATCGACGGCCTGATCGAGTATCAGATGTACAACGTCAAGGCGTGCGCCTCGAACGGCTACGGCGTCAGCGAGAGCTCGACCACCCAGGTCTTCACGTTCACCTCGGTCGAGGGGCCTGACGGCGACGCGAGCTACAAGGTCGCCACTACGCCGAGCGTCAGCGGCAACGCGTACTCCTACCCGCTCGAGCGCGGACCCTCGATTTCGGTGCGCAACGGATTCGTGGTCTGGTACGACATGTACGGCACCAGGCGGCAGGACTTCACCCTCAGCCGCGACAACGCGCCGGGCCAGATCACGGCGCAGGGGTGCCACTCCGTCGTCCCCGGTTACTGCTCGGCGGCGGTGCAGATCTCCGCCCAGACCGCCCCCACCATCGTCGATGCGACCTTCGGTGAATGCCTTCCCGACAACGTCGGCGATGTCGTCAACGTCTCGGGCGCTGCTCGCGGCTCCTACATCCTCGGCACCCCGGTGGAGATCCCGGGCCCGACCGCTGCGGACCCGCCCTCCTACGACGTCACCCTCACGTGGACAGGGGCGTACTCCTCTCTCGCCCCGATCACACATCGCGTCCCCGCCGCCTGCACCCCGACCCCCTGACCCGTCCGAGACCATCGAGAAGAATACTGTTGCTCCTATGCCTGCTTCCTCCGCTGCACCCGTGACCATCGCCCCCGAACAGGCCGCCTGGTTCGCCGAGACGTTCTCGATCCTCACCGGCAACGTCGAGCAGGTCGTGCTCGGCAAGCGCCACATCGTCGAGCTGGTGCTCGCGGCCGGTATCAGCGGGGGGCACGTGCTGCTCGAGGACTACCCGGGCACCGGCAAGACCGCGCTCGCCCGCGCGATCGGCCAGACCATCTCGGGCACGAGCACGCGCATCCAGTTCACCCCCGACCTGCTCCCCGGCGACGTCACGGGCATCACCGTGTACGACCAGAAGGAGGGCACGTTCGAGTTCCACGCGGGTCCGGTGTTCGCGAACATCGTGCTCGCCGACGAGATCAACCGCGCGAGCCCCAAGACGCAGTCCGCGCTGCTCGAGGTCATGGAGGAGGGCACCGTCACGGTCGACGGCGTCACCCGCCCGGTCGGCTCGCCGTTCCTCGTGATGGCGACGCAGAACCCCATCGAGCAGGGCGGCACGTACCGTCTGCCCGAGGCGCAGCTCGACCGCTTCATGATCAAGACGTCGATCGGCTACCCCGACGACGCGGCGACCATGCGCATCCTGCAGGGTGCGGCGCAGCCGACCCGCGTGCTCGACGGCATCGTCGGCACCGACACCATCCTGACGATGACCGAGATGGCGCGCGGCGTGTACGTGAACCCGCTCGTCTCGGACTACATCATGCGCATCGTCGACGCCACCCGCCGGGCATCCGAGGTGCGTCTGGGAGCCAGCGTGCGCGGCGCGATCGCGCTCTCGCGGCTCGTGATGACCTGGGCCGCGAAGAACGGTCGCACCTACGCCACCCCCGACGACGTGCGCGAGCTCGCCGTCGTCGCTCTGGCGCACCGCCTCGTGCTCGAGCCCGAGGCCGAGTTCGACGGCGTGACCGCGGTGGCCGTGGTCGGCCAGATCCTGCTCGACGTCGAACCCCCGCGCGAGAACGGCACTGCGTGAGCTTCAACACCGAATCGCGCCTGACCCGCACCACCGCCGGCACGTCGACCTCGACGCGCACGGCGACGGTGACGCGGTACTCGCGTACGCGCCGCGGCCCCGTGCGGGGAGCGGTGTTCGGCATGCGCCGAGCGGCTCGCACCGTGACGCGCGCCGGTCGCCGCACGGCCGGCTGGGTGCGCGAGACGGTGACGGCCGCGGGGATGCTCGTGGCCGCGGCCCTGGTGCTCGGCGTCGTCGCGGGACTGCTCTTCGGCTGGGTCGAGGCGTGGGCCGTGGCCGCGATCGCGCTGGTGCTCCTGATCGTGTGCGTGCCCTTCGTGCTGGGCGCGCACGACTACCGCATCCACCTCGCTCTCGACCGTGATCGTGTGGTCGCGGGGGCTGAGATCGGCGCGGTGCTCGACGTGCGCAACAACGGCACCCGCCTGTCGCTGCCCGGCGTGGTCGACGTCCCGGTCGGCGAGGGCCTGGTCGAAGCGCATGTGCCGCTGCTGCGCCCCGACGGGCACCATCGCGAAGAGCTCACGATCGCGGCGCACCGTCGCGGCGTGATCGACGTCGGGCCGATGACGATCACGCGCGGCGATCCGATCGGCATCCTCCGCCGCGAGATGCGCTGGCCCGAGGTGCAGCGCATCCACGTGCACCCCGTCACCGTGCGCATCCCGAGCACCAGTGCGGGGCTCATCCGCGACCTCGACGGCACCCCCAGCACGACGCTCGTCGACGCCGACCTGTCGTTCCACGCCGTGCGCGAATACGTCGTGGGCGACTCGCAGCGCCACGTGCACTGGAAGTCGACCGCCAAGACCGGCACGCTCATGGTGCGGCAGTACGAGGAGTCCCGGCACGCCCGCATCGCGATCATCCTCGACCTCGACGCCGAGTCGTACGACAGCGACGACGAGTTCGAGAACACGGTGAGCGCCGCGGCATCCCTCGCGCTGCAGGGTGTGCGCGACGGCCGCGACGTGCTGTTCTCGGTGAGCAACGAGATCCCCGAGCACAGTCGCACCGAGGTGCTGTCGATCCGCACCCTTCCGACCGTCACCCCGAAGGCGATGCTCGACGCGACCTCGACCCTCGACGCGTCCGACCGGGTCATGCGCCTCGAGGCCGTGGCAGCGCTGACGGTGCAGTCGTACCCCGACCTCTCGATCGGCTTCCTGCTCACCGGATCGCGCACGCCGCTCGAGCGACTGCGGCACGCCGCGGTGAAACTCCCCGCCCAGGTCGACGCCGTCGCCGTGCGCAGCGAGCTCGGCGAGCAGCCCACGATGCGCGCGGCCCGCGAGCTGTCGGTCATGACCCTCGGAGCGCTCGGCGATCTGCCGCAGATGCTGGCCCGAGGAGCGCTCCGATGAGCGGCACGCGCACGCCCCTCCGGGGTGCGAACGGCCCCGCACTCCGGTTCTCGGCCCTCACGTTCTGGGCGCTCGGTTTCGTGGCGGTCGGCGTCGCGCTCGCGACGGCCGCCGCCTGGCCGGTGTACGAGTCGCCGCGCGCGCTCGTCGTCGGTGTCGCCGGCGGCCTGCTCGGGATGGGGGTGGCGGTCCTCGCGCGGATGCTGCGCTGGGGCGCTCCGCTCGCCGCGCTCGCGGCCGTGGCGATGTACCTGATCGTCGCCGTCCCCCTGGCGATCCCCTCGGCGCTGTCGTCGGTGCCCGCGTTCCTCGGCGGCCTGCGCGACGCCGTGTTCGGCGTCGTGCTGGGCTGGAAGCAGATGCTGACCCTGGCGCCGCCGCTCGGCGAGTACCAGGCGGTGCTCATCCCGTTCCTCGTCGTGATGCTGTTCGGCGGATTCCTCGCGACCTTCCTCGCCCTCCATCCCGGGCGTCGTGCCCTGGCGGCGGTCCCGGTCGTCGCCGCGATGAGCGTCTTCGGCGTGGCCTTCGGGTTGAGCGCGACGAGTTCGCCGGTCGTCGTCTTCGGCATCGAGGTGCCCGCTCCGCGCGAGTGGCTCATCGGGGTGGGGGTGTTCGCCGCCGCCCTGGTCTGGGTGATCGGCCGGGCGCGCATCGAGCGGGCGCAGGCGCTGCGCATCGTCGCGGCGACCGGCGTCTCGCGCCGGGCGGCACCGGTGTGGCTCAGCATCCGCCGGCACCTGCTCGCGGGCGCGCTCGTGGTCGTCGCGCTCGTCGCCGGCGTCGCGGCGGCCCCGGTCGCCGCCGGTTGGAGCGACCGGTCGGTGCTGCGCGACGAGGTCGAGCCGATGATCGTCGTGCAGCAGCAGACCAGCCCGCTCGGCTCCTACCGCGCGTGGTTCGCGGGGGATCGCCTCGACGAGACCGTGTTCGGCGTGCAGGGCGACCCCGGAGCCGTCGATCGCGTCCGTCTCGTCACGCTCGACGCATACGACGGCAACGACTTCCACATCGCCGAGGACGACCGGTTCAGCCGGCTCCCGCGCACCGCCGGCCCTGGTGAGGGTCGTGTCGCACTCGACATCACGGTGGGCGATGCCTACCGCGGCATCTGGGTTCCGACCCCCGCCGGACTCGCCGAGGCGCCGGCGTTCACTGGATCACGGGCGGATGCTCTCGCCGACGGGTTCCACATCGACGCCGACGGCGACACGGCCATCACGATCGCGGATGCTCCGGGCGGGGGGAGCGGACTGGTTCCGGGCGACCGGTACTCGGTGCTCGTCGACCCTCCGGCCACCGGGGACGGGATCGCGTCGCTGCAGGGCGGCGACTCGACGCTCGACGCCGACGCGTTCCCCGCGCTGGTCGAGTGGGCCGAGATGCAGGAGCAGCCGCGCACCGGCGCCGGCTACGTCGAACTGATCGACCGACTGCGCTCGCGCGGCTACCTCAGCCACGCGGTGCTCGACGACGCCGCGGCGGCCGGGTGGATCGCCGCGCTCGACGGGGCCGAGGGCTACGGCTTCGCCTCGAGCTACGCCGGCCACTCGGCGGCGCGCATCGAAGAGGTCTTCACCGCGATGGTCGAGCAGGAGCGGCGGGCCGGGTCGGATGCCGCGCCCGAGCTGCTCGTGTCGGCGATCGGAGACGACGAGCAGTTCTCGACGGCCGCCGCGCTGCTCGCCGAGCACTGGGGGCTCGAGTCGCGGGTGGTCATCGGTGCGCGTCTCGCGGGCGCCGAGGAGGTGCCCGGCATCCCGGCCTGTACCGAGGTCTGCACGGGCGAGAGCATGAGCGCCTGGGTCGAGGTGCGGTCCACCGGCGGCGAATGGATGCCGATCGACGTCACGCCGCAGTACGCGATGCTGCCGAGTGCGATCACCGAGGGCGAGCAGCTGCCCGAGCATCCGACCGTTCCGGAGCAGCCGCGCTCGGAGGCGCTCGACCCGCCGCAGGCGCAGAGCGACTCGAACGATGACGCTCCGCCGCTGGAGGCCCCCGAATCGGAGTTCCTGGCCGTTCTGCTGCCGATCCTGCGCGCCGTCGGTCTCGGCGTCCTCGCGCTCGTGCTCCTGACGCTTCCCCTGCTGGTGCTGTTGATCGCGAAGGGCCGCCGGGCACGCGCACGGCGCGACGCCGGTGATCCCGAGGTGCGGCTCGCGGGCGCCTGGGAAGAGCTCGTCGACCTGTACACCGATCACGACGTCGCCCTGCAGACCCAGGGCACGCGTGTGCAGCGCGCCCGATCGACGGATCGCTCGGCCGCCGTGCGACTCGCGGTGCTCGTCGACCGCGGCATCTTCGCGGGGCATCCGCCCACCGATGCGGATGCCGCCGCCGCCTGGCAGATCGTCGACGACGAACGAGCCGCGCTGTCGACGGCCGACAGCCGGTGGCGGCGGCTGGTCGCGCGGGTGCGCCTCACCTCGTTGCTGAGCCGGGCGAGGCCGACGAGCGGTCCTCGTTTCGCGGGTCGCCGTCCGGTGATCGGTACGCTCGCAGTAGCCGGTTCGCCCCACGACCGGCAGAAGGAGACCCCATGACACCGTCAGCAGAGTCCGGACTGCTCTCGATGCTCCTCATCGGATGGGGTGTCGGCCTGCTCCTCGGCCTCGGCATCTACGTCTGGTACGCGGTGGCGCTGTCGCGCCTGTTCCCGCGGCTCGGGGGAGAGGCGTGGAAGGGCTGGGTGCCCATCCTCAACGAGGCCGAGATCCTCGCGCGCGGAGGCGTCGCCGCCTGGAAGGTCGTGTTCTTCCTGATCCCGATCGTGCAGATCTACGGTATCTATCTCAAGGTGATCGCGACGCATCGGATCAACCAGCAGTTCGGTCGCGGCGCCGGGTCGACGGTGCTCGCGATCCTGCTGCCGCCCGTGTGGGCGACGATCCTCGCCGCCGGGGCACCGCCGTACCCGGAGGGCGACCGCCTCGCGGCCCTGCAGCCGGGGCCGCGCCGCACGCCCCAGCCGCTGCTCGAACCGACCACCGGAGACACCCGCGACTACGCACTCCCGGCCTTCGCGCCGCAGCGCCCCGCTTCGGCACACGCCGGAGCGGCTCCGTCGGGGGGATTCATCCCGGCCCCGCGCTCGACGAACGCCGGGTCGGAGGCATCCGCCCCGCCCGCCGGGAACGCCGGGATCCCGGCGGAGTGGCAGGCGTTCGCCCCTGCCCCGCAGGCTCCCGCGTCTGCGCCGCAGCCCCCGGTTCCGCAGTCTTCCGCGCCCGCCACTTCCGAGGCCGCGCCTTCCGAGGCCGCGCCGCAGCCGCCTGCCCCCGCCCCGCAGCCGCCGGCTCCGTCGTTCGCCCCGCCCACGGCACCCGCTCCGCAGCCGCCGGTCGCCTCCGCTCCGGCCGCGCCGCCTGCCCCGGCCGCCGCCCCGGTTCCGCCCGCCGCTCCGGCCGCACCCGCGGCTCCCGCCGAGGAGTTCCCGCTGCCGCCCGCCTTCGCCCCGACCCCGCCCGTCTTCACGCCCCCGGCCGCTCCGGCCGCGACGGTGCCGCCCGTGACGGAGACCCCGGCACCCGGCATCCGTCCCGTCCCCCTGATCGCCACGCCTCCGGCCGCTCCCGCCGCGCCGACCGAGACGTCAGCGGCGGAGGCTCCGCTCGCGCACGACGCCGAGTCCGACGACCTGCTCGCCGACGACCTCGCGCAGACGATCATCAAGCCCCGCCAGGTCGCCGTCGACGACGACCTCGAGGCGACCGTCGTCGTGGCACGCAAGCGCGGAGTGCGTCGCTCACTCGTGCTCGACGACGGCCGCAGCTTCGCGCTCTCGGGCGCGAGCGTCGTGATCGGGCGCAACCCGGTGGGCGACCCGGGCGAGCAGCGTCTGTCGATCACCGATGCGACCCGTACCCTCTCGAAGACCCACGCGCGTCTCGTCGTCACCGATGACGAGTGGCGGCTGACCGACCTGCACGCGACCAACGGCGTCGTCGTGGTGGCCGAGGACGGCACCGAGGTGCTGCTCGACCCGGGCGAGAGCGTGGTCGGAACGGGACGCTTCATCCTCGGCGAGGTCGGAATGCACGTGATCGCGGAGCGCGATTCGTGACCGTCGAACAGGTCGTCCTCAACGTCGCGTCACTGACCGACACCGGTCTCAAGCGCGCCGCGAACGAGGACTCCCTGCTCACCGCGGCCCCCGTGTTCCTCGTGGCCGACGGCATGGGCGGGCACGAGGCCGGCGATCGGGCGAGCGCCGCGGTGGTCGCCGCCTTCGAGCCGCTCCGGGGCACCGCCGTCACGATCGACGACGTGCGTCTGGCGTTGGGACGCGCGACCGCCGTGGTCGAGTCGATCGCCGCCGCGCACAAGCAGGGAGCCGGCAGCACGGTCTCGGGCGTGGCCCTGGTCGAGCACGAAGGGCTGCCGCACTGGCTCGTCTTCAACGTCGGCGACTCGCGGGTCTACCGCCATCACGCCAACGATCTCGTGCAGTTGACGATCGATCACTCGCTCGGCCAGGAGATGGTCGACGCGGGCGAGATGCGTCCCGAAGACCTCGCGACCTTCGCGCAGCGCAACATCATCACCCGCGCGATCGGCGCGGCCGACAGCGAGGCCGACAGCTGGCTCCTCCCGGTGATCGACGGCGAGCGCCTGCTGCTGTGCTCCGACGGTCTCAGCGGCGAGGTGAGCGACGAGGCGATCCGCGCCACCCTCACGATGTGCGGACGCCCGGAGACCGCGGCATCCGCTCTGGTGCGCCGGGCGCTGCAGGCGGGCGGACGCGACAACGTCTCGGTCGTCGTGATCGACGTCGTCGCCGGCGGCCTGCGCGCCGGCCGTGACGACGACACGGCCGGCCGGTTGGCGGTGTCGGTCGGCACCGATTCGATGCTCGAGGGCACGACGATCCCGGTGCGCGCGCGATGACCGACGAGAGCATCGACGAGGAGACCGTCATCGTCACGCGACGCGACCGTCGTCGCGCGGTCGAGCAGGCGGAGTCGGTGCAGGCGGATGCCGTGGAGGGGGATGCCGAGTCGCAGCCGGCGTCGTCGCAGACGGATGCCGACGCCCACGTCGAGGACGACGAGGCGCACCAGGAAGACAACGAGGCGACCGTGGTCGTCGGGCGCGCCCGCCCCGCGGCATCCGACCTCGACGAGGCGACCATCGTCGTCGACCGCACCCACGGCGCAACGTCGGACGACGACCACGAGGCGACCGTCGTGGTCGACCGCGCCCGCCCGGCATCGTTCGACCTGGACGAGTCGACGGTCGTCGTCGATCGCTCGGACGGCGGTGCCGTCGCGCCGTCGGGTCTCGAGGAGACGATCGTGCGTCCCCGGCGTGGCCTGCGTCGCCGGCGGACCACGGTGTTCGATGATCCGTCCGACCTCGATGCGACGATCCCTCGGGGACCGGTCTCGTTCGAGCGCCCCACCGAGCCCGAGCCGCCGGCGATCTACAAGCCCCGCCCGGCTCCCCTCGTGCCGAAGGCCCCGCCCGCGGTCGGCGGCGGTCCGGCACCGACCCGCATCGAGGACCCGGCGCTCCCGTCCGTGGCGCGGCAGGGAGTGCGCCGCAGTCGCACGGCGCTCCTCGCCTTCGTCGGTGCGTGCGCGGTGTCGGTCGCGGGTCTCGTGACGCTCGGGTTCGTCGTCTTCGCCTGACGCCGCGACTCATCGCCTGACACGTACCGAACTGCATGGGGAACTCTCCCCATGCAGTGGCATTCCAGCACGCGGTTAGGATGATCAGGTGCGCCGAGCGGCCCGAGGCCGTTCGGCCCCAGTCGAGCACGGACCTGTGGGGGGAACACGGAATGAAGGCGCTGTCCTGGATGCGCGCGCGACCGAAGACGCTGGCGTCCGCCGCCGGCGTCACCGTCGGTGTGATCGCGATCACCACCATGGCCTTCACCTACGAAGGCTTCCCGACCACCAAGGTCGACCTGAACGACGGCGGTGTCTGGATCACCAAGACGTCGAGCCTGCTGGTCGGCCACTTCAACCACGAGTCCACGGTGCTCGACGGCGGGCTGCGCACGACGGGTGAGAACTACGACATCCTGCAGGATGCCACGAACATCCTCGTCGTCGACGAGAGCGCCTCCACGATGACCGCGGTCGATCCCGCCCGCGTCGCCCTCGGCGATTCGGCCGCAATCCCCGCCGCCTCCAAGGTCGCCCTCGGCAACCGCACCACCGCGATCCTCGATCAGAAGACCGGCGAGCTGTGGGTCGTCCCCGTGCAGGGCGTGCCCGGGTTCGAACCCGAGGTGCAGGACCCGGTGGCCGAGCTCGGCGCCGACGCCGACGTCGTGGTCGGTACCGACGGCACCGTCTACGGTCTCTCGGCCGAGCGGGGCGAGGTCGTCACGGTCCCCGTCGACGCCGAGGGCGAGGCGGGCGACCCCTCGGCCGCCTCCGTCGGCGAGATCGACACCTCCGCACGGCCCACCATCACCGTGGTCGGCACGACCCCGGTCGTGCTCGACGCCGCAGCCGGCATCGTCACCTCTCCCGGCGGCTTCCGCGCCGAACTCCCCGGGGCGAACGAGGCGGTTCTGCAGCAGGCATCCGCAGAGACGGATGCCGTCGCGATCGCCACCCCGGATGCCTTGGTGCGCCTGCCCTTCGACGGCAGCGAGCCGAGCACGACCCAGGCCGGGGGCACCGGAACGCCCACCGCGCCGGTCTGGCTGCGCGGCTGCACGTACGGCGCCTGGGCGGGGACGGCGACGTTCATCCGCGAATGCCCCGGCAGCACGAACGACGTCAACGCGACGGTCGAGGGCGCCGAGGAGTCGCAGAGCCTGGTGTTCCGCGTCAACCGCGACGTCATCATCCTCAACGACGCCGTCGGCGGTGCGGCCTGGCTGGCCGACGAGAGCCTGCAGCGCGTCGACAACTGGAACGACCTCACCCCGCCCGAGGGCGAGACCGAGAACGAGGACGACTCCACCGAAGAGACCGTCGAGACGACTCTGCCCGAGCGCAAGGAGGAGAACACCCCTCCGATCGCCGAGGACGACTCGTTCGGCGTGCGCCCCGGCGTGACGACCATGCTCCCGGTGCTCGACAACGACAACGACCCCGACGGCGACGTGCTGGTCGCGACCCTGGCCGAGGCGCAGCCGTCGATCGGCGAGATCCAGCAGGTGCAGAACGGCGGTTCGCTGCAGATCGCCGTCGCGAAGGACGCGAAGGGCTCGACGACCTTCACCTATGAGGCCGACGACGGCCGCGGTGGCAAGGACACGGCGACCGTCACGCTCACGGTGTACGACGAGAGCATCAACACCGCTCCGGTACCCAAGCGCAAGACGAGCCTCACGATCGAGACCGGCGGCACGGTCTCGTACAACATCCTCCCGGACTGGATCGATCCGGAAGGCGACGACGTCTACCTGAAGGACGTCGTTCCCGCGCCCGGTGACGAGGTCGATTTCAGCACCGACGGGCAGATCACCTACAAGGCCACCGCGAGCCTGCAGGGCCGCAAGGAGGTGCAGGTCACGGTCGCCGACGGCTACGGCGAGAGCGCGACGGCATCCCTCACCCTCGACGTGCGCCCCGAGGGGTCGACGAAACCGAAGACCAACGCCGATCACGTCGTCACCCGCGTCGGCGAGCAGGTCACGGTCGCCCCGCTCGCGAACGACACCAGTTCGGGGCGCGAACCGCTGCGCCTGGGCCGGGTGAGCGAGGTGCCCGGCGCGACCGTGCTGCCCGACGCCCCGAACAAGACGTTCACGTTCACCGCCGACAACCCGGGCACCTACTACGTGCTGTACCTCGCGACGGCCGGTCCCGAGAACGGCGAGGGCATCGTGCGCGTCGACGTGCTCGAGGCGACCGAGACCGATCTGCCCCCGGTCGCCGTGCGTGACGTCGCACTTCTGCCCACCGGTGGCGACGTGCTCGTGGGCGTGCTCGCGAACGACGTCGATCCCGCGGGCGGCATCCTCGTCGTGCAGTCGGTGTCGATCGAGGAGGACTCCGGCATCTCGGTGTCGGTCATCAACCACGAGACGCTGCGCATCACCGACCAGGGTGCGCTGACCGATCAGGCGCGCATCACGTACCGCATCTCGAACGGCTCGAAGTCGGCCGAGGGCGAGGTCGTGGTCATCCCGATCCCGGCGCCCGACAAACTGCTCCAGCCCGTCGTGAACGACGACACCGCGACCGTGCGCGCGGGTGACGTCGTCACGATCCCGGTGCTCGACAACGACACCCACCCGAACGACGACGTGCTGCACGTCGTGCCCGAGCTCGTGGAGCCGCTCGTCGACCCCGAGGACGGCGAGGCCTTCGTGTCGCAGGACACGGTGCGCTTCAAGGCCGGCCCGGTCGCGAAAACGGTCTACCTGACCTACGAAGCCGTCGATTCGCGTCAACAGAAGGATGCCGGGTACGTCACCATCCAGATCCTGCCGGTCGACGAGGAGACGAACGCCGCTCCGCGCCCGCAGGACCTCGTCGCGCGGGTGCTCGCCGGGTCGACCGCCAACATCGCGGTGCCGCTCGACGGCATCGACGCCGACGGCGACTCGGTCGAGCTGATCGACATCGCCTCGAACCCGACCAAGGGCCGCATCACCGAGACCGCGCAGAACTACTTCACCTACGAGGCCTTCGACGGCTCGGCCGGTGTCGACGTGTTCAAGTACCGCGTGCGCGATCGCCTCGGCAAGGAGGGCATCGCGACGATCCGTGTCGGCATCGCTCCCGCCGAGAAGGTGAACCAGGCACCGTATGCGGTGAAGGATGCCGTCGTCGTGCGACCCGGTCGTGAGATCGCCGTGCCTGTGATGGAGAACGACTCCGACCCCGAGGGCGACAAGATCGTGCTGGTCGAAGACGGCCTCGAGGTGCCCACCGAGACGGGCATCGAGGCGCGCGTCTCGGGCGACCGCGTGCTCGTGCAGGCGCCGGATCGTCCGCTCGAGACCTCGCTGCAGTACACGATCCGCGACACCCGCGGCGCGACCGCGACCGCCGCGCTGCAGATCACGGTCGACGACGACGTGCCGCTGCAGGCGCCGATCGCCCGCGACGACCGCGTGCGGCCCACCGACCTCACCGAGGGGACGATGGATGCCGACATCGACATCCTCGCGAACGACGAAGACCCCGACGGCACCACCGACCGGCTCGAGGTGACCCTCGGCGAGGGCGCGACGCAGCTGGAGAACGGGATGGTGCGTGTCACCGTCACGGAAGCGCTCCAGCTCATCCGCTATACCCTCACCGACCAGGACGGCCTCGAGGCATCCGCGTTCATCTTCGTACCGGCCGAGTCCGACCTGCGCCCGATCCTCGACTCCACCGAGCCGCTCGAGGTCATGAGCGGCGAGACCAAGGAAGTGCCGCTCGCCGACTACGTCACGGTCGCCGGCGGCGGCACGGCCCGCATCACCGAGCACGCCCGCGTGAGCGCCGTGCACGCGAACGGCGCCGACCTCGTTCAGGACGAGACGACGCTGGTCTACACCTCGGCCGACGGCTACTTCGGGCAGGACGCGCTCACCTTCGAGGTCACCGACGGCACCGGGCCCGACGACCCCGAGGGGCGCAAGGCCACGCTGAGCATCCCGATCAACGTGCTGCCGCCCGACAACCAGCAGCCCGAGTTCATCGGCACCGAGATGGTCGTCGCCGCGGGCGAGGACCCCGTGAGCCTCGATCTCGTGCCGCTGACGACCGACCCCGATCCCGAAGACGCCGGCGTGCACACGTACAAGTACGTCGGCGGCGCGGGCGACGGCATCAGCGCGCGGATCGACGGACAGGAGCTGCTCGTCGAGGCGGGCTCGGACGTCGCGAAGGGCACGGTCGCCTCGCTCAAGCTCGAGATCTCCGACGGCACGACCGACCCCGTCGAGGGCACGGTGACGGTGCGCGTCGGGGCGTCGACGCGTCCGCTGCCGGCCGCCAACACCGACACGATCTCGGAGGCCGACCAGGGCAAGAGCATCACGGTGCCCGTGCTCGCGAACGACTTCAACCCGTTCCCCGAGACGCCGCTCAAGCTCATGAACGCGTCGACCGAGTCGGGGTCGGGCGGTGCCGAGGTGCAGGGCGACGAGGTCGTGGTGACTCCCGCCGCGGACTTCGTCGGCACCATGGTCGTGCGCTACCGCATCCAGGACGCCACGAAGGACCCCGACCGCGAGGCCAACGGCCAGATCATCGTGACCGTGCAGGGTGTGCCGGATGCCCCGGGCACCCCCACCGTGTCGAGCGTGCAGGACCGCACGGTCGTCGTCTCGTACGGCGCACCCTCGAACAACGGCGCCGAGATCACGAAGTACACGGTGCGCTCGGTGACCGGCAATCCGTACTCGAAGGAGTGCGGCTCGACCACCTGCACCCTCGACGGCCTCACCAACAACGTCGAGTACTCGTTCCAGGTCACGGCCACCAACCGCGTCGGCGAGTCCGAGCCCTCGGGCGGCTCGGCGATCGCGCGGCCGGACGCGCGCCCCGACACCCCGAACCCGCCGACTCTGAAGTTCGGCGACAAGTCGCTCGACGTGAGCTGGCAGACGCCCACCACCCCGGGTTCGCCGGTCGAGAGCTACACCCTCGAGATCTCGCCCGCGCCGCCGTCCGGCGTGACGCAGAAGCAGGTCACGGGCAACTCCATGACCTGGGAGGGCCTCGAGAACGGCGGCAACTACCAGGTGCGCGTTCAGGCCCACAACCGCGCGCCCGAGCCGTCGAGCTGGAGCGGATGGTCGGCATCCGAGATCCCGGCAGGGCCCCCGATGCCCGCCGCCGCGCCCACGACCGCCGAGATCCAGGGCGTCGGCAACCAGGCGCAGATGCAGGTCTCGTGGGAGCCCGGCAGCGCCAACGGTGACGCGATCGACTCCTTCCAGCTCGAGGTGTGGGAGGGCAACACCCTCCGCAACACCCTCACTCCGAATGCCGGAGCGCGCACGCAGGCTGTCACCGTCGCGACGTCGGAGACGCCGTACACCTACCGCATCCGCGCGATCAACAAGGCGGGCTGGGGTGAGTGGAGCCCGATGTCGGCGCCGCGCCGTGGCGTCAACAAGCCCAGTGCGCCGTCGTTCTCGTCGGTCACCGACGGCGACCGGGCACTCACGCTCTCGTGGACGCCGGGTGCGCTCAACGGCGCGAAGAGCAGCGAGGTCCAGCACCAGTACTCGCTCAACGGCGGGGGGAGCTGGGCAGGCATCCCGGGCAACAACGTGATCTCGGGCCTCACCAACGGCACGACCTACAACGTGGTGCTGCGCTCGGTCTCGACCGTCGACGGCACGACCTACGCCAGCGACGGGTCTGCCACGCGGTCGGGACGTCCCTACGGGCCGCTCAGTCAACCCGGCCTCTCGACGCAGCAGAACGCCACCAGCGTGACGTTCTCGTGGAACGGCAACCAGTCGATGAACGGCCGCGAGCTGAGCTCGGTGCAGATCCGGATCGACGGCGGCGGATGGGAGGGCGTCGGCGCGACCGGTTCGCGCACGGTCGGCAACGGCTACAGCCAGCAGCATTCCATCACGGTTCGTGTAACGGACTCGGCCGGTCAGACGATCGAACGATCCGCCAGCGAGACCTCCGGCTCGAAGCCGCCGCCCAAGGCCTGGGTGACCTCGAGCGGCAACGCGAACGGTCAGCCCAACTGCAACGACGGCACCTGCGCATACTTCTACGTCACGATGCGCGACTTCCCGCCCAACAAGACGATGTACCTGCAGTGCGCGAGCAACGCTCCCGCACCCTACGGCGGCACGTTCGGCGGACGCAACGTGACGACCGATGGCAACGGCAACTACGAGCAGCAGATCGGCTGCTACCTCGGCATGCGCCGCGGAACCATCGAGGCCTGGGTCGTCATCGACGGCACGGCCTACGAGCACAGGGTCTGGCAGTGATGCCGCACCGCACCCCCGCACACGAAGACACCCCACGAGAACAGGGAACGACACACTCATGACCATGACTCCCGAGCAGGCCACCTGGTTCCAGGGCACCTTCCACCGTCTCGTCGAGAACGTCGACAAGGCGGTGCAGGGCAAGCAGGAGATCGTGGGCCTGGTGATCTCCGCGATGCTCGCCGAGGGGCACGTGCTGCTCGAGGATGCACCGGGGACGGGCAAGACGAGCCTCGCGAAGGCTCTCGCCGCCACCGTCCAGGGCACCAGCGCGCGCATCCAGTTCACCCCCGACCTGCTGCCGTCCGACGTGACGGGCGTCACGATCTACGACCAGCAGCAGCACCGGTTCGAGTTCCACAAGGGGCCGATCTTCGCGTCGATCGTGCTCGCCGACGAGATCAACCGCGCCTCGCCGAAGACGCAGTCCGCACTCCTCGAGGTCATGGAGGAGTCGCGCGTCACCGTCGACGGTGTCACGCACGAGACCGGGCGCCCGTTCCTCGTCATCGCGACGCAGAACCCCATCGAGCAGGCCGGAACCTACAAGCTCCCCGAGGCCCAGCTCGACCGCTTCCTCATCAAGACGTCGATCGGCTATCCCGACCTCGCCGTCACCGAGAGCATCCTGGCCGGGGCATCCGACCGCAACCCCTCCGCCGGCCTCGGCGCGATCATCACCACCAGCGCGGTCGCCGACATGGCCGACCTCGCCGCGACCGTGCACGTCGAGCCCGCCGTGCTGCGGTACACCGCCGAGCTCGCCGAGGCGACCCGCACCGACTCGGCGACCCGCCTCGGAGTCTCGGTGCGCGGGGCGATCGCGATGATCCGCATCGCGAAGGTCTGGGCCGCCGCCCACGGTCGCCACTTCGTGCTGCCCGACGACATCAAGGTCCTCGCCCGCCCCGTCTGGCAGCACCGCATGCTGCTCGACGCCGAGGCCGAATTTGCCGGGACGTCGAGTGAGACCGTGATCGCCCGGGTTCTCGACTCCGTGGCGGCCCCGCAGGCGCGAACGGCGGCCTGATGACCACGGAGGCCCTGCAGAGCACGCACCCCACGATCGACCGCGACGCCGGCTGGCGCGACATCGCGGCGGTCGTCGGTGTGCGGATGCTCGCGCGCCTCCGTCTCATCGCGCAGGCGGTGCGCCCGCTCGCGTGGGTGCTCATGGGCCTGGCGGTCGGATTCTGGATCCTCGGGCAGGTCGCCGGGTGGGAGGAGTTCACGATCACCGCCCTCGTCATCGCGATCGTCGTGGCGCTGTGCGCTCTGTTCCTCATCGGCCGCACGGCCTACGACGTCTCACTCGACCTCGCCCGCACCCGGGTCGTGGTGGGAGAGCGGGCGATCGGCGCCCTGAAGCTCGCCAACCTCGGAACGCGCGCCATCCTGCCCTCGCGCGTGGTGCTGCCGGTGGGATCGGGACGAGGAGAGTTCGGCATCCAGCGCCTCGCCCCGGGAGCCGAGGCCGAGGAGCTCTTCGCGATCCCGACGCAGAAGCGCGGCGTCGTGAAGGTCGGTCCGGTGAGCGTCGTGCGCGGCGATCCGCTCGGCCTCTTCGAGCGCGCCCGCCGCAGTGACGACCCCGTCGATCTGTTCGTGCACCCGCGCACGATCCTCTTCGACGGTCAGTCGCTCGGCTTCCTGCGCGACCTTGAGGGGATGCCGGCGTCCGACCTGTCGCGCGACGACGTCTCGTTCCACGCCCTCCTCGAGTACCAGCCCGGCGACGACCTGCGTCACGTGCACTGGAAGTCGACCGCCCGCACCGGCACCATGATGGTGCGGCAGTACGAGGAGACCCGTCGTTCGCACTTCGTGATCGGCCTCTCGCGCTCGACCGGCGACTACGCCCGTGACGAGGACTTCGAGCTCGCGATCTCGGCCGCCGGATCGATCGGCCTGCGCGCGCTGCGCGATTCGCAGCGCGTCGACATGCGGGTGCAGGGCAGGGAGCTGCCGTCGAGCACCGGCAAGCAGTTGCTCGACTCGCTCTCGGCCGTCGAGAACTCCAAGCCCCGCGAGGGCGGCATCGCCGAGCTCGCCGGCGTGCTCGCCGCGAGCATGCCGCTCGCCAGCATCGTCGTACTGGTGTGCGGGTCGAAGGTGCGCACCGAAGATCTGCGGCTCGCGTGCGCGCGCCTGCCCTTCGGCGCGCGCGTGCTCGCGATCGTCACCGACTCCACGCTCTCCTCACCCGAGCTGCGGCGCATCGGCGACGCCGACGTCGTCACGATCGGCGCGCTCGAGCAGATCCCCCTCGCCCTGCAGAAGGTGCTCGCATGACCGCGTCCGCGATCCCGGCCGCGCCGACCGCCCTTCCGCTGCGCCGCTGGATCCTCGATCTCGGCGCCACCGCCCTGCTCGTCGGCGCCATACTCCTCGGCTTCTGGCCCACCTTCGCCGGCGGGTCGTTCCTGCCCGCGGCGATCGGCGGACTCCTCCTCGGCCTGGCGGTCGCCGGCGTCTCGGCCTGGCGTCGCTGGGGCATCCTGATCATCACCGGTCTCACGATCGCCGTGTACTTCGTCTTCGGCGGAGCGCTCGCGTTGCCCGGCACGACCATCGCCGGTTTCGTGCCCACCCTCGAGACGCTCCAGAAGCTCGCGCTCGGCGTGGTGACGTCGTGGAAGCAGATGCTCACGACCGTCGCCCCGGTCTCGGCCGCCGACGGCCACCTGCTCGTGCCGTTCCTGCTGGCCCTCGTGGCGTCGACCGTCACGGCCTCGCTCGCTCTTCGGCTGTCGAACGTGGCCTGGGCGCTGATCCCTGCGGGCACGCTGCTCGTGCTGGTGATCGCGCTCGGCACTCCCGAGGCGGCGTTCCCGCTCGTGCAGGGACTCGTGTTCGCGGTCGTGGCCATCGCCTGGATGGCACTGCGTCAGCTGTGGGCCCCGCAGAACTCGGCCGTCTCGGTGAGCGAGGTCGACCCCTCGCGTGCCGCCCACATGCGCCTGCGCCGGTTGCTGGCCGGAGCGGCCGTGCTCGCGATCGCCGCGGGAGCGGGCATCGCCTCGTCGGCCATCGCCGCTCCCGCCGAGACCCGCCACGTGTTCCGCGACGTGATCATCCCGCCGTTCGACATCCGCGACTACCCGAGCCCGCTGCAGGCGTTCCGCAAGAACGTGCGCGACGAGAAGGTCAAGACGCTCTTCACCGTGCGGGGCCTGCCCGAGAAGGCGCGCATCCGCATCGCGGTCATGGACCAGTTCGACGGCATGGTCTACAACGTCACCGATGGGGGACCGGGGTCGTCGAGCGCGTTCACTCCGCTGCGCTCCGACATGTCGCCCGAGGCCGAGGGGATCCCGGTCACGCTGCAGGTCGAGATCGCCGAGTACGGCGGCGTGTGGGTTCCGGATGCCGGTGCGGTCTCCGAGATCGAGTACACGGGCGACCGTGCCGAAGAGCTGCGCCGCGGCACGTTCTACAACACCGAGACCGGCACCGCGGTGGCGACGCCCCGGCTCACGGCGGGCGACACCTACACGGTCGACACCGTCATCCCGAACGAGATCGACGACGACCGGCTCGCCGAGGTCGAGTTCGGCAACGTCACCCAGCCCAAGCAGAGCAACGTGCCCGAGGAGCTCACCTCGCTCGCGGCCGAGACGGTCGCGGATGCCGAGTCCCCGATCGAGCAGGTGCGGGCGCTCGAGACGATGCTGGCCGACGGCGGGTTCTTCAGCCACGGCCTGGAGGGCGAGGTCATCTCGCGCGCCGGCCACACGGCCGAGCGCATCTCGACCCTCGTGGGCGGCGACCAGATGATCGGCGACGACGAGCAGTACGCCGTCGCGATGGCGCTGCTCGCCCGCGAGGTCGGCATCCCCGCACGCGTCGTGATGGGGTACTACCCCGACGAGGAAGACGCGAAGGCCGCCGAGTTCGCCGCCACCGGCGACGACGTGCACGCCTGGGTCGAGGTGAACTTCGAGGGCGTGGGCTGGCTGCCGTTCAACCCGACTCCTCCCGAGGACCAGGTGCCGAACGACCAGAACACCAAGCCGCGCGTCGATCCGAAGCCGCAGGTGCTGCAGCCGCCGCCCCCGCCGCAGGAGCCGGTCGATCTGCCCCCGACGCTGCCCGATGACCGCAAGTCCGAGGACGAGACGCTCAACATCCTCGGCATCCTGGGCGCGATCCTCGCGATCGGCGGCATCACGCTCGCGATCCTCGCCATCCTCGCCTCGCCCTTCATCGTGATCGGCGCGTGGAAGGCGGCCAAGCGCCGTGCGCGTCGCACCGCCGCGCGCACCTCCGACCGCATCAGCGGCGGCTGGGACGAGCTCACCGATCGTGCGACCGACTACGGCGCGCGGATCGCTCCGGGAGGCACGCGCGTCGAGGACGCCGCGACCGTCGTCGCCACGCTCGATGTGCCGAAGGCGGCCGCGCTGGCGCAGCGGGCGGATGCCGAGATCTTCGGCCCGACCGATCCGACGCCCGCCGATGTCGAGGCGTTCTGGAGCGAGGTCGACGACATCGTCGGCGGCCTGGGCAAGGAGGCCGGCTTCTGGCGGCGCTGGAAGGCGCGAGCGAATCTGCGCTCGCTCCTCGGCGGAACGGCTCTCTCGCACGGCTTCCAGAACCTGAAGGATGCTGCGGCAGCCCGCATCGCCGACTCCGCGGACGCGCGCGCACGCCGCGAACCTGGCACCATCGAGAACAACGACCGCACCACCGCCCCCGAGAGCGAGAACCCATGACCCAGCTCCCCTTCGGTCAGATCGCCCCGATCTCCCGACGCGCGGTCGCGTACCTCATCGACGCGTTGATCGCCGGCGGTCTGGCCATCGTGCTCAGCGTGGTGCTCGGCATCGCCACAGCGCTCTCGGGTGGGCTCGAGGCGTCGTTGCTCACGGTGACCATCGGCGGGCCGCTCGTCGGTCTCGTGCTGCTGGGCTGGTTCGTGGTCTACACGAACATGCAGGCCGGTGCGGGCTCCATCGGCATGCGCGCACAGGGCCTGCGCCTCGTGTCGGAGACCGACGGGTCGTCGATCGGCTTCGGCCGCGCCCTGCTGCGTAACATCATCTTCGGTCTCGCCGCCGGCATCGTCGTGGGGTACTTCACGCCGCTGTTCGACGGATCGGGTCGCTTCCAGGGATGGCACGACAAGGTCGGCCGCTCGCTCGTGCTCGATGCCCGCGCCGAGGGCGGGATCGTGCCGATCGCGGCGCCGGCGACCACGGCGATGCCGACCGTCGACGGTGCGTCGCCGACGTCCCCCGCGCCGACCGCTCCGTCGCAGCCGCCCGCGATCCCGGGTCTGCCCCACCCCGGATCGTACGGGGCGCCGCATGCCCCGGCTCCGCACGCATCGTCCCCGCACGCTGCGGCCTCGCCCTACGCACCGCCGGCCGCTCCCGGTCAGGCGCCCGCTGCTCCCCCCGCCGCCGCGGGGGTTCCGCAGCCTCCGCCCGCTCCCGTCGAGGCCTACGCGCCGTCGGCGCCCGTGTTCTCGGCCCCGGCGACGCCGGTGGCACCGGCCGCGCCGATCGGCGAGGGCGGCGACCTGATCGCCTTCGTCCCCGGCGTGACGCAGGATGCTCCGCCCCGCCCGCCGCAGCCCCAGGCCTCGGCCCCCGCCGAGCCCGAGCCCGTCGCCCCGGCATCCGCGCCGACGCCGACCGCGCCCCCGGCGCCGGTCGCCGCACCGGCGCCTGCCGCGCCCGCCCCGGCGGCCCCGGCCGCGCCGGCTGCGCCCGCCCCGGCACCGCTCGTCGACGACCCCGACGTCGAGTCGACCCGCATCAGCATCCCCGGGCACCGTCTCGTCTTCACGTGGGACGACGGCACCCGCGTCTCGGTCTCGCGGCGCACGGTCTTCGGCCGCAACCCCTCCCCGGAGGAGGGCGCGGCGACGGTCGCGGTGCGCGACGAGACGCTCTCGCTGTCGAAGACGCACTTCGAGGCCGCCGCCGAGACCTCGGGCGGATGGGTGCTCGATCGCCACTCGACCAACGGCACCACGATCGTGCGAGAGGGGCAGCGCATCGCCTGCCCGCCCGGTCAGCGCGTGCCGATCCGGCTCGGTGACGCGATCGAGATCGGTGACCGCATCGTCACGGTCGGGGGCTACGCATGAGGCCCGGACTGGTCGTCTCGTCGGGCGCGGCGACGCACGCGGGTCTGCGCCGACCGCTCAACGAGGACGCCTACCTCGCCACCTCGCCCGTGTTCGTCGTCGCCGACGGCATGGGCGGGCATGAGGCGGGGGAGCGTGCGAGCGCGGCCGTCATCGCCGAGTTCGCCTTCTCGATCGGGCGCGCGGCGCTCGAACTCGACGACGTGCGCCGGGCGCTGGCCACGGCCCGCGAGCGTGTCGAGGAGCTGTCGACCTCGGGCAACGGCCGTGCGGGGACGACGCTCAGCGGCGTCGTGATCGCCGATGTCGACGGTATGGGCTACTGGCTCGCGGTGAACATCGGAGACTCGCGCACCTACCGCTTCGCCGACCGCGAGCTCGAGCAGATCACCGTCGACCACTCGGTCGTGCAGGAACTCATCGAGGCGGGCGAGCTCACGCCGCTCGACGCGCTCACCGATCGTCGGCGCAACATCATCACCCGGGCGATCGGCGCCTCCAGCACCGGCGACGCGGACTACTGGATGTTCCCGGCCGAGCTGGGCGATCGGATGCTGGTGTGCTCCGACGGCCTCACCTCGGAGGTGTCGGACGAGCGCATCCGCGACATCCTTGGCACGACGCCCGACCCGCAGCGGGCTGCCGACGCGCTCATCGAGGCGGCCGTGGCCGCCGGCGGGCGCGACAACATCACCGTCGTCATCGCCGACGCCGTCTCGGTCGCCTCGCGCCCGGGCACACTGCTCGCCACCGACGACGACATCGACATGAACACGCGTCCGCGTGAAGCCGCAGCAGGAGGGGGTCGCTGATGCAGACCATCTATCGCCCGGGCCAGTGGAATCTCATCGTGATCCCCGGCGCGCTCGTCGCACTGCCGCCGGACGCCCCGACCGAGGTCGTGTCGACCCTCTGGGAGCGGCTCCCCGCGCACAAGACGCTGGCGACGGTGGTCGATGTGCTCACGACGCAGGCGGGCGGATCGTTCACCGCGCTGCCGCCGTTCGTCGCAGCGGTCGCCGAGGGCGCCGATGTGCGCATCGCGCTGCGCGGCGGGGTCGCCGCCCGAGTGACCGCGGCCGACGGTGCGCACGAACTCTCCGGCGCCGAGGTGACGACGTGGAGCGAGCGCTTCATCGGCGGAGCCACGCGCATCGAGATCACCGTCGAGACCGTCGAGGGCGACGCGGGGCTGCCGGTGCATACCGGAATCGTGCGCGCGGCCGCGGTGAGCGCCGATCTCGAATCCGACGACGCCGCTCCGCTGACGGGTGCGCTCGGGCCGGCGCCGGTCGTCGTCGCCACGCACGACGGCGCCTCGGCCACGGCGCTCGCCGCCGCCCCGGTGCCGCTCGCCCTGTTCGGAGGCGCAGCGTTCGGAGCGGATGCCGCCGTCAGCGCCCCGCTCGTCGGTGCCGTCCCGGTGTCCCCGGTCGTGTCGCCCCCGGTCGTGACGCCACCGCCCGTGCCCTCGGCCGTGACGCCTCCGGCCGCGCCTCCCGTGCCTGATGCTCCCGTGCCGGATGCTCCCGTGGCTGATGCTCCCGTGGCTGAGCCTCCGGTCGCGCCGGTGACCGAGGAGATCCCCGAGCAGTCCTCCGACTCGGCTCCTCTGCCCGTCATCGAGGACGCCACCCTGGTGCCCACCGAAGACACGATCACCCCCGACGACGACGACATCTTCGACCAGCTCTTCGGGGCGACGGTGCACACCGCACCGGCACCGGCCGATGCCCCGCCGGTGCCGCCGCTCCCCGCCCAGGGCGACCACGACGGTGCGACGATCTCGGCCGCCGAGCTGCGCGCCCTGCGGCAGCAGCCCGCCTCGGCCGACGAGACGCCGACCGCCGTGCTGCCCGTCGCGGGAGCATCCGACGGCCCGACCATCGGTCGCCTGCGGGTGTCGAGCGGACAGGTCGTCGAACTCGACCGCACCGTGATCATCGGGCGTCGTCCGCGCTCCACACGGGCCAGCGGGGCGAGCCTCCCGCACCTGATCGCGGTCGAGAGCCCGCAGCAGGACATCTCCCGCAGCCACCTCGAGGTGCGTCCCGAGGGCGACACCGTGGTCGTGATCGACCTGCACACCACGAACGGGTCGACGCTGCTGCGTCCGGGCGCCGACCCCGTGCGCCTGCACCCGGGGGAGCAGACGCTCGTGCTCACCGGCGATGTGGTGGACCTCGGCGACGGGATCACCGTCGCCTTCGAGGACCTGCCGTGAATCGTCGCCCGTCACCGCCGCCCGTCCTTCCCGGCTTCACCTACGTGGAGCCGCTGGGCACGGGCGGCTTCGCCGACGTCTTCCTCTACGAGCAGGAGATGCCGCGCCGCCGGGTCGCCGTGAAGGTGCTGCTCGCCGACCGCATCTCGAGCGGGTCCGCCCAGGAGTTCGCCGACGAGGCCAACGTCATGGCGATGCTCTCGACGCACCCCGCGATCGTCACGATCTACCAGGCCGGTGTCGCGGGCGACGGCCGCCCGTACCTCGTCATGGAGTACTGCCCGCGCCCGAACCTGCAGCTGCGCGCCCGCAAGGAGCCGTTCTCGGTCGCCGAGGCGCTGCGCGTCGGCGTGCAGGTCGCCGGCGCCGTCGAGACGGCGCATCGCGCCGGGGTGCTGCACCGCGACATCAAGCCCGCGAACATCCTCGTCACCGAGTACAACCGCCCGGCCCTCACCGACTTCGGCATCGCGTCGACCACCGGTGCGACGACCGAGGCTTCCGGCATGTCGATCCCGTGGTCGCCGCCCGAGTCGTTCGCCGAGCCGCCCACGAGCGGCCCGCGCACCGACGTCTGGGCGCTCGGAGCGACGCTGTTCACGCTGCTCGCCGGGCGCTCGCCGTTCGAGCGACCGGGTGAGCGCAACTCCAGCGCCGACCTCATCGAGCGCATCGAGCGCGCGGCCCTGCCGCACCTCGGCCGACCCGACTCCCCGGAGAGCCTCCAGCGGCTGCTCGAGCGGGCCATGGCGAAGAACCCCGACGACCGGTTCCCGAGCGCGGTCGCGTTCGCGCGGGCATTGCAGAAGGTCCAGATCGAGCTGTCGCACTCGGTCACCCCGATCGACATCGTCGACGAGCATCCCTCCGCCGAAGAGCTCGAAGACGACGACGACGGTCTGACCCGGGTGCGCGAGGTCGTCAGCATCGACCCCGACATGGCCACGTCGACGCGGCCCTCGGCCACGACGCAGCGCCACACCCCGCCGCGCACGCCGGAGGTGCCGCGCTTCGACGCACCGGTCGCGCCCTCGGCGTTCGAGCAGACCCAGCTGCGTCCCTCGGCCGTGCCGGTGCCCCCGCCCGTCCCCGACGACGAGCACACGCTGCTCCGCGCGCCGCAGGTGGTCGCGCCCGAGACCCCGGCGTTCGTCCCGGCTCCGCCGACACCCGGTTCCCCGGTGGCTCCCGCACCCGCGGCGACGGGTGCCCGGCGCTCGCGCACGGGTCTCTGGATCGGTCTCGCCGCCGCAGCGGTGGTGCTCGTGATCGGCGGAATCGTCGGACTCAATCTGCTCGTCGCGGGCCTCGAGCCCGAACCCGCCCCTCAGGCATCCGAGGACGCGCAGCCGCAGGACGTCGTGCCGGACGTGGTGCCCACGCTCGCCGCGCCGACCGGCACACGGGAGGGCTCGACCGTCACGTTCACCTGGACGAACCCCTCTCCGCAGGAGGGCGACAGCTACCTCTGGCACCAGGTGCGCCTCGACGATGTCGGCGAGCAGAAGCAGACCGCGGAGACGACGGTGCAGGTCGAGAGCCCGGCGGGCGATATCGTGTGCATCGAAGTGATGCTTCGGCGCGAGGACGGAAGAGCCTCGGAGCCGGTACGGGGGTGCGTGGAGTGAGCGGTACGACCGGAGTGACCGTCGAGTTCGCCGGGGAGTACTTCCCCATCGAGCGCGGGGGACGATTCATCGTGGGCAGGGAGGGAGATCTCGAGCTCGACGACAATCTCTTCCTGCACCGGCATTTCCTCGAGATCACGGATGCCGACGGGCTGTGGTGGTTGTCGAACGTCGGCACGCGGCTGACGGCGACCGTGACCGATTCGGCCGGCGGGGTGCAGGCCTGGCTCGCGCCTGGTGCCCGACTGCCGCTGGTGTTCGAGAAGACCACGGTGGTCTTCAGTGCGGGGCCGACGACCTACGAGCTCACCCTGCACGCCGCCGAGCCCGCGTTCCGCGCGACCCGGCGCGACCACGACGACGGCGGTGCGTCGACCATCGGGGACGTGCCCCTGACCCTCAGCCAGAAGCTGCTGATCCTCGCGCTCGCCGAGCCGCAGCTGCGCCGCGACGGCACGGGCATGAGCGACATCCCCACGTCGGTGAAGGCCGCCGAGCGCCTGGGCTGGACCGTCACCCGCTTCAACCGCAAGCTCGACAACGTGTGCGACAAGTTCGACCGCGTGGGCGTGCCCGGTATGCGCGGAGGGCAGCGCAGCTTCGCCACCAACCGCCGTGCCCGCCTCGTCGAGCACGTGATCGCCTCGCGCCTCGTCAGTCGCGAGGACCTCCCGCTGCTCGACATCTCGCACGCCGACGAGGTCGAAGGGGAGCAGGAGTGATCTGGGAGATCGACGACGGCGCGTCCGTCGTCGAGGGCCTCGACGCGCACGGACGCCCGGATCCCGCCTACGCCGCCTCGCTCGGGCTGCTGCCCGCGCGCAAGGGATCGCGCGTGCTCGCCTCGCTCCTCGAGGCGGCCGTCGCCGTGCTCCTCGCCCTGCCCGCCCTCATCGTGCTGCCTCCGATCCTCGCCGACATCGCCTCCGGCGGGTTCGACGTCGATGCGTTCTTCGCCCGGGGCGACCTGGTCTGGGTGATCGTCGCGCTGGCCGTCTCGCAGGTGCTGACCCTGGCCTACGTGATCGTGCAACTGGTGATGCACGGGCGAAAGGGTGTGACGCTGGGCAAGGCGGTGTGCGGCATCCGCTCGGTGAACGTGCGCACCCTCGAACGCCCGAAGTTCTGGCGCGGAGCGGTCGTGCGCTACCTCGTCGCCTCCGCCTCGCTCATCGTGCCCGTGATCGGCCCGGTGCTCGTGATCGCCCTGTCGCCGCTCTTCGACATCGAACGTCGCGGACGCGGGTGGCTCGACCTCGCCGCCGGCACCTGGTTCGTCGACGTGCGCCGGGGCCTCAACCCCTACGACCAGAAGCGCATGCGCATCGCCCGCAAGAGCGTCAAGATCTCGGAGCACGAGGAGAAGGCGCCGCTGCCCTCGCTCGCCACCCCGGTCGACCGTGACGCCCCCGCCGAGTACGTGCCGAGCGCGCGTCTCTCCGGCGGGGTCATCGGCGCGCATCGGTCGCAGACGCCGCAGCCGGAGAAGACGGATGCCGCCGCTCCGGGCTCGATGGTCGCGGCGGTGCCGCCGTCGCTCGCGACCGGCGCCCCTCCCGCGTTCCCGGTCGCCCCGGCCGCAGCTCCCGCTCCGGCCGTGCCCTCGCCGGCCCCGCCGGCCTCGGTGCCGGCCGGGCCCGTCGTGCCCCCGCCTCAGGCGCCGGCGGCCCCCGCTCCGGGACCCGCCGTCGCGCAGCCCGCACCCCCGGCGCAGGCCGAACCCGGCCCCGCGGTCGCGGCCCCGGCGGCGCCCGCTCCGGCAGCGCCTGCTCCGGCGGCGCCCGCTCCGGCAGCGCCTTCTCCGGCAGCGCCCGCTCCGGCATCCGCTCTTCGGGCCGACGTCGGCGAAGGGATCCGCGCCGTGCTCGTGCTCGACTCGGGCGCGCGCGTCGAGGTGCGCGGAACCACGCTGTTCGGCCGCGCGCCCGCCGCCGCGGCGGGCGAGGGGGAGGCGCAGCTGATCCCCGTTCCCGATGAGACCCGGTCGGTCTCGAAGACCCATGTGGCCGTGATGCCCGCGCGCCGCGGTGTGTTCGTGGTCGACCGTGCGTCGACGAACGGGAGCGCGATCATCCGCGACGGAGCCGAGACGCCGCTCGTCGCCGGGCACCCCGCCGAGCTGCGCACGGGCGACACCGTGCGCTTCGGCGACCGCACGATGCGGGTGGAATACGCATGACCGGGGCCGAGTGCCCCACCGCCGGAAGACGTGAGACGCGCCCCGGGCGCGGTGAGGATCGACGATGAGAGTCAAGCTGACCCTGCGCCGCCCGGCGGCGCCCCTGACCGACATCGTCGTGATGGCCGACTCGACCGCGACCGTGGCCGACGTCGCGCGCCAGATCGCATCGACCGATCCGACACGCAGCATCCCGGCCTCGCCGGCCGACGTGCTCACCCTCTCCGTCGCCCCGCCGACCAGCGAGCAGCTCACCATGCTCACCCCCGACCTCCTCGTCGGTGATGCCCCGATCGGTTCCGGCTTCCTCGCCGAGGTCGTCAATCTCGGCCCGAACCGGGCGTCGGTCGGCACCGCCGGGGCGCGCCCCGCCGCCGTGCTCACGGTGGTCGCCGGCCCCGCGCAGGGCCAGGAGTTCGCCCTGCCCCTCGGACACTTCCTCATCGGTCGCGACGCCGCGAACGACGTGACGATCGCTGATCCGCTGGTCTCGAAGCGCCACGCGCGCATCGAGGTCGCGACGACCTTCGTCGAGATCGTCGACCTGAACTCCGCCAACGGCATCCTCGTCGACGGCGGCCTCGTGCAGCGCCTGCGCGTGATCCCCGGCCAGCGCTTCACCCTCGGCGACTGCGAGTTCGTCGTGCACCTCGTGAGCGACTTCGACGGCTCGGCCGCCGGCGACCCCGTGCTCGAGCGCGGGGGCGCGCTGCTCTTCAACCGCAGCCCGCGGGTCGAGGCGCGATTCACCGGCGAGGAGCTCGACGAGCCCCGCTACCCCCGCGACCAGGTGCAGCGGCTCTTCCCGTGGCCCATGCTCGTCGCGCCGATCCTGTTGGGAGCCGCTATCTACGCGATGAGCGGGAACCCGCGGTCGCTGCTGATCGTCTTCATGTCGCCGCTGATGATGTTCGGAAACTTCATCTCCCAGAAGACGAACCTCGGTCAGCGCCTGCGCAAGGAGGTCGAGAAGTTCGAGGAGAACTTCGAACGCCTCGAGGAGAAGCTCTACCTCGCCCAGCCGCGAGAGCGCGAGGTGCGCCAGATGGAGGTGCCCGCCGTCGCGGTCGTGTTCGACGAGGCGATGCGACTCGGCCCGCTGCTGTGGACCCGTCGACCCGAGCACTGGAACTTCCTGGCCGTGCGGTTGGGGAGCTGTACCGACGAATCGCGTACGCGCATCAAACGCGCCGACATCCCCGAAGCGCTGCCCGAGTACATCGAGCGTGTCGACCGCCTCGAGGAGCGGTACAAGATGATCGACGACGTGCCGATCCTCGAGTCGCTGCAGAGCTCGGGATCGATCGGCGTCGCCGGCCCCACCTCGCTCGCCAGCGACGCGCTGCGGGGACTCGCGGTGCAGCTGTTCGGGATGCATTCGCCCAACGAGCTCGTGGCCGTCGCCCTCACCGAGCCCGGGTGGGCGAACGAACTCGACTGGCTCAAGTGGCTCCCGCACACCTCCAGCGAGCGCAACCCGTTCAAGGACGTCGCGCTGGCCGACTCGGCCTCGACGGGCACGGCCCTGCTCAACGGCCTCGAGGAGATCGTGCTCCGCCGCTCGCGCGAGGCGAAGTCGCAGCGCCCGCCCTACGGTGACGACTGGGACCCGATGTACTACGGCACCGACGTCAAGCGCGCCGCCGAAGAAGCGACGTTCCCCGGCCAGACCGCGATCCTGGTGATCGTCACGAACGACGCGCCGGTCGACCGCGCACGCCTCACGCAGATCCTCGAGCGGGGAGCGGATGTCGGCGTCTACGGCCTCTTCGTGGCCCCGGTCGTCGAGTCGCTGCCGGCGGCGTGCCGCTCGTTCGTCGACGTCAGCGCCGGCCTCGAGCACGCGCGCGTCGGCACGGTGCGCAACGGTGTCGCCTACGAGGACGTGCGCGTCGAGGGCGTCTCGCACGCGTACATGACGATGTTCGCCAAGCGTCTCGCTCCGGTCGTCGACTCGAGCACCGTGATCGAGGACTCCTCCGACATCCCGAACTCGGTGATGTTCCTGTCGCTCGTCGGCAGCGAGCTGGCCTCCGACCCGAACGCCGTGATCGACCGCTGGCGTCAGAACAACACCATCCTCGACCGTTCGGGTGCTCCGCAGTCGCGCCTGAAGAAGGCGGGCAACCTGCGCGCCATCATCGGGCAGTCGCAGACGGATGCCATGACCCTCGACCTGCGCACGCAGGGGCCGCACGCCCTCGTCGGTGGAACCACCGGCGCCGGCAAGAGCGAGTTCCTGCAGGCCTGGGTGCTCGGCATGGCGGCGGCGCACAGCCCCGACCGGGTGACGTTCCTCTTCGTCGACTACAAGGGCGGTTCGGCGTTCGCCGACTGCGTCGATCTGCCGCACTGCGTGGGCCTGGTCACCGACCTGAGCCCGCACCTCGTGCGACGGGCGCTCACCAGCCTGCGCGCCGAGCTGCACCACCGCGAGCATCTCTTCAACCGCAAGAAGGCGAAGGACCTCCTCGAACTCGAGAAGCGCCGCGACCCCGAGACCCCGCCCGCCCTCGTGCTCGTGATCGACGAGTTCGCGGCGCTCGCCGGAGAGGTGCCCGAGTTCGTCGACGGCGTCGTCGACATCGCGCAGCGCGGTCGCTCCCTCGGCATCCACCTGATCATGGCGACCCAGCGGCCCGCGGGTGTCATCAAGGACAACCTGCGCGCCAACACCAACCTGCGCGTCGCCCTGCGCATGGCCGACGAGTCGGATTCGAAGGACGTCGTCGACGACCCGGTGGCGGCGTCGTTCCCGCCGTCGCTCCCCGGTCGCGGCATCGCGAAGACCGGCCCCGGTCGTCTCGTGCCGTTCCAGTCGGCGTACGCCGGTGGGTGGACGACCGACGAGGTGCAGCAGGCAGAGGTCAAGGTGGCCGAGCTGCGGTTCGGATCCATCCAGACGTGGGAGGCCGACCAGGCGCCCGAGTCCGACTCGCACGACGAGGACCTCGGCCCGAACGACCAGAAGCGCATCGTCTCGTCGCTCGTCGCGGCATCCTCGATCGCCGGCATCCCGGCCCCGCGCCGCCCGTGGCTCGACGACCTCGAGCGCGCGGTCGACATCCGCGACCTGCCGGTGCTCGGTGACGGGCAGATCCTGCTCGGAAAGATGGACGTGCCCTCCCGGCAGATGCAGGAGCCGGCGTACTTCGTGCCCGACAAGGACGGTTCGCTCCTCGTCTACGGCACGAGCGGCTCGGGCAAGTCGACCGTGCTGCGCACCGTCGCGATCGCGGCCGGGTTCCACGCCGGGCACTCCGACGTCGAGGTCTACGGCCTCGACTTCGGGTCCGGTGCGTTGAAGAGCCTCGAGGTCCTCCCGCACGTCGGATCGATCATCGGCGGCGACGATGCCGAGCGCGTGCAGCGCATCCTGCGCTCGCTCGCGCGGGTGCTCGACGATCGCGGCAAGCGCTTCAGCGCCGCGAACGCCTCGAGCCTCACCGAGTACCGCGAGATCACCGGGTCGCGCGAGCCGCGCATCCTGCTGCTCATCGACGGATTCCCGCAGTTCCGTAGCGAGTGGGAATCGACCACCGCGCGGATGCCGTTCTACCAGACCTTCATGCGCATCCTCGGCGAGGGGCGCCCGCTCGGCGTGCACGTGATCGCGAGCGCCGACCGCTCGGGTTCCGTGCCGACGGCGGTCAGCGCGAACGTGTCGCGCCGCGTGGTGCTGCGTCTCTCCGACGACTCCGGCTACGCGATGCTCAACGCCCCGAAGGATGTGCTCGACGAGACGTCCGCCCCGGGTCGTGCGATCGTCGACGGCCTCGAGACGCAGATCGCGACGCTCGGCGGCACCCCCAACGTGGCCGAGCAGACCAAGCTGCTCGAGCAGCTCGCGGCCCAGCTGCGCGGAGCCGGGGTGCGCGAGGTCGAGGAGATCGGCGCGCTGCCCACCCGCCTCTCGGTGCGCGATCTGCCCGATCGCCTGGGCGAGTTCCCGGTGCTGGGTGTGGCGGAGGACACGCTCGCCGCACGCGACTTCGATCCTGTCGGCACGTTCGTCGTGGCCGGTCCGCCGCAGTCGGGCAAGACCACGGCGCTCAAGGGGCTCATCACGTCGATGCGGCGGCTCGACCCGACGGTCAAGCTGTTCCACTTCGGCGGACGGCGGGCGCAGCTCAAGGGATACGCCGAGTGGACGCGCAGCGCCACCACGCCCGAAGAGGCGAAGGAGCTCGCGAAGGAACTCGTCGAGCTCGTCGCCGACGAGACGCTCGGAATGCGCATCCTCATCGTCGTGGAGGACGTGCCGCAGTTCGCCGACTCGCCCGCCGAGCGCGACATGAAGGCGCTGTTCCAGGCGATCAACCGTAGCGACCACCTGATGATCGGCGATGCCGACGTGACCCAGGTCACCAGCGGGTTCGGGTTCATCGGCGACTTCAAGGCCGGCCGCAAGGGCATCATCCTCAAGCCCGACTCGTTCGACGGCGACGCGGTGTTCAAGGTGCCGTTCCCCAAGGTCAAGCGCACCGACTTCCCCGAGGGTCGTGGCATCTTCGTGCAGGCCGGCCGCCAGGTCACGGTGCAGATGCCGCTCGTCGAGGGCGACCGGGTCGGGTGAGCTCCCGTCTGCGGCGGCATCCGGTTGGGAGAAAACCCGGAGCGGATGCCGCCGCCGCGGCGCGCCGCGCGGTGAGAGGCCGTGACACGCCGCCGGCGCAGCATCCGGTCTCCGTTTTCTCGCGTGGCCGAGCGCGGAGGCGCGCACGGCTTACGCTTTTCGCATGGGTGTGTTCGATGCGGTGGTGGAGTTCGAGCGGGGCGTGCTTGAGCGTGACGAGGCGTTGAAGGCTGTCTGGGAGCGTTTCGCGGTGTCGGGTGAGGCGCGGTTGGGGGTGTTGCGGGAGCGTGTGGGGTTTCCGTCGTGGCCGGGGGTGACGTCGGCGTCGGCGTTGAAGGCGGCGTCGGTGGAGGCGGAGGTGTTCGCGGTGCTGGCGGAGTATGCGCGGGAGGCTCGTGGGTTGGTGCGTGCGGGCGATGCGGAGCGGTGGGAGGCGCTGGTACGCGAGGCGCAGCGTCGGAGCGGTGAGGGTTTTCTGGGTGAGTTGCACGAGAGCGTCGTGGGTGCCGCGTCGTTACGGGAGCGGTTCGGATGGGCGCCCGCACGGCGCACACAGCGCGGGGGGATCCCGTGCGACTGCGGGTACGCGACGGACGGGACACGTCCATCGCGTCTCTGCGACGAGTGCGAGGATGCACTGCTGCGGCGGTGGGTCGCGGAGGAGCGGCGGATCCTCAGGGGGATGCCCGGTTACGCCCAGGAGATCGCGGCGGTGATCGCCGACACGGAGGCGAAGCAGCGCAGGATCCTGGAGAAAGGGAGCGACGAATACAGCGAGACGTTCGGTCAGCGGAAGGCCGGGGGAAGGCGTCTCGGCCGACTGCGCCGGGCGCATCGGAAGGAACTCGACGCTCAGGACCTCCGCCGATGGACGCGGCTCGGCGAGATGGTGGAGCATTCCTCCACCACCAGCATCCGCACCACCGCGGCGAAGACGCGCGGTCGGGGCCTCGGCGCCGCCGGCATCACGGAGCTGGGGATTCTGGCCGATCGCGAGAGCATCCGGGCGCTGACGAAGAAGGCCGAGAACGGCACCGCGCGCCGTGCCGCGCGGTGATCCGCAACATGGGGAGTGCTCCCCATCGTGTGAGACATCGCCGCCCACTAATGTCGTATCGTCCAGGAACTGAGGAGGGGCGATGAGCGGCCAGAGCATGATCGTGCCGATCGAGTATCTGCAGACCACGAGCGAGCAGCTCACGGCGATCGTCAGCGAGTTCGAGTCGGCGTCGGGGCGCCAGGACGACGTGGAGGCCGCCGTCGCACGGCCCTACGGCGACGGTCGACTCCAGGACCGCTGCCACGACTTCGAGGGCAGCTGGAACGACAGCCGCGACAAGCTGCTGACGAAGCTCAAAGAAGTCGCCCAGCGAGTGCAGGGGACGGTCGACGAGGTCACCAGTCTCGACTCCGAGATGGCGACGTCGATGGAGCAGTCGGGCAGCAGCGCGGGCGGATCCGGCGGTCACGCGCCGGTGGCGTACTGACACGGAGGGGCGGGAAGATGCAGACGCACAGCGGACGCGAGGTCGAGGTGGTCGCGGGGGATGCTGCGGCGATCTCCACGCGAGGGTCGCAGATCACCGAGCTCGGCGAGAGCATGGTCGAGGCGGCGAGCACGCTCGAAGGCATCAAGGACGGCACGATCGTCGGGCGCGGATATGCGATGGACAAAATCAAGGAGGTCATCGACGACGTCCACAAAGACCTCGACGAGGCCGGTCGGCGCTACACGCCGGCGGGGTCGACCCTCTCCGCCTACGCGACGGCGCTCGCTCAGGTGCAGTCGCGCATGCAGACGGTGGTCGCGGATTGCGAGTCCAGCCTCACGGCCCTGCAGACGGCGCAGTCGAACGCGGCGGATGCATCGGCCGCGCTGAGCACCCACAACACGAACACGCGTCTGAACCCGCCGGAGGAGGATGCCGCGGCGGCCAACACCGCTGCGGGGCAGGAGCTCGCTTCTGCGGCATCCGGAGCCCAAAGCGCTCTGAGCACGGCATCGAGCGATCACGATGACAACCTCGCCGCTTTCGACGCCGAGTACGACACCTGGCACGAGGCGTACGAGACGGCCGTGTCGGGCCTCACGGATGCCAACGACATCGGCAAGGACTCCACCTGGGAGGACATCGCGGGAGTCCTCGCGGTCGTCGCCGAATGGGTCAGCTGGGTCGGTCTCGCGATTGCGGTGCTCGGCCTCATCATCGGCGGCCCCTTCTTCGCGATCGCCGCCCTGGTCGTCGGCGTCATCGCGCTCGCCCTCACCGTCGCGCTCATGTTCGACGGCCGCAAGGGGTGGGGGGATCTCGCGTGGGCCATCGTCGGAGTTCTCCCGATCGGCAAACTCGGTCAGGGATTGGGCAAGTTCTTCAAGGCGATCCCGAAGCAGCTCACCGGGCCGCTCGGGCAGATTCGCAATATCCACAACATCTCCGCACTGCCGAAGAACGGCTGGCGCGCGGCGAGCAAGCTCAACTTCGCAAACTTCGTCGAGAACGTCTCGCGCACCCGGCTGACGGGGCCGTTCACGCTCGCAGGACTCGGACAGCGATTCCTCGGCGGAGCGAATCGGTCTTTCACCGTCGCGTTCCAGGAGGCCGCTGCGGTCGGTACCGGTTATGGGAACAGGCTCTACACGCAGCTGCCGCAGGCGCTGCAGCAGCTGGCCAAGTCCGATGCTCCCACGCTGTTCGAGCAGGCATGGAACGTCTACAAGTGGGCGGACAAGGGCGTAGCCATGACCAACGGTCGACCGTCCGGTGGCCTCTCGCCCGCTGGCCTGCTGAACGGGATCACCCGATGACGCCGCTTCCCGTCGAGACGGCGACCGATGCGCGATGGGACTTCGCCTACGACGACGAGTGGTTCCTCCCGCTGCCGACCGCCCGCGATCTCGCGGGCGACGGCGGAGAGGAAGCGTGGGTCGACGCGGCAGTCGAGCTCTACGCGACACGTTCGTCTCTCACCGACGGCGATCTGGATGCGATCCGCCTCACGGCGCAAGGCCTCGTCGGGCTCGCGGGCAACGCAGCGACCCAGCTGTGGTTCATCCCCCGCGGGGTGTACAGCGACGTCCTCGTCGAGATCACGGTGGCGGATGCCGAGGCGCTCGATGAGCGCGCTGTGCTGGAAGAGATCGCGACGCTGCCCGACTCCACGGCATCCGAGCTGATCCAACTCGAGACCGACGCGCACGGCAACGGATTCCTGCTGCGCCGCACCTCCGGCGTCGTCGTCGACGGCGCCGCGCGCCCGATCGCCAACTGGACGGTCATGCTCCGTGCGGGAGAATGGGTCATCATGATCGAGGCGATGGGCTCGACCCTCGAGTCCTTCGCCCTCATGGAGGAGCACATCCTCCGCGTGATCGACGGCATCACCCTGCCGGCGTGACCGCCGCCCCGAACAGACCAGCGCGAGGAGCCCTTCGGTGAACGAGATCAACGACCTCGGCGTCGAGATGCAGTTCGGCGTTCCCCCGTTTCGCCTCGTGCTTCCTCCGGGTTGGGTGCGGCACGTGCCCACCAATGCGGCGCAGCAGGAGGACGTGCGCAAGGCGAGTGCGATCTTCATGCAGGCCGGGCGTCCCGACCTCGATGCCGAGTTCCGCACCATGATGGCGCAGGTCAACCAAGTCATGCGCAACACCAAGGTGTTCGCCGTCTACCGGCAGCAGGACGTGCCGATGGAGGAACTGCTCCCCCTGTCGATCACGGCCTCGCTGCTCACGGCCGCCCACGGCGAGAACCTCGACGGCTGGGTGACCGAGGCCTTCCGCCTGCGGGGCGCCGTCTTCCTCGACGACCACGTCAAGCACATCGTGCGCTGGGTGACCGAGGCGAAGCGCCCACCCGGGGCGTCGTCGATCGACGGCGTCGGCGGACGCACGATCACCTACGTCGTTCCGGTTCCCGGCACGCAGCGCCGGAAGGCGCTCGTGTTCACGTCGACGATCGTCATCCCGGACGGCGACGTGCTGCCCGCCGAGGTGCTCGATGAGCTGGCGCTGCTGAGCGATTCGATCGTCTCGACCTTCGCCTGGGAGAGGGTCGCGGAGGAGGACGCCGTACCCGCGGTCTCGCCCGCTGAAGCCGCCGGTTGAGGGCGTGGCGGACCACCGATGCGTCGCCCGAGCGAACCGATGCTCTGGATCGCCCACGATGCCGAGGGCGCGGCATGAAGCCGGTCGTGCGCCTCTCCGGTGACGATGAGACGGTCACCGCGGTTGCGAACGAAGCGGTGGAAGTGCTTCGCGCCCAGCCGCAGGCGTCATCGGCGCTGTTCTCCCGCCTGTGGAACCTGCATCAGCGTCGGCGGCGCTTCGTCTCGGCGTCCGCGGCGCCGGCGATCGCCACCGCGAGCGCGCCGCCACGGGCGCAGTCGAGCGCGGGATATCTCGCCGTGTGGGGAACGCTGCTCGGCCTCGGACTGACGGCGGCCCTGACGTCGGCGGTGATGCTCGGTCCGTCCGACCGCAGGAACGCCTTCACCGACCCCGAGCTGGCCGTGTCGACCGCCGTCGTCGCGGGAGTGATCGCCATACCGGTGTTGCTCGTCGCGCTCCTGCTGCGGGTGCCTGACGTTCGGAGCGCCCGCATCGGCGAGACCAGCGCGGTCATGGTCGGCCTGCTCTGTGCCGCCCTGCTGGTGACACGCCTCCTCCTCGGTACCGGCGACGACCGCGGGTTCACGCCGGAGGACCTCGCGATCTGGTTGCCGATGACGGCGGCGACCACCCTCCTCATCGCGGGGGTCGCGATCCGGAGCGATCGGGTGCGGAGACAGGATGCTGCGCTCACGCCCCGCGCGCGAGCATCCGTCGATCCGGGCGACCTGCGCCAGATGCGCCGCGACGCCGAGTGGGCGGCATCGTCGTCCTCGCCGACGCCCTCCGACAATGCCGAGTGGACCCGCAGACTCGACGCCCTGGCCGCCGCGGGCATCGACACCACGACCATCGCCCAGGCGCGCACGCTCGCGCCCGCCGCCTGGGTTGCGTGGCTCGCCTACGACGGCGAGATCGACATCGCCGGCGTCATCCCCCGCCCCTGATTCCGGTTCTTCGCCCCGTGCGAACCGGGATGGGGAGGTCTCCCCATCGACGGTGGGGGTGGGGGTTGTTAGGTTTGTGGGTATCGGGCCGGAGGGGTCCGGTTCATTCGATTTCCGGAGGTGTGGACGATGGCCGATTTCGGTGCGTCTTATGCAGAGATGGAGCAGGTGGCGTCGTCGCTGTCGCAGGCTCGTGATGACATTCAGGGTCAGTTGGACACGCTGAAGGGTCAGGTGGACACCCTTCTGGGTGAGGACTTCAAGACGCAGCATGCGTCGGGCAAGTTCGGTGAGGGTTACACGGAGCTGACGACGGGTCTGAAGACCGCGGTCGATGGCATCAATGACATGTCGGAGTCGCTGCTGGGCATGATGCGTGCGATTCAGGACCTCGACACGCAGCTCGCCGGCAGCTGACCGAGCGTTCTTCGTGGGGCGTCGACCGACAAGGTCGGCGCCCCCTTTCGACCGGTGACCAGGGGAGGGGACACGTATGCCTGATGTGAGTATCGACTACTCGGCCATGGAGGCCAGCAAGACCGCGTACGCGAACATGCGCACGTCGTTGGATGCCGCGACCAGCGCTCTCGGCAGCGTCTCGGCCTCGGCCGTCCCGCAGCAGGAGCTGCGACGCCGTCTCGAAGACCTCCACGATTCGTGGGGTGGCGGCATCGACAAGCTCGGCCGCTACGCCGAAGATGCGAGCACCGGCCTGCAGGGCATCCTCGAGGCGTTCCGCGGGCTCGACTCCGAGCTCGCCGCCAGCATGGAGCCCGAGGAAGGGGCATCCGCATGACCGCGTTCCCCGCTCTGGGATTCGATCCCGCTCCCGGCGATCTCGGCGAGCTCGAGGGCTTCGTGCTCGGGCTCTCGACCGGCTGCGACAGCGTCGACGACGCGCTCGCGATGCTCAACGGCGACGATGACGCCGCCTGGACGGGCGAAGCCGCCGTGGCGTTCCGCGCCGCGATGAGCGAGGACTTCCGTCCGCACCTGGTCGACACGGGTTCGGCCCTGCGCACGTCCCGCGATGCGCTCAGCACCTGGGTGACGCAGCTGACCGGCTACCAGCAGCGCGCTCGCGAGCTCGAAGACCGGGCGGCCACCGCCGCCGCGTCGGTGAGCAGCAAGGCGACCGCGAAGGACAAGGCCGTCGACGGCGCCGACGCCGAGGATGCCGATCCCGACGCCGTGTCGAATGCGACCACTGCCCTCGCGACGGCTCAGGGCGCGCTCGACGACGTGATCGCCGAGGCGCAGCGCCTGAAGATCGAGGTCGACGACGACGCGGCGATCGCCGCGCAGCACCTCGTGAGCGCGAGCGACACGCTCAACTCCTATGCGGGCAACGCGTTCTCGAACTTCCTCGAGGGGGCGGGCGACTGGCTGGCGGATGCCGGCGAGTGGCTCATGGACAACGTGGTGCCGATCCTGGAGGACATCCTCCGCGCGGCGCTGCCGATCATCGCCATCCTCTCGCTCTTCATCCCGGTGCTCGGCACCGTGGCGCTCGTCATGGCGATCGCGCTGGTCGCGATCGACGGGCTGCAGGCGCTCACCGGCCGCGGGTCGTGGACGGACTTCGCGATCGGCGCGGTCGGGTTGCTCGCCGGTGGTCTGCTGGGTGTCGCGGCGAAGACGCTCATCGGCCCCGGTGGTGCGGTGCTCATCCCGTCGATCCAGCGCATGACCCCGGCTCTCGCCGGTGGCGGTACGGCGGCGGGAACCCTCGCCGTCACCCTGAACATCAACATGAGCAACATGGTCGCCAACACCTACTGGATGACCAACACCGCGATGGACGCGCACAGCAAGGGGCAGGACTTCGTCGACAGCCTGTTCGGTCCGTGGCAGAACCTCGCCGAACGTGTCGACAACACGGTCCATGGCAACGGCCCGAAGACGGACGACGAGCTGTGAGCGTCGAACAGGCAACCGGCCACCGGGTCTGGCAGCGGATGCCGCAGGGCTGGATCGAGTTCCGTGCCCTGGGCGATCGCTCGCCCGACGAATGGTTGGAGCGCTACCTCGAGGGCGGCAAGGGCTGGCTCCCGGACGAGGCGCGTGAGGCGATCGTCGCCGGATTCCACGAGGGTGTGCGCACCTTCGCCGACACCGGATTCGACTTCGCCGGGGTGTCGATCGTGCTCGGTGAGCGGCCGGCGGTGTCATTCCTGTGCACGAACGTGGTCGTCACGGGACCGGAAGACACCGCGGATGCCGTCTCGCTGCACCGTCTTCTGCCGCTCGGTCGCTTCGGCGACGACGCGACCGCCGAGACCTTCGCGTCGCCGGACGGGCGGGTCGGCACCGTGACGAGCGGACTGGTGTCGCGCGGGGGTATGGACGCGGTCATGACGGTGGGTGAGATCCGTCTTCCTGACGAAGCGGGAACCGTGGTCGTCATGGGCATGTGCTCCGACCCGGCGCAGCGGCAGGAGCTGGCGGTGATGACGGCGTTCGCGCTGTCGATGACGCAGTACCTTCCCGAAGGCGTCGAGCCGCAACTGCCGGAGGGTGCGCGATTCGAGACGCCGCTCGACGACGGCCTAACCTGAATCCATGCCCTTCGCCCTGATCCTCCCGGCCTCGCGTCCTCTCATCGCCGAGGCGGGATCCGATGACGCTCGCCCCGTCGAGGCCGACCGTGCCGCCGCGGCGCTGCGGGCGGACTTCGAACGATGGTCGCGGTGGGGGCTCGGCATCCTGGGCTTCGCCCTCGCTGCCGGCGGTGCGTTCGTGGCGGTCGGTCTCATCGAGACGGTGCGGATGCTGGGCGGCACGCCCGCCGGCAGCGACCTGGTGGCGATCGTGGTCGCCGTCGTCGTCGCTCTCGCGGGCGTCGCCCTGCTGGAGCTGCTGTGGTGGTCCGGGCGGCGGCTCCTCTCGGCTGCGACGTGGTGGATGCGTCTGCCGTACACGCGCGGAGGGCGCCAGCGCCGCGCCGGCGGTTGGCTGCAGGCCCGCACCGTGAACTTCGAGCTGCGGGTGTTCGTTCGGATCGTCACGGCGACCCTGGCCTTGCTGATCGCGGTGGGCGGGATCGCGCTGTTCGTCCGCGACCTCATCGAGGGGCCGAGCGAGCTGACCGTGGCGGCGGGGGTCGTCGGTGTGATCGCCGCGCTCGCCGGCATCGGTCAGATCGGCGGGGTGATGCGGATCGTGTCCGGTCTCTCGGAGCGCGACCCGCTCTGGGTGCGGATCCGGTCGGGCGTGATCGGCCGCTGACCTCGCCGTCACTCGCGGCTCGATGGGGAGGTCTCCCCATCGACGGTGGGGGTGGGGGTTGTTAGGTTTGTGGGTATCGGGCCGGAGGGGTCCGGTTCATTCGATTTCCGGAGGTGTGGACGATGGCCGATTTCGGTGCGTCTTATGCAGAGATGGAGCAGGTGGCGTCGTCGCTGTCGCAGGCTCGTGATGACATTCAGGGTCAGTTGGACACGCTGAAGGGTCAGGTGGACACCCTTCTGGGTGAGGACTTCAAGACGCAGCATGCGTCGGGCAAGTTCGGTGAGGGTTACACGGAGCTGACGACGGGTCTGAAGACCGCGGTCGATGGCATCAATGACATGTCGGAGTCGCTGCTGGGCATGATGCGTGCGATCCAGGACCTCGACACGCAGCTCGCCGGCAGCTGACCGAGCGCAGTTTTCGAGGGGTCGACGGTTCGCCGTCGGCCCCTTCGTCGTGTCCCCGACCCCGTCGCGGGCACAGTGCGGATGGGGAGTCCTGCCCATCGTGACATCCCTATATCCCTCGTTAGTGTGAAACCACAGAGAGCACCGGGGGGTGGAGATGTCGGACGTCGAGATCGACAGGGCCGCGCTCGAAGGGGCGATCCTGCAGATCGACTTCTCGATCGGCAACTACGTGATGTATGCGAACGACATCTGGGCGCGCGACACTGGCGTCGGCAACCCAGTGGGGCGCACGAGCCTCCGGGTCATGCTCGAGAACGCACTCGGTCAGGCGTCGATGGAGGCGAAGGCGCAGCACCTCGACGGCATCGCGATCAGCGACCGCCTCAAGAGCATCAACGATTCGTTCGACGACCTCGACGTCTCGCTCGGCGCCGGATGGGATTCCGACTATGTCGCTGACTTCTCCTAATCGCGGCTGGACGCTCGAGGAGATCGAGTACGACAGCGGCTCGCTCGAAGGCATCCATCGTGACCTCGAGACGTTGATCGATGAGGGTGGCAACGCCCGGATCGTGCTGCGCAACATCGACGGCGGACTCGAAGGGCGCGGCGAGAGCATCGATCGCGTGCAGACCGAATCGGGCGCGCTCGCGAGCCGGATGAACCCGACGATCCTCACCCTCGGGCGCATCGCCGATGTCGTCCGCGCCTACGGCGAGGCCGTGGCGCAGCACGCGAAGGCGGCGAACGACCTCATCGACGACATCGAGACGGCCCATGCCGCGAAGGAGGCCGCGGCGGCCGATCTCGATGCGGCCGAGCTCGCGCAGCGCCAGTGCACGCCCGACGACACCGCGCAGACCCGCAACACGGCGGAGCAGGACGTCACGGATGCCGAGAGCGGTCTCGCCTCGGCCACCAGCACCCTCGACGATCTGTGGGAGCAGTGGGAATCGGCGTACTCCCTGTGGGATGAGGCCTACGGCGCCGCGATCTCGGGCCTGGTCCGCGCCGATGGCACGACCCTCAGCGACTCGACGCTCTCGGCGATCGATGCGCTCGCGAACGCCGACAGCCCGGCCGAGGTCGCGGAGATCTGGGACAGCCTCACCGATGCGCAGCGCGCGGCGTTGGCCCGCACCTACCCGGAGTTCATCGGCAACCTCGAAGGCGTTCCCTACCTCGACCGGTTCCTCGCCAACAAGGCCGCCTACGACCGGGTGATCGAAGGCGGCCCGTATGGCGAGCCACTCGACTCGCAGCTCGAGCAGCTCGGGCGCGAGGTCACGGACTTCGATGGCCAATTGCTGATGTTCCACCCGTTCGAGCACCCGCAGGCAACCGCCGCCGTTATGTACGGCGTGCGGATCGTCGACGATGAAGGCAACCCGGTCGATCCGATGGACGGCATCACCAACGTCAACGTGCTGGTCGGTGGGATGTTCTCGAGCCTCGACGACCTCAAGGCATGGGGGGCGAGTGGCCGCAACCTTAACAAGTTCGCGAACGAGTACGGTGAGGGCGTGGGGTCGGCGACGATTGCCTGGTACGGCTACGACTCCCCGAATCTGGCGACCGAACACGTGATGGGCAGCGCGACCGAGGGCGCGGCGAGGCTCAGTTCCACGCTGCGAGGGCTCGACAACGAGGTTTCTTCACAGGTCACGACGTCGGTGATCGGGCACTCATACGGCAGCACGACCGCGTTCCTCGCGGTGGGCGGATCGCCCGACAACCTTGGAGTCGACAACCTCATCGCAGTCGGGTCTGCAGGCGTCCCCGACGGGTATCACGCAGGCTGGACCGGAGACGCGCCAATGGACTACTCCGGCACGCAAATCTACGCCTCGCGTGCTCCCGGGGATGTGGTCGCACGGTACGGGGAGCACAGCTCGTTCGGCCACGGGATGAATCCCGAGGCGTTGCCGGGTGCGGTCAGTTTCGAAAGCGACGGGGGTGAGGTGCCGAGCCTGGGCGGTGGTACCGAGATGGCGGTCGGAACACCCGGGCACGCGGCCCACGACGGCGGCAACACGGTGTGGGGGTGGTGGGAAGCGGGTAACGGGTACCTTTCTCGCGACTCGGAATCGTTCCGTAACATTGCCAACATCATCGCCACCGGCGAGCCGATCGATTGACTGGTACGCGGTGACGATACACGAGGAGTAGAGGCGTGCAGATGAGGAAGCGCTGGCGGGTGTCCGCTGCTGTGGTGGTGTTGTCGGTTGCCCTTACGGGGTGTGTGAATGGAGGCGGAATGATTCCCACGGGTGACGAGCTTGTTGCTCAGGCGAAGCAGCACTACTTCGACTACCGGGCCATCACGAATGATGTCCAGGCGCTCGTCTACGACGGGCCCTGGGAGTCGGATATCGGTTTGTTCGGGATGCAGCCTTCGGGCGCCGGGTGCGGTGACGACAGTTACAATTTCGATCTCACCCGCAACACGAAGATCGATCCGGATGAGCGGGATGGGATGCGCGAGAAGGTGCAGGATTATCTTGCCGATGCGGGCTTCGAGGTGGAGGGTCAGGAACTCGGCTCCGGTGACGCGCAGTCGTCCGATGTGATCGTGCGTCGGCAGGGCGACTTCTCGTTGCTGATGGTGACGTTCATCGCCAACGGCTCGGTTCTCGTCACCGCGACCACAAAATGCTGGCCCGGCGACCCGGCAGAGCTCAGCAAGCTCATCTTCGGCGGTGTCACCCTCTCGGAGGGGTATCTGCCGCGAGAGGAGTCGCCGAGCGATCCGCTCTTCTTCGGCGTCACGCCGGGTGAGCCGGCCTTCGGCCCCACACCCGCACCGTAAGCGTTCGTCAGCGCGCGAGATCCGCCAGGTGGCGCGCGTCGTGGTTGAGCACCTTGACGATGATGCCGCGGCGACGGAGGTCGGCGACCGTGCGCGACTCCTCTTCGCCGTCGCGACCGAGCGCGTGCGTGTTCGCGACGACGAGCACGTCGCCCTTGTGCAGGGTGTCGATGAGGCGGGCGAGGCGATCGCCCCAGCTCTCGAGGATGTCGGGTGCGGGGTGACGGAACCCCTCGATCGGAACGCCGAAGCGCGTGAGATCGTCGCGCTGCTGCACGACCGGAGGCATGCCCTCGCGGGAGACCACGAGTCCGACGAGGCGTGAACCGTCGGGGCGAGCGAGCCAGAAGTCGCGGTTCTGCTGCAGTTCGGTGAAGCACTTGGGGCACTCCGCCGCGGCGTGCGGCAGGTGCAGCGGGCTCGTCAGCGCGTCATCGACCGATGCCGTGCCGGTGGTCCGGTCTGTCGTCTCGCTCATGGGCGCACCTCCGGACTCCATTCTGCCCTGTCGGTGCCGAATCCGTATCGACTCCGCCGACGGGATCGGATGCCGCTCAGAGCTGTTGCAGGCGACGGGGAGGTCCCTCGAGCCGGGCGATCGTGATCTTCACGTCGACCAGCTCGTGCTCGACGCCGAGGAGGCGTTCCTCCACCCGGTCGATGCGGGCGTCGACGCGATCGAGTCGGGCGTCCACCTGGTCGAATCGGCGATAGACCTGCTCGAACCGGGCATCGACCTGCTCGAACCGGGCGTCGACCTGCTCGAACCGGGCGTCGATCCGCGCATCCATCTGCACGAATCGCGCGTCCAGACCGCGCGTCTGGTGGGCGAGCATCGCGCCCACGCCGCTGAGCACCGTCGCCGTGAAGGCGAAGAGCGCGATGATCATTCCGATCGTGTCAGGAGACAAGGTCACCGGTCCATTCTGCTCCGCGGAGCGTCGTCAGTCCGGTAACCATATGTTGGCTAATCGCGTACGTGTGGGGACAGTGGATAAGTCACTTATCCACACGTTCGCGCCGGAGGAGTGGATCAGATCAGACCGAGCGACCGCACCGCATCGCGCTCCTCGACGAGTTCGGCGACCGAGGCGTCGATCCGCCGCCGGGCGTCCTCGTCGATCTCCAGACCCTCGACGATCTGCCACGCACCGTCGACCGCGCGCACGGGGAATGACGAGATCAGGCCCGCGGGCACCCCGTACTCACCGTGCGAGACGACGCCGGCCGAGGTCCAGTCCTCGGTGCCGCGCACCCAGTCGCGCACGTGGTCGATCGTGGCGCTCGCCGCCGAGGCGACCGACGACGACCCGCGCACCCGGATGATCTCGGCACCCCGCTTCGCGACCCGCGGGATGAACGTCTCGTCCAACCACGCCGGCACGTCGCCGACGATCGCGGCGAGAGCCTCTGCCGCAGGCTCGCCGGCCACGGTCGCATGCGACACGTCGGGGAACTGCGTCGCGGAGTGGTTGCCCCAGATCGGCAGGCGCCCCACCGTCGCGACCGGCACCCCCAGCGTCTGTGCGAACTGCGCCCTGGCGCGGTTCTCATCGAGGCGAGTCAGCGCCGTGAATCGTTCGGCCGGCACGCCGTCGGCGGATGCCGCGGCGATGAGCGCGTTCGTGTTCGCGGGGTTCCCGACAACCGTGACCCGCACGCCGGGTGCCGCGTTCGCGGCGATCGCCGCCCCCTGCGGGCCGAAGATGCCACCGTTCGCGGCGAGCAGGTCACCCCGCTCCATGCCGGGTCCGCGCGGGCGCGCGCCCACGAGCAGCGCGAGGTCGGCACCGTCGAAGCCGATCGCCGCGTCATCCGTCACCTCGACGTGCTCGAGCAGCCCGAATGCGCCGTCCTGCAGCTCGAGCGCCGCGCCCTCCGCCGCTCCGATCCCCTGCGGGATCTCGAGCAGCCGCAGCCGCACCTTCTCGTCCGGTCCGAGCAGGTCTCCCGCCGCGATGCGGAACAGCAGCGCGTAGCCGATCTGTCCGCCCGCGCCCGTGATGGTGATCGTCGTGGTCATATCCCGAGCCTACGACCGTCCGAGGGGCGGAGTACCCTCGGAGCCATGACGTTCAACCCCGACGCCGACCTGTCGACCAACACCACGCGCCGCCGCGGTCGCAACGCGGCGATCGCGGGAGGCACAGGAGTCGGGGTGCTCGGCCTCATCGCCCTGATCGCGGGGCCGCTGCTCGGGATCGACCTGACGGGGCTTCTCGGCGGCGGTACGTCGACGGGTGGTTCGGGCTCCGACTCCGGGAGCTCGGTCATCGAGAACTGCGACACGGGGCAGGACGCGAACGAGAACGTCGACTGCCGGATGGCCGGCGCACAGGTCGCACTCGACGCGTTCTGGGAAGACAACGTCGAGGGGTACGTGCCGCCGACCCTGACGGTGGTCGACGGTGCGACCTCGACGCAGTGCGGCACCGCCTCCAACGCCGTCGGGCCGTTCTACTGCCCGCCCGAGCAGGGCGTCTACCTCGACCCCACGTTCTTCTCGCTCATGCAGCAGCAGTTCGGGGCATCCGCCGGCAACCTCGCCCAGCTCTACATCGTGGGTCACGAGTGGGGCCACCACATCCAGAACATCGTCGGCACGATGGATCAGTACCCGAACAACGGCACCGGAGAGGGCAGCAACGGCGTGCGCATGGAGTTGCAGGCGGACTGCTACGCCGGTGCCTGGATCGGGCGGATCTCCGAGCAGACGGACGCCGACGGCACGCCGTACCTGCAACCGACCACCGAGGAGCAGCGGCGGGACGCATTGGATGCCGCTGCCGCGGTGGGAGACGACCACATCCAGGAGATGTCGGGCGTTTCGAACCCCGACAGCTGGACGCACGGGTCGAGCGAGCAGCGGCAGTATTGGTTCGCGCTCGGCTACAGCGAGGGCCTGGGGGTCTGCGCCGAGACGTTCACCCGCTCGGTCGACGACCTCGACCCCTGAGACTGACCCAGGGGTGCGTCAGGCGCGCAGCGCCGCGAGCAGGGTCTTCACGAGGCCTGCCACGCCCCCGCTCGCCCGGAAGCGTGTGAGCCCTTCGCTCACCTCGGCGCCGGTGCGCGAGGTCACGAACCACGGCGGCGTCGGCAGGATCGTGACCCGACCGCCGCCGTTGAGGCCCGGCGCGGAGCGCGGGAACGGCCGGAACGGGCCGCGCAGCACCGATCGCTCGACCCGATCGAGCAGCAGGGCGTTGTGCACGACGCCGATGCCGCTGCCGACGTCGTCGATCGTGCTGCCGGGGAAAGCGCCCCAGGTCAGTGTCGGGGTGATGAACGCGAAGCCGGTCCAGCCGTTGATCGCGATCGATCCGTACCGGAGGTCGGCGATCGCCCTCTCGAATCCGGTGCCGAGCGACTTCTCGGTCGCCGGGTCGATGAGCACGTTCGCCCCCAGCGTGCCCTGCAGCTCGTCGTTCGCGTAGGCGACGGCGGCGTCGAGGAACTCCTGGCCCGTCCCGGCGACGCTCACGACGCCGAGGACCGGCGCGAAGTACTCGGTGCTCTGCAGGGCCGAGGCGTCGTCGTCGCCGTCGATCTCCACGAGCAGCCGGTCGCCGAGCACGAGGGCATCGGGGTAGGCATCGGATGCCTCGTGCATGCGGTTCGTCGACCCCGGGTACCAGGTGGGTCGCTCGGGCGCGCTCGCGTAGGCCCGACGGAGCGCGGCGCGGAAGGCATCCGCCTGGTCCCAGTCCTCCGACAGGATCACGACCTGCCCGGCGATGCAGTTGTGCCCGCTGTTCTGCAGCCGCATGGTCGCGACGTGCTCGGCCTGGTACCGCAGGTCGGCGTCGGACCAGTCGCCGGGCACGACGATGATCGGCGAGACCCCGCCGAGCTCGGCCGTGATCGGCTTCGACATCGACGGCTTCTTGCGGCGGGCGCCGCGCGCGGTCTTCGGGCCCCAGACGATCGCGTCGAACGTCGCCGCGGACCCGGTGATGTGCACGTGCGAAAGGTCGGGATGCGCCGTGAGGTAGGCGCCGACCGCCGGGCCGCCGCGCACGATGCGCAGGAACCCCGGCTCGATGAGCGGGGCGAGCGCGCGCTTGTAGATCGGCACGAGGGGATCCTGCGTCGGGTTCACCTTGAGCAGCGCGGTGCGGTTCGAGGCGAGCAGTTCGTAGAGCACGTCGAGCACGGGGATCGAGGTGACGTTGCCGGCGCCGAGCACGAGACCCACTCCGCCGGAGACGGTCGGGGTGCGCTGGCCGAGGCCGGCGGCGGCTCGGGCCGCGCGCGGTGTCGTGCCCGGTTCGAGCCAGACCTCGCCGGTGAATCCCGACAGCAGGAAGCGATCGATGCCGGTGAGGGGGAACGCGTGCACGCGCGTGCGGCCGCCGGGGGCGCGGTCGATGGTGATTCCGTCGAGCGGGTTGGCGCCGCGGGCGAGCCGCGAGAGCGTCTCGATGTAGGCGTCGAGGGCGCCGAGCACCCCGTAGGGCCCGCTCAGCCATTCCTCGCCTCGGAGCGGATGCCGCGCATCGAGCCCCTTCGTCGCAGCGGCGGTCGTGGCCCAGTCCTCGGCGGTCGCGGCCACGCTCGTGCGCACCTGACGCAGCAGCGTCACGCGCTGCGCGACCGTGAGCGCCGACCACACGCGGGCGCCCGTGTGCAGGTCGTCGATCGCCGTATCGAGCCGCGCGTGCTCGCTCTCGCCGATCTCGGGCGTGGTCGTGGCGACGGGCGTGGAGGTCACGGGCGGCTCCTTCGAACGGGATCCCAGCTTATGCGTCGATGTCGTCGCGGCGCAGGCGGTAACGGCGAAGAGGCAGGAGGCTCGCGAGCATGATCAGTGCGGGAAGGATGCTGAAACTGAGCACGATGCCGGTGATGGCGGCATCCGGTTGCTCGACCGTCGTGCCCGCGACCGTCGAGACGTACCCGGTCAGGGCGAGGGTGAGGGAGACGGTTGTCGCACCGAGAGCGAAGCCGACGGTCTCCCCGGCGGTCCAGATGCCGGTGAAGGTGCCCGCGCGCCCGCTGCCGTGGGTGCGCTCGTCGTGCGAGATGACGTCGGGCAGCATCGCCATCGGCAACGACTGCAGCCCGGCGTAGGCGATTCCGGCCACCGCGACGGAGGCGTAGATCCAGGCGCCGGGCGTCCAGACCGCGATCGTGAGGGACGCCGCGGCGAGAGTGAACAGCACGCTCGCGATGCCGAACGCGCGCTCCTTGCCGACCCGCCGGGCGATGACCGTCCAGGCGGGCGTCGCCACGAGCGCGGGGCCCACGAGCGCGACGAACACGAACGTCACGGCGTCCTCCGACCGCAGTACCCAGGTCGCCACGTACTGCGCCCCGGCGAGCATGGTGCCGGTCGCGAGCGCCTGCAGCAGGAACGCGCCCAGCAGCGCACGGAACGGCTGGCTGCGCCGCAGCGCCTGAAACCCCGAGGCGTACTGCTCTCGGATGCCGGCGGCCGGGGCCACCGCGCTCTCGTCGCCGACGCGGCGTGCGGCCGCGGCATCCGCCGTGCGCGTCGCCACGAACATGCCGATGCCGATCGCGAGACCCGCGACGATCCCCATCAGCAGATATCCGAGCACGGGGTCGTCGCCCGCCTTGCGCAGTGCGGGGCCACCCGCGCCGAACAGGAGGATGGATGCCGTCAGCACGACGACCCGCCAACCGAGCAGGCGCGTGCGCTCGTCGTAACCGTCGGTGAGTTCGGCGGGCAGCGCGACGTACGGCACCTGGAACAGGCTGAACGACGTCGCCGTGGCGAGGAAGGCGAGCAGCACGCACACCGCACCGGCAATCGGACCCCACGACGGAGGTACCGCGAACGTCAGCGCGAAGAACACGGGCAGCGTGACGGCGCCGAGCACCATGAACCCGCGACGCGAGCCGGTGCGCGCGAGCTGACGGTCGGAGGCCGCGCCGATCAGCGGGTCGATCACGACGTCCCAGATCTTGGCGGCGGTGACGATGACTCCGGCGGCCAGAGCGGCGACCCCGAGGTTGTCGGTGAGGAAGTACGTCAGCACCAGCCCGGGCAGCGTGGCGTATCCGCCGGTGCCGACGGATCCGATCGCGTACAGCACGATCGTGCGCGCGGACAGGCGGACGGATGCTCGTTCGGGCCGAGCCTCTGTGCTCATCGCGCCAGTGTAGCGGTGGCCCTTTGTGCCGGGGCGGCGCTCAGATCAGGGAGAGCTCGCGCAGCTTCGCCTCGACGTCGGCGTTCGACGGCTCGACCTGGTGGGAGGAGTCGGGGTACAGGACGACGGGGATGTTCGTGCGGCCGGAGATGTCCTTCGCGACGTCGGCACCGGAGGGGTCGGCGACGAGATCGACGTACGTGTACTCGACGCCGAGGTCGTCGAGCTGCTTCTTGGTGCGGATGCAGTCGCGGCACCAGTCGGCGCCGAACATCGTGATGGTGGATTCAGCAGGAGAAGTCATGACACAAGCGTAGAACGCCCTGGTGGGGAGAGGGCCGAGAGGGGCTTGTCGGTAAGGGTAGCCTTACCTATAATCGAAGCCATGAACCATGCGAGCGAGCACCTGGACGACCCCGACTGGGAGAGCATCGAGGGCGCTGTGCTCGTCGCCGGAGACGCGGCGGACGCCGGGGTGATCGCGGGGATCGCCGCCCGACTGCCGTGGGACGCGACCGGAGTGATCCTGCTCGAAGCGGCCGCGCGCATCCAGATGCGTCACATCGACGTGCCCGACGGGGTGTCGGTGCGCTGGCTCGTGCGCGGCGACGGCATCCGTGCGCACACCAAGGGCGAGCGCCTCGCCAATGCCGTGCACTCGTGGTGCGTCGAGTGGGCGTGCAGCGAGCCGCCGGCGCAGTGGACGGTCTGGCTGGGGCCGCACACGCCACCCCACGTGGCGCGCATGGCCCGCAGCCTGCTCGGCGTCGCGAACTGACTCCGTCGGCGAACCGGCCCGTCAGCGCGCGAGCGCCGGAGCCCCCGCACCCGCGGTGATCGCGTCGAGTGCTCGCCGCAGCGATGAGCTCGAGGTGTGCGCCGTGTACGGGAAGTACACGACCTCGACGCCGACGCGCGCGAACTCGCGCTCGAGCCGCAGCCCCTTCTCGGTGCCGCGCCAGTCGTCGCCCTTGAAGAAGTGCGTGAAGCGCACGTCTTCCCAGGCGTCCAGCTTCGACGGCGTCGTCTCGACGTGCACGTCGTCGACGAACGAGATGTGTCGCACGATCTCCGCGCGCTCCGCCGTCGGGATGACGGGCTCGATGCCCTTCACCTCGCGCAGCATCTCGTCGCTCACGACGCCGGCGATCAGAATGTCGCACTGCTGCTTGGCGTGGCGCAGAAGGTTCAGATGCCCCACGTGGAACAGGTCGAAAGCTCCCGCGGCATAGCCGATACGCGTCCCCATGATCTCCCCAGATCAGTGATTCCCCAGTAGGCGGATCCCCATCCACCTGCGACTCCCACAGCCGCACGGGTCAGTCTAGACCTCCCGCGTGCGAAAGCGCACCCCCGGATGCGGCCGGGCGGCAGGGCGAGGTCAGGTTTCGAGCGCATAGGAACCCGTGGCACGATGAGATGCCGCACCGCGGCGCGCGCAGAGGGGGCGACATGGACACGAAGGTCACGGTCATCGTGCCCACCTTCAACGAACGCGAGAACGTCGCCGAGCTCGTCGCCCGCACCGCCGCCGCGCTGACGGGGTACGACGCCGAGATCCTCTTCGTCGACGACAGCAGCGACGACACCGCCGACGAGGTCGCGCGGGTCGCCGCGGATGCTCCGTTGCCCGTGCGCGTGATCCATCGGGACGAGAACACGGGTGGGCTCGGCGGTGCCGTCGTGGTCGGCCTGGAGGCCGCGGCATCCGATCTCTGCGTCGTCATGGACGGCGACCTGCAGCATCCTCCCGAGCTCCTGCCCGTCCTGCTCGCCCGGCAGGCCGAGGGCGATGCCGACGTCGTCGCCGCCTCGCGCTACATCGGTGGTGGCGACACGAGTGGGCTCGGCACCGCGGTGCGCTTCGGCGTCTCGCGCGCGGCCACCTGGCTGACTCGGGCCATGTTCCCGATCCGCCTCGCCCGCAGTACCGACCCGATGACCGGGTTCTTCCTCGTCGACCGGAGTCGCCTCGACCTCTCGACGCTCCAGCCGCAGGGCTTCAAGATCCTGCTCGAGATCCTCGCGCGCACCGATCTGCGCATCGCCGAGGTGCCGATGGAATTCGCGGAGCGGCGCCACGGCACCTCCAAGGCGAGCCTGCGCCAGGGCGGCACGTTCATCGCGCATCTCGCTCGACTGCGCTTCGGCAAGATGTCGCTGTTCGCCCTGATCGGCGCGGTGGGCGCCGTCGCGAACCTCGCCATCATGTGGCTGCTGACGGCGGCCGGCGTGCCGTACATCTGGGCGGCGATCATCGGGGCGGTCGTCACGATCGTCGGCAACTTCCTGCTGCAGGAGCGATTCGTCTTCGCCGACATGCGCACGAATGCCCGCGGCGTGTGGCAGCGCTTCGCGGCGTCGTTCGCGTTCAACAGCATCGAGGCGGCGCTGCGCATCCCGGTGATGGCGCTGATGGTCGAGACCTGGCACATCTCGAGCGTCCTCGCGACGGGGCTCTCGCTGATCGTCGCGTTCTTCGCGCGGTTCCTGTTCCACTCGCTGGTGGTCTACGCGCCCCGACGCCGGGGGCAGAGCGGCGAGCCGAAACCCGACACCGCCACGCTGCGCATCATCCGTGCGATCGACGAAGAGGCGATGCGTCCGGGCGAGCTCTGACCCCGCTCGCCTCGCGACGAGATGCCAGCCGCGCCACCGGGATCGCCGTGAGCGCGAAGAGCAGTGCCAGGGTGCGCGACGACGTCAGCAGCGGGCTGAAGAACGTGTCCCAGGCGCCGAGCAGCACGAGCCACACCGCGATCCCGGCGGCGGCCTTGACCGAGACGCTGCGCGCGACGGCGTAGATCGCGCACCCGATCAGCGCGACGGCGAAGATCGCCCCGACCGGGCCGAAGCGCAGCCACAGGTCGCCGACCACCGAGTGCACCTCGTACTGGCCGCCGAACATGTATCCCTCGACGTAGCCGTTGTCGGGGTCGTAGTTCAGCTCGCTCATGCCGGTCTTCGCGATCCACACGTCGTGCGAGACGGGGAGCACTCCGCTGCCGAACCCCTGCGGCCGCTCAGCGACGAGCGCGGTCGCCGCTCCGAGTTCGGGGCGTCCGCCGGCGATGAGCGACCCGGAGGTGTCGATCTGCGCCTGGGTGCGCTGTTGGGCGGCGTCGCCGAGCGCCCCCTCCAGGATCAGCGCCTGCAGCAGGCTGAAGGCTGCGAGGCTCAGCACGCCGAGCAGCACGAGAGTCTGCAACGGGCGAGGCCGCCGGGTTCCCGGCGGCATGAACATCTGCCACAGCACGATGACGGCGGCCAGCAGCAGGAACGAAGTCATCGACCGGGAGTCCGACGCCAGGCACACCACGGCCAGCGCCCCGAGCGCGAGCAGGTCGAGCCACCGCCGTCCGGTCGTCGCGGTGAGACCGAGCACGATGATGATCACGGGCACCGCGAGCGAGTACTTCCAGAGGTTCGCCGGGTTGCCGCCCGTGAGCACCACGTTCGCCAGCGCCCCGACGCCGAACGCCACGGCGGTGCCGCCGAGTCCGATCTGCGTGCGCGACCACAGCAGCACTCCGATACCGCCGGCGAGCGAGAGCAGCGTGAAGGTCTGCTCGAGCAGCAGGCTCGTCGACACCGGGCGCATGGTCTCGAACAGCGTGAGCACCCCGCCCCACACGGCGGCGATCGCGGCGAGGGCGAGCAGGAGGCGGGCGAAGCGGAACCTCGCCAGCACGTGCCACCACACCGGCAGCAGCACGACGGCGGCGATCAGCGAGAGGCTCACGCCCGGCCCGAACTGGTACCGGACCGCGGTCGCCGCCGCGGCGGCCGCCGCGACGATCGAGGTGGTCGTGTGCCGCTCGGCGCGCCCCATGCCGGGTGCGCCGATCAGCGCAGGTCTCCGCGGAACACGGCGACCTTGGCGCCGAACAGGTAGTCCACGGTCAGGGTGACGTCGTCGCGGTCGGCCTCGGGCACCGAGAACAGGTAGGTGCCCTCGGCGGAGTCGCCGGGTTCCACCGTGCCCTCGAACGGTGCGCCGCCGGGCTGCGTCAGCGTGCCGGCCGGTGCACGATCCTCGCCGATGTAGGCGTTGACCGCCACGTACTCGAGGTCGAGCGGCTCGTCGCCGGTGTTCGTGATGCGCACGGTCGCGCGGATCGCGGGACCGGAGGTCTCGCCCGCGAGAGTGGCCTGACCGTCGACGGCCTGCAGCGACGACAGCGAGATCTCGATGCCCTCCTCGGTGACGATCGTCTGGTCGGGGGCGACCGGGCTCAGTTCGGCGAAGGGCTCGTCGGTCGCGCCGGCTGCTGGCGTCGGGGTCTGCGTCGGTCGCGGGGCATCGGGATCGACGATGTCGCGCGGAGGAGTGGTGGGAGTGGCGGATGCCGAAGGCTCGCTGCTCGGCGTTCCGGCGAGCAGCGGCGGCACGAAGATCGCGCCCAGGACCGCGAGCGCGATCACCACGACCAATGCCGACAGTGTGATCCACACGCGCCGTCGATTCGGCTGCGTCTCTTCGGTTGCGTCCATCGCAGACCCCCTGCTCCCCGTGTCTCCCCATCCGGCGCCGCAGTGGCGGCGGCCGGTGATGAGAGTTTAGACCGCGGGCCCCCGCTGCGAACCAGCCTGTGCAAGAAGTCGTCGTCCGTCGCGCACACCGCGCCAGGCCGCGCGCAGCGGAGCGATCGGGCGGAGGAACTGGCGGCGTCCCCCGCGCAGCAGCACCTGGCGCGCATTGCTCCAGGCGGTGCGCGACCAGGCCGCGGCATCCGCTGCATCGAGCAGCAGACCCGCGAAGAGCAGCCGGTTGCGGATGTTGTAGTAGTAGTACAGCTCGGACTTCGCCTCCGGCCGCTGGGCGCTCGCGCGATGCGTGCCGCCCTCGTCGTGCACCGCCAGAGCGTCGTCGACGACGAGCAGGCGCGCCCCCGCGCGGGCGGCGCGCACCGAGATGTCGACGTCCTCCCAGTACAGGAAGTACGCGTCGTCGAAGCCGCCCGTGAGGTTCCAGGCCTCGCGAGTGAACCACAGGCAGGCTCCGCTGAGCCAGGGCAGGCGTCGGGCGTCCGGGTGCTCGCGGCGACGACGCGGCCCGCCCATCGATCCGTCGTCGAGGTACACGTCCATACCGGCGAACCACACCCGGCCCGCGGCATCCTCGACGCGCGGCGAGGCGACGCTGGGTCCCTCCGCGGTCGCCGCGGCCAGGGCGGCGACGGAGCGACCGTCGATCCGGGCATCCGGATTCAGGAGCAGGATGTCGGTGACCCCGAGCTCGTCGAACGCCACGGCGGCGCCGGCGTTCACTCCGCCGCCGAACCCCGCGTTGCCGTCCATCGGCACGAGCCGCCACCCGTTCGCGACGCTCAGCGCCTCGACGCGTGCGCGCTCCTCCGGGGTCGAGCGGTTGTCGACGACGACGATTCGCGCGTCCGGCACCGCCGCGGCCGTCGCGGTCAGGTTCTCGGCGAGAAGGTCCGCCGAGGCGTAGTTGACGACGATGATCCCCAGCATCCGTCGTTCGTCCATTCGTGCATCCTCCCCGTCGTCACGAAACCCACGGACCCGTGCGAGGGCACCTGTGGCTATAGTGAAGGCTACATTTGACGCCACCTGGGGAGATGTCGTGTCAGAGATTCGTGGGGCGATGCTGCGTCTGAAACAGGCGCAGAAATCATCGAAGGGCGCGGCGGCATACTCGCGCTACGTGAACCGGCCTTTGGGGCGCCCGCTCGCGGCGACGGCCTACGCGTGGGGGATGACCCCGTCGCAGGTCACCATCGTGAGCGCGCTGTGCACCCTGAGCGGGGTGGCGCTGATCGCGCTGCTCGCGCCGACCGTCTGGTCGTCGGTGCTGGTGGCGGCGCTGCTCGTGCTCGGCTACGCGCTCGACTCGGCCGACGGGCAGCTCGCGCGGCTCACCGGAACGGGCTCGCTCGCGGGAGAGTGGCTCGACCACTTCTTCGATTCGCTCAAGCTCGCGACGATCCATCTCGCCGTGCTCGTGTGCTGGTTCCGGTTCTACGATCTCGACGACCTGTGGCTGCTCGTACCGCTGGCGTTCGCCGCGATCGCGAACACGTTCTTCTTCGGCATCATCGCCGCCGACTTCCTGCGGCGCATCCACCGGCTCCAGTCCCCGGCCGAGACCGAGGAGGCGCCGCGCGAGGCCTGGCGCTCCGGCTCGCTGTACTCGCTCGCGGTGATCCCCAGCGACTACGGATTCCTCTGCCTCGCCTTCGCGCTGCTGTGGTGGCAGCAGGGCTTCGTGGTGATCTACACGGCGCTCGCCGCGATCAATGCGCTGCTCCTGCTGCTCGCCGCACTGCGCTGGTACCGCTCGATCAAGGGCCTGCAGGCCGATGGCTGAGCGCCCGGGACCGGTGCGCGTCATGCAGTCCTTCGGGGCGCCGCGAGTGACGACCAACCCGTACATCACGATGCTCGATCGGGCACTCGCCGACTCCGACGAGGTCGATCACCTCCGCTTCTCCTGGCGTGGCGCGATCCTCGGTCGCTACGACGTCTTCCACTGGCACTGGCCCGAGGTGAAGCTGCACGGCGGGAGCGCCGTGTCGTCGGTGGGCAAGTACGTGCTGACCGCGCTGCTGTCGCTGCGGCATTCGCTCTCCCGACGGATCGCCGTCGTGCGCACCGTGCACAACCTCGAGCTTCCCGACGACAACGCCGCCCGGCTGTGGCTGCTGCGACGCATCGAGCACCAGGCCGATCACCGGATCGTCCTGAACGAGACCACGCTGCTGCCGGAGGGCACCGCGCGCTCGGTCATCCTGCACGGTCACTATCGCGACTGGTACGCGCCGCAGCCCCGCGCCGACCGGGTGCGCGGGCGCCTCGGAACCTTCGGCGGCGTGCGTCGGTACAAGGGCGTCTCGGGATTCGTGGATGCCTACGCCGAGGCCCTCCGAGACGATCGCGAGCTCAGCATGACGATCGGCGGGAAGGCCTCGACGCAGGAGCTGGCCGATGATCTGCGCGCGCAGGTCGAGGGGCTGCCCGGGGTGACGCTGCAGCTCGCGTTCCTCAGCGATGCCGAGCTGGTCGAGCTGGTCACGGCATCCGAGCTGGTCGTGCTCGCCTACCGCTTCATGCACAACTCCGGCAGCGTGCTCGCGGCCCTGTCGCTCGACCGGCCGGTGCTCGTGCCGCGCAACGAGCCGAACGAGGCGCTCGCCGCCGAGGTGGGCGCGGAGTGGGTGCAGATGTACGAGGGCGAGGTCGACGGCCGCGCGCTGCTCGAGGCGCTGCGCGCGGTGCGGCGGATCGAGGCCGAGCGGCCGGATCTCTCGCGCCGGGAATGGGCGGATGCCGGGGCCTCGCACGCGGCCGCCTACCGGGCGGCGCTGCGCAGCCGCTGGCTCGGCGCGAAGCCCCGGGGGGTGGACGCGTGATCCGCGAGGCGGCGTTCCGCCTGAAGACCGCGATCGGCGGACGGTCGAGCCTGGAGGCCTACCGGGCGTTCCTGCAGATGGACGCGCTCGCACCCGAGGAGATCGCCGACATCAGTGCGCGTCGGTCGGCGGAGCACGCGCGGTTCGCCTTCGCGCACAGCCCCTTCTATCGCGACCTCTACTCGTCGCACGGGTTCTCCGACGACGACCTGCGCGACCCCGCATCGTTCTCGTCGCTGCCGATCGTCGACAAGGCCATGCTGCGCGAGAACTTCGACGGCATCCGTACCGATGAGGCCGACCAGCGCACGAGTGTGGTGTCGAAGACGGGCGGCAGCACGGGGCTGCCGCTGCATCTGCTGCGCGATCTGCGCTTCCCGGCGCGGGCGCTCGAGTGGCGGCTGTTCGAGTGGTGGGGCGTGACGCCGTGGGACGACCGCGGCATCGTCACCCGGCACGTGCTCACGGGAGCCGCGCGGCTGCGGCACGATCTCGGGTGGTTGCCCTCGCGGCGCGTGCAGCTCGATGCCTTCCAGATCACGGATGAGGCGGTGACGGAGTTCGCCCGCGAATGGAACCGCGTGAAGCCACGGTTCCTCATCGGCTACGGCGGCGGGGTGCTCGACACCGTGCGCCGCCTGCGGCGTCTGGGCCTGGAGGTGTATCCGCCTCGTGCGATCGCGGTGACCGCGGCTCCGCTCACCCCCGGCACGCGCGCGGAGATCGAGACGGCCTTCGGCGCCCCCTGCTACGACCACTACCGCTCGGCCGAGATCCCCTGGATGGCGGGGGAGTGCCGTCACCAGAGCGGCCTGCACGTGTTCGCGGACGTGCGGCGGATAGAGATCGTCGACGCCGCGGATGCTCCCGTGCCCGACGGCGTCGAGGGCGAGGTCGTCGTCACCGACCTGAGCAACCGGGTGTTCCCGGTGGTGCGCTACCGCCTCGGCGACATCAGCAGCTACCTGCCCGGCGCCTGCGCCTGCGGGCGCGGCCTGCCGAGACTGGGCGCGATCTCCGGCCGGTCGTCGGATGCCGTGCGCCTGCCCGATGGCACGACGATCGCGGGTGCGCTCGGCCACATCTTCGACGATGCGCCGCTGTCGATCCGGCAGTTCGAGATCGTGCAGGAGGCCGATTACGCCGTCACCCTCCGCTGCATCCCGAGCGATGCGCCGGATGCGCAGGCCGGGATCGACGCGGCCGCCGCGAAGCTGCGCTTCGCCACCAGGGGCCTGGTTCCGGTGACGGTGGAGCGGGTCGAGAGCATCCCGCAGGTGGGCGGCAAGATGCGCTTCATCCGCAGCGCAGCGCGGGTCCCTCCGGCCTGATTCCGGCCCGTCGGGCTTCCGATATATTTCAGTTTCGCAACGATCTTCCAGTGGGCGTGTACACTGACCCCTGGCCGCCGCCCTCCGGGTAGGCGGTGCGTACCGATACTGCACACCATCTCGCCCGGAGGGGGCAAGTTGGAGGGGCGCGGTGTACGCGGGCTGAAACCCCTAGGAGAACCCTGTTGCGTCTTCGACGTCACCATCACCGTCCCGATCCCTCCCCTCGTCTGGCGACCACCGGTGCCACCGCTGCGGTCGCAGCCGTGACGCTGCTGCTCGGCCTGGTCGGCGCTCCCGCTTCGGCGGCTGAGACCCCGGCACCCGAGCCGACGACGACCGAGACCCCGGCCCCGTCCCCGGAGCCGCAGCCGAGCGCGAGCGAGGTGCCGGCTCCCGATCCGGCGTCACCCGATCCCGCCCCCGACGATTCCCCGGCCACGGATGCTCCCGCGCCCGAAACCCGCAGCGCGGCGGCAGCGGCACCGACAGTGCTGCTCGCCGACGACTTCGAGCGCACCTCGCCCGCGGGGTGGGGCAGCTCCGACAACGGGCTGGCCTACACCTCGTGGTCGTCGCGTGCGGGTGTCGCGAGCGTCGCCGACGGCGCGGCGACCATCGCGCTGAAGCCCGGCGAATCCGCCTATCTCACCCCTCGCGCCGTCCAGGCGACGGACGTGCGGCTCTCCGCCGACGTGCGCCTGTCGTCGACGGGCGGGCGGGGCTACTACGCTTACACGACCCGCGTGCAGAGCGACGGCGCCTCGTACCGTGTGCGCCTGCTCACCGACGCGAAGGGGCAGGTGCAGCTCTCGGTGCTGCGCACCCAGGGCGGCAAGGACACCGAGCTGAAGTCGGCGTCGGTGCCGTTGAGCATCCTCGGTGATTCCTGGTACACGTTCGACGCGACCGTCACCGGAACGGATGCCGTCAGCTTCGAGGCCCGCCTCACGCCGAAGGGCACCACTCCCGGTGCACCGCAGCTGACTGTCACCGACACCTCATCGAGCAAGATCGGCGGAGCCGGTGGATTCGCGCTGTGGGGCTATGCCTCCAGCAGCGGCGCCTCGGCGTCGGCGCTGCAGATCGATGCCCTCGAGGCGACGGTCGCCACGGGACCGTTGAGCAGCGAGGTCGTGACCGACCCGGAGCCCGAGCCCCAGCCGGAACCGCAGCCGGAGCCCGAACCCCAGCCCGAGCCGGAACCGCAGCCCGAGCCCCAGCCCGAGCCCGAGCCGGAGCCCCAGCCGGAGCCGGAGCCGCAGCCCCAGCCGGGCACCGGTCTCGAGGCCCGCGGTTCCGCCCCGGTCGGCACCGCGTCGTACGCCGTGCCGCAGGGGGCCGTGTTCGTCAATGGTTCGTCGACGTCGCAGACCCAGAACGGCAGCGCGGCGGCGCCGTACCGCAGCGTGCAGAAGGCGGTCGACTCCTCTCCCGCCGGCTCGACGATCGTCGTGCGGGCCGGGGAGTACCACGAGTCCGTCGAGGTGCCTTTCAACAAGACCATGACCATCCAGGCCTACCCGGGCGAGGCGGTCTGGTTCGACGGATCGACCCGGGTGACGTCCTGGACGAAGTCCGGATCGTCGTGGGTGAGCGGCGGATGGACCGCGGAGTTCGACGACGACATGCTCAACGGCAACGCGAGCTGGTTCGTCGACCCGAACTACCCGATGGCCAACCACCCCGACATGCTGTTCATCGACGGGGTGGCGCAGAAGCAGGTGGCCTCGGCATCCCAGGTCACAGCCGGCACTTTCGCGGTCGATTACGCAGCCGACCGACTGATCCTCGGTACCGACCCGAGCGGTAAGCAGGTGCGGGCCAGCGATCTCGGGCAGGCGTTCAACGTGCGCTCCGCGAACTCGCAGCTCAAGGGCCTCGGCGTCCGCCGCTACGCGACCTCGTACGACGTGCTCGGCACCATCCGCATGCACAACGTCGGGGTCACGCTTCGCGATCTGGTCATCGAGGACAACGCCACGATCGGACTCTTCGTGGGCAACGACCGCGCCACGGTCGACAACCTCACGATCCGCCGCAACGGTCTGCTCGGCATGTCGTTGACCACGGCGTACGACTCGACCGTGTCGGACTCGCTCATCACCGACAACAACAACGAGCGCTTCAACGGCTCGCCCGTCGCCGGTGGTATCAAGGTCACGCGCTCCCGCGGGGTCGACATGACCAACGTCGACACGAGCCGCAACGTCGGCAGCGGAACCTGGTTCGACGAGTCCTGCTACGACGTGAACATCGTCGACGTCACGTCGAACGACAACACCGAGATCGGCATCCACGCCGAGCTCTCGTCGAAGGTCACGATCGCCCGCAGCCAGACGTTCGACAACAAGGAGGGCATCCGGATCTTCGATTCGGAGGGCGTGCTCATCACGAACAACGACCTCGGCAACAACTCCCGGCACGACCTCAACCTCATGCAGGACGAGCGACGTCAGGCCACCCACAAGGTCGGGCGCGACCCGCGCGTGACCGGTGCCGACCCGACGGTGACGTGGATCACCCGCAACATCACGATCCGCAACAACGTGTTCGGCGCGGGCGGTCCGCGGGCGATCTTCGCTCACGACACCCAGACCGGGCGGGCCGTCGACACGTGGAACCTCACGATCGACGGGAACCTCTTCAGCAGTTCGAAGGGCGGACCGTCGATGGTCACCTGGGGTGGCTCGGGCAACGTCTACGAGACGTTCTCGACGCCGCTCGCGCTCGCCTCGGCGAAGAACACCGGATGGCGCAACGCGATGACCACCACCGCCGAGCCCTTCTCGGGCATGGCCGACGAGATCGCCGCCAACAGCGGCATCGCGCGTCCGCTCACCGGCGCGGCTGCGACCCTTCTCGGGGTCGGCAGCGGCACCGTGCTGCTGGGCAGCGGCCGCTGACACCCACCCCCACCGAATCCGCCCGCCGCGTCTGTGATGCGGCGGGCGGATGGGTGGTGGGGGCGCGCCGAGCGGCCGTGCCGTGCAGAATGGTCGGGTGACAGCCGACACCCGCCGCCCGCATCTGCTCGTGCACGCCGGCTGGGAACTGTTCGGTTCCGACCGGATGCTCCTCGAGAGCGCACGGGGTCTGCGCGACGCGGGTGAGCGGGTCGTCGTCGCGCTTCCCGCGGCGGGGCCGCTGGTCGGCGAGCTCCAGGCCGCCGGCGTCGAGGTCCTGATCCCGCCGACCTTCGCGTTGCGCAAGTCGGCTCTCCGCCCGCGCAACTGGCTGCGCTCGCTGCGCGATGCCATCCGCGGGTTCGTCGCCGCCGTCGTGATCACCCGTCGCCTGCGACCTCGGACGCTGTACGTGAGCACGATCGTGCTGCCGCTCTGGCCCCTCGTCGGCCGCCTGCTGCGCGTGCCGACCGTGACGCACGTGCACGAGGCCGAGGCATCCGCCGCCCGCATCGTCAACACGGTGCTCTATGCGCCGCACCTCGCCGCGCACCGCATCATCGTGAACAGCGAGTTCACGATGCGCACGGTGGGCTCGGTGATCCCGGCGCTCGGTCGTCGCGCGACGCTCATCCCCAACGGGGTCGACTCCCCGGACTCGGTGCCCGAGCCGCGCGCGGTGATCGATCGCCTGCGCATCGCCTACGTCGGTCGCATCTCCCACCGTAAAGGCCCCGACGTGGCCGTGGAAGCGGTCGCTCTCCTCGGCGACGCCGGGATCGAGGCGGAGCTCGATCTCATCGGGGCCGTCTTCGAGGGCAACGAGGCGTACGACGAGACCCTGCGGCGTCGCACCGACGAGCTGGGCGTCGCGCATCTCGTGCAGCACCACGGCTTCCGGTCCGACGTGTGGCCGGCGCTCGGGGCGGCCGATGTGCTGGTGGTGCCTTCCCGGCAGGACGAGTCCTTCGGCAACACGGCCGTGGAGGGTGTGCTCGCCGGGCGCCCCGTCGTGGCGAGCGAGATCCCCGGACTGCGCGAGGCGGTCGGGGCGTACGGCTCGGCCGCGTTCGTCGCGCCGGGCGATGCCTCGGCGCTGGCGGATGCTCTCGCCCGCGTCGTCGCGGACTGGTCGGCGCTCCGCGTGACGGCGCTCGCCGATCGTGACCGGGCGAAGGAGCGCTTCGCCCCGGAGATGTACCGGGCGACGATCGCGACCTTCCTCAGCGACCTCGCACGGGGTCGCTGAGGAAGGGATCGCTGAGGTCGAGGCGCTGGGGTTCGAGACCGCTGACGTCAGCGCGAACCCGCCGCGGAGTCGAGGAAGGCCGCAGCCTGACGCAGGAACTGCCCGACCTCGGCCGACGTCGAGGTCAGCATCGCGCGGTGCTCGCGCGTCGAGTCGTGGTGCGCGTCGGCGATGTCGAACGGGTTCCGGCGGCGGCGACCGAACAGCGTGCGGTCCGTCTTCGGCGGTGCGGTGAAGCCGCGACGGGCGTGGAGCGCCTCGGCGTATCGGGCCAGGCCCGTGGCGCTCGCGGCATCCGCATCGAATTCGGCGATGATCTCGAACTCACGGGCATCGACGGGCTCGGCCCCGAGGTGGATCGCCTCGCGCAGGGTGAATGCGCGGGAACGGGCCTCGGGCGCGGCGGCGGCGACCGCCGAGCGCTCGGCGCGACTGGCGGTGAGGATCAGATCGGCGGTCCGCAGCGCCTCGGCGTCGATCGCCTCCGAGCGGTGGCCGGCGGCGAGGATCGGCGTCTCGGCATCGCCGGAGGCCTCGGCGATCTCGGCCGAGGTCGCGCACATGCGATTGCCCGCGGTCCCCACGCGGGTACCCGCGCTCGAGATCTGCCACCCGGCCGCATCGCCCTGCGCGCGGAGCACCAGCTCCATCAGCGGCGACCGGCAGATGTTCGCCTCGCAGACGAAGATCAGTCTGTGCGTCACGTGTTCCCCCGTCGTGCCCCGCAGAGATCTCTGCGGTCCGATCCTCCAACATAGGTGATAATGGTCGCGGGGAAGGCACCGTGCGAGACACTGAGGCACGTCGAGGTGCCGAGGGGATACGGGGACACATGACACTGCAGGACTATTTCCAGTCGCTCAGGAGCCACTGGATCGTGATCGTCGTGCTGATGGTGCTCGGCGCGGGCTCCGCATACGGGTACTCGCAGTTCATCGACCCCGAGTACCGGGCCGAGTCGCAGGTGATCGTGATCCCGACCCGGGGCGAGAACACCAGCGAGCTGGTGCAGGGCTCGAACTACGTGCAGAGCCTGGTGCAGACCTACACGCTCCTCGTGAAGTCGCCGACCGTGCTCGACCCGGTGATCGATGACCTCGGGCTCGACGAGACCGCCAACCGTCTGGCACGACGGGTCGATGTCAACGTGCCCCTGAACACCGTCGTCATCGAGATCGGGGTGACGGATGCCAGTGGTGAGAGCGCGGCCGAGACCGCGAACGCGATCGCCCAGGAGCTCGCGACCGCCGTGGCGGGCGTCTCTCCGGTCAGCGCCGACGGCGAGCCCGCCGTGCGCGTCGACACGATCTCCGCCGCGCGTACTCCGACGGTTCCGATCTCCCCGAACACCCGCCTGAACGTGATGGTGGGTGCCGTCGCCGGAATCGCGCTCGGTGTCGTCTTCGCGCTGCTCCGACGGCTTCTGGCCACCCGCATCACGACCGCGCGCACGCTGAGCGACGCCACGGAGGTCGCCCTCCTCGGCGAGATCCCCGAAGCATCCGACACCCACACGATCGCCCGCATCATCCGCTCGCAGCCCGACGGCCGCGTCGCCGAGGCGATGCGGCAGGTCGCCGCGAGCCTCAAGTTCGTCGACGTCGACAAGAACCGTCGCGTCATCCTCGTCACCTCGTGCTCGGCGCAGGAGGGCAAGTCATCGGTGAGCCTCGGACTCGCCCTGACCCTCGCCGAGGGAGGGCGCTCGGTGCTGTTCATCGAGGCCGACCTGCGCCGCCCGAGCACCGCCCGCTACACCCAGCTCGAGGGCTCGATCGGCCTGACCACCGTGCTGATCGGCGACGTGGAGCTCGCCGACGCCGTGCAGCAGTGGGGTCGACCGGGACTCGACATCCTCACCGCCGGAGCGCAGCCCCCGAACCCGGGCCAGCTGCTGTCGAGCGGCGGACTGCATCGCATCGTCGACGAGGCGCGCGATTCCTACGACTACGTCATCATCGACACCGCGCCCGTGCTGTCGGTCAGCGACGCGCTGTGGCTGTCGACGATGGCCGACGGCACCCTGTTCGTCGTGCGCTCGAACCGCACCAAGGCCGCCGATCTCACGCGCGCCCTGGGTTCGCTCGAGTCGACCAGGACCCCGGTGCTCGGAATCGTGCTGAACGGTGTGCGCGGCGCGGCGAAGAGCCCGTACTACACCGACGAGCCGAGACGGGGCGTCCGCCCGCGCCTCGCCGCCCGCGCCCCGCGCTGACACCGCCATGAACTCGCTCCTGGCCCTCGGCGCTCGCGCGCTGACGATGGTCGTCTCGCTGGTCTGCGGGGTCATCACGACCCGCATGATCCTCGGCGAGACCGACATCCAGCACTACGCGCTGTACTCGCTGCTCATCACGATCCCGTCGCTGCTCACGTTCACCGACCTCGGCAGCGGCGCGGTTCTCGTGAACGCCGTCGCGACCAGTGACGACATCCGCACCGATCGCCGGCTCCGACTGCAGGTCACCTCGGTCGGCCGCATCCTGCTGATGTTCGCGACCGGGCTCATGCTCATCAACACCGTGCTGCTCGTCACGGGCGGATGGCGCGCCCTGTTCGGCGACGCCGGTGCGATCCCGGGGGCGGCGCTCGCCGCCTTCCTGTGCATCACGCTGTTCAGCCTGTCGATCACCCTGGGCGTGTGGTTCCGCATCCTGCTCGGGCAGCGGCGCAACCACCTGGTGATCCTGGTGCAGGGCCTCATCTCGCCGGTCACCCTCGGTGGTGTCTGGCTGATGCTCCACCTCGGCGGGCGTGATTTCGATTCGTATCTCGCGATCGCCTCGTACGGCGCCTCGCTGCTGTCGGCGATCATCGGCTTCCTGTTGGTGACGCGGTCGACGCGGCCGCTGATCCCGGATGCTCTGCGGATGCTGTTCCGCTGGCGCAGCATCCCCGGGGTGCGGGTCATGGACGTCGGCTGGCCGATGCTCGCGCAGATGATCACCTACCCGATCGCCGTCGGGTCGCAGCGTTACGTGCTCGCCCAGTTCGGCACGCCGACCGACGTGGCCGAGTACGGCGTCACGGGTCAGGTGTTCTTCGCTCTCAACGGCCTGGTGATGGCCGCGGGCGTCGCGCTGTGGCCGCAGTTCGCCCGTCTGCGGCACAGGGGTGAGCTGAAGCGCGGACCATATCTGCTCTCGCTGCTCTTCGCCGGGGCGGTCGCCGCCGCCACCGCGTTCGTCTGGCTGATCGCACCGTGGCTGTTCGAGTTCATCACTCAGGGCGAACTCGACGTGCGCAGCTCGACGATCCTCGCCTTCGGCGCGATGATCATGCTCACTGCGGCCGTGTATCCGCTCGGGATGTTCATCATGGACAAACCCGGCATCCGCTTCCAGGTCATCCCGACCCTGGCGATGGCCGCGGTCAGCATCGTGCTCTCGCTCGTTCTGACGCCGGTGCTCGGCATCGTCGGACCGCTGCTCGGCGTGAGCTTCGCGCTGATCGTCTGCCAGGTGATCCCGTACGCGATCTACATCCACCGCCACCGGGATCGACTCCTGAAGAGCGAGCCCGAATCCGCGGCCGAAGCCGCCGTCGATCCGGTCTAGCCGGGCCACTCCGTCTCTGCGCGATGCGCACGGCGCGCGAGGGGATGGATGCTGTCGCCGGCCGCCAGGCGCCGGGCGAGGTCTTCATAGGTTGCGGCGACGTCGTCCCACGAGAACGCATCGGCCGCGCGACGCCGGACGGCAGCGGATGCCGCGGCGACGGCTCCGGCATCCGATTCCGCCGCGTCGACCGCAGCCGCGACATCCGCCGGCGTGCGGAAGTACCAGCCCTGCTCGTCGAGCACCTCGCGGTTGAAGACCACGTCGAACGCGATCACGGCCGTGCCGGCGCCCATCGCGCGCAGCAGGGAAGGGTTCGTGCCGCCGACCGAATGGCCGTGCAGGTACGTCGAGGCGTGGTGGTAGAGCGCGTCGAGGAGGCCTTGGTCGTAGACGGCGCCGAGCAGGCGGATGCGCGGATCTGCGGCGGCGATCCGGTCGATCGCGGCCGTGTACTCGGCGGCGTAGGGCGCGGAGCCGACCACGACGAGCGGTTTCGTGGCCTGCGACATCGCATAGCCCTCGACGATCTCGCGCACGTGGTTCTCGGGCTCGAAACGGGCGACCACCAGGTGGTAGCCCCCGGGCTCGAGACCGAGTTCGCGGATGCCGTCGGACGGAGCGTCGTCGAGCAGGGGGGCGCCGTAGCGGATCAGCTCGCTCGCGACGCCGAACTGGTGGTCGTAGTAGTCGGCGATGCCGGGGGCGTCGGCGATGATCGCGTCGGCCTGACGCACCCCGAACGACTCGGCGGCGCGGTAGTACGCCTTGCCGCGCGGGCCCCATTTCGAGCGTCGCCACTCCAGCCCGTCCATGTGGAGGGCGACGGGAATGCGACGGGCGCGCAACAGCGGGAGGAAGGGCGAGTTCGCGGCGTTGAACACGAACGCGGCATCCGGTCGGGCCTTGGTGACGGCGTGCACCGTCGACAGGGCCGTGTGGCTGAGGGTCTCGAGCGCCTTCTGACGCACCGCCGGCAGGGTCACGCGGCGCATGCCGAGGTGCACGTCTCCCGCTGTGCCGGCGTCGCGCCCGTAGACCAGCACCCGATGCCCGCGTTCGACGAGGCGCCGTCCGACTTCTTCGACGGCGGTCTCGAATCCGCCGTAGGCGGCGGGGATGCCGCGCGTGCCGATGAGGGCGATGCGCAGGGACGTCGACGACGGAGCGGAGGCGGTCTGCATCGCATCAGTATGCCCGAGGCGGCCGACAACGCCGGAAGACCGCGGGCTATCCTGGGGCGGTGTCCACGCCGCCGCACGAACGCCGCCCACTGATCTGGGGATTCCCTGCCGAGCAGTCGGTGACGCGCTGGGAGCGCCGGCACTCCGCCGGCGAGGTGCCGAGCGTGTGGCCCTACGGGCTCGACGGTCTGTGCGAGTACGCGCCGGTCGCGGTGCTCGACCTCCCGGCCCCCGGACGCCTCTCGCGCCTGCGGTCGCGCGTGGGGATCGGACCCCGACCACGCGCCCAGACGGCGTTCACGTGGGACGAGAACGCGGCGTTCCGCATGCAGGTCGCGAGCCCCTACGAGCGGTTCGCCTCCGGAGTGATCTGGCTGACCGACATGATCGAGCGCGGAGCCGACACCGGTCGTCTCGTCGAGGTGCTCCGCGGCGCCGAGACGCTGTGGGTGCTCAGCGAGGCGCAGGTCGAGCCCCTGCGCGCCCTCTTCGGAAGCGCGGGGCCACGGATCGTCGCGGTGCCGTTCGGGGTCGACGCCGAGTTCTTCTCGCCCCGCCCGTCTCCCGATCGCCCGCGCATCGTGAGCGTCGGCAACGACCGCGACCGGGATCCGCAGACGCTGTTCCGCGCGCTGGCGCGCGTGCACGAGCAGCGCCCGGACGTCGAGCTCATCGTGCAGTCGTCGGCGTCGACGGATGCTCCGGCCGGTGTCGAGGTCGTGCAGCGGATGAGTCATGGCGAGCTGCACGAGCTCTATGCGACGGCGTCCGTCATCGCCACCGCGACCCGGCCCAATCTGCACGTCTCGGGCATGACGGTGACGCTCGAGGCCTTCGCGACCGGTCGGCCGGTCGTGAACACCGACACCCCCGGAATGTCGCAGTACGTCACGGAGGGGCGCACCGGCCATCTCGTGCCGCTCGGCGACGACGAGGCCCTCGCGCAACGGTTGATCGGCCTGATCGACGATCCGCAGCGCGCGGCGGAGATGGGGCTGGCGGGGCGTCGCGACGTCGAGGAGCGCTTCACGACGCAGGAGATGTGCGCTCACCTCGCGCAGATCCTCATCTGACGCGGGGGTGATCTTTTCCAGTCCGAGACACCTGATCCGGGGTGTCGCGGAACCGTCGAGAAACTTCTTCTGGTATCCGGCGCGGTTGTGCGCTATCGTTGCCGCGGATGCGTCTATGGGGGACGCGGGGGAATCCACTTCTTTTGCCGATCACTCGGCAGCCGCCTGGGGAGGCGCTATGCGAGTCCGTCGACTCGACGCGATCGAAAACGATCACGATTCGAATTCACGTCCATTCCGTCGTATCGCATTGGGGATCGTCACCGTTCTGGTGACAGCGATGCTCGGTGCCACACTGACGGCTCCTGCCGCGCAGGCCGATACGGTTCCGACCGATCCGGCGCTGCCGACGACCATGAGCGCCGATCCGCTGCCGACCGTGCAGATCAACGGCATCGTGTGGGCTCAGGCCGTCGCGGGCAACAAGGTCTTCGCCGGTGGCCAGTTCACCAGTGCGCGCCCGGCCGGCGCGGCCGCCGGCACGAACGAGACGGCGCGGTCGAACCTGCTGGCGTACAACCTCGCCACGGGTGTGCTCGACACGTCGTTCAACCCGAACGTGAACGGTCGCATCCTCGCGGCCGCCGTCTCGCCCGACGGCTCCCGCCTCTACATCGGCGGCGGTTTCACGGCCGTCGACGGGCAGAACCGCTACCGTCTCGCAGCCTTCAACACCGCGACCGGTCAGCTCATCTCGACCTGGACCCCCGGGACGAACACGATCGTGCAGGGCATCGTCGCCACCGACACGACCGTCTACGTCACGGGTGAGTTCACCAACATCAACAACGTCGCCCGCACCGGTGTCGCCGCGCTGAGCGCGTCGACCGGTGCCGTGCTCGACTTCAACCCGCAACTCGCGGGCGGCTACGGCGTGCGCGCCGTGGTGGTGTCGCCCGACAAGTCGAAGGTCGTCATCGGTGGTTCCTTCACCTCGACCAACGGCTCGACCAACCCCGGGCGCGGCATGGCCGCCCTCGACGCGGTCACCGGCCAGAGCCTGCCGTGGGCGATCAACAGCGTGATCCGCAACGCCGGCACCGGCGCATCGATCTACGCGCTCGCCTCCGACGGCGACAGCGTGTACGGCAGCGGCTACGACTTCGGCGGCTCCAAGACCGAGGACGACTTCGAGGGCGCATTCCGTGCGAACTGGAGCGACGGATCGATGGCGTGGATGGAGGACTGCCACGGCGATACGTACTCGATCTTCCCGACCGGGGGCGTGCTCTACACGGCGTCCCACACCCACTACTGCGGCAACATCGGTGAGTTCCCGCAGCTCGACCCGTGGAACTTCAACCACTCGCTGGCGTTCGACAAGAACCCGTCGAACCGCACCATCACGCCCGACCCCTACGGATACCGCAGCTTCACCGGCAACCCTGCCGCGAAGCTGCTGCACTGGTACCCGAAGTGGCAGCCGGGCTCGGTCTCGGGCATGGACCAAGCCGGATGGTCGGTCACGGGTGCCGGCGAGTACCTGATCTACGGCGGAGAGTTCACGGCCGTCGGCGGCGTCGCCCAGCAGGGCCTCGTGCGTTTCGCGAAGCCGTCGACCGCGCCGAACAAGGTCGGCCCGACCATCCAGGGCGGGGCCTACCAGATCAGCACGCAGTCCTTCCGTGCCGGTCAGGTGCGCATCGCGTGGTCGGCCAACCACGATGCCGACAACGCGAAGCTGACCTACGAGGTCTTCCGCCGCGACATCGCGCAGCCGATCTACACGACCACGGCCGAGTCGACGTACTGGGTGCGTCCGCGCCTGACCTACTCCGACAACGCGGTCACCGCGGGTCAGACGTACCAGTACCGCGTGAAGGTCACCGATCCGAACGGCAACTCGACGACGTCCGACTGGACCTCGGCGACCGTGGCCGCGACCGGCACCGAGAACGCCTACAACATCGCCGTGCTCGACTCGCAGCCGAAGTACTACTGGCCGCTGAACGAGGCGTCCGGCACCTCGGGCATCGACTGGATGGCGGGCAACGACGTCACCCTCGCCGGCGGGACCACCCGCGGGCAGGCCGGCCAGGTCGTCGGAGCGGCGTCCTCGTCGACGGCGTTCAACGGCTCGAACGGCACGGGTGCATCCTCGGTGTCGGAGGTCGGACCCAACACCTTCTCGGTGGAGGCCTGGTTCCAGACCACCAGCACGAGTGGCGGCAAGATCGTCGGCTTCGGTAACAACGCCACCGGCAACTCCGGCAGCTACGACCGGCACATCTACCTCAACAACACCGGCCAGGTGTCGTTCGGCGTCTACCCGGGCACCACCCGGGCGGTCACGAGCAGCGCCGGTTTCAACGACGGGCAGTGGCACCACGTGGTCGGCACGATGAGCTCGTCCGGCATGGTGCTGTACCTCGACGGCAAGCGCGTCGGTTCGCGTTCCGACACCACGACCGGTCAGAGCTACTCCGGCTACTGGCGGATCGGCGGCGACTCGCTGGGCAGCTGGCCCTCGGCCGGCAGCTCGGGGTACCTGAACGGTCGGATCGCCGACGTGGCGGTCTACAACACCGCGATCACCCGCGACGTCGTCGATGCCCACTGGGTGGCCTCCGGTCGCACGTCGGCTCTGCCGGCAGCGCCGGCGGATGCCTACGGCAAGGCGGTCTACGACCTCGACCCGACCCTCTACTGGCGTCTGGGCGAGACCACGGGAACCGTGGCAGCCGACTCCGGCCGCGACGGCAGCACCGGCAGCTACAAGACGAGCGGCAACGCCTCCATCCAGCGCGGTGAGACCGGAGCCCTCGCGGGAGTGACCAACAAGTCGATCCGGTTCACGTCCTCGCGCCTCGGCAGCACCTGGAACAACCGTCAGAACGTGATCAGCGATCGTCAGTACGCGGCATCCGACATCTACTCCATCGAGACCTGGTTCAAGACGACCACGACCGGCGGCGGCAAGATCGTCGGTTTCGGCAACAGCAACTCGAACAACGCCAACGCAAGCTCGAACTACGACCGACACATCTATATGGACACGGTGGGCCGTTTGAAGTTCGGCACCTACAACGGGGGGACGAACATCCTCACCGCGCCGAGCACCTACCGCGACAACCAGTGGCACTACGTCGTGGCGCAGCAGTCTCCGAGTGGCATGCAGTTGTACGTCGACGGTGAGCTGGTCGCGTCGAACTCGGTGTCCAACGCCGAGGACTACGCCGGATACTGGCGGGTCGGCGGTGACTCGACCTGGGAAGGCGACCCGTTCTGGGTGGGCTCGGTCGACGAAGTGGCGATCTACTCCGCGCCGCTGTCCGCGAGCCAGATCCTGCAGCACTACCAGCTGGGCAAGACCGGGCAGGGCAACGAACTCCCGGTCGCGCAGTTCACGACCACGCCGACCGACCTGTCGGTGGCCTTCGACGCCTCGAGCTCAAGCGATGTCGAAGGGCCGATCACCGACTACAGCTGGAACTTCGGTGACGGCGAGACCGGCAGCGGAGTCGCGCCGACCCACGCCTACACGACCGCCGGCACGTACACCGTCACGCTGACGGTGCGCGACAGCGGGTCGTTGACCTCCTCGGTCAGCCACGACGTGGTCGTGCGCAACCCGAACGCGCTGCCGACATCGGCGTTCACCGCGAGTGCCGAGTTCCTGGCGCTGTCGGTCGACGGTTCGGCCAGCGCCGACCCGGACGGCACCATCGCGAGCTACGCGTGGAACTTCGGAGACGGAGCATCCGCGACGGGCGCGACGGCGGCGCACACCTTCGGCGCGAGCGGCACCTACGCGGTCTCGCTCACGGTCACGGACGATCGCGGCGGCTCGGCGACGAGCACGCAGCAGATCGTGGTCGAGGCGGCGAACGTGCCGCCCAAGGCCGTGGCCAACGTCGTGCGCGGTGCGGACGGCATGACCGTCTCGGCCGACGGCAGCGGGTCGACGGACACCGACGGCACGATCACGGCCTACGCCTGGAACTTCGGTGACAACGCGACCGCGACCGGAGCGACGGCCAGCCACACCTACACGACCGCCGGCACGTATACCGTGACCCTGACGGTCACCGACAACCGCGGTGCGACGCACCAGGCGACCTCGTCGGTCGTCGTGGCTCCGGCCTCGACCGAAGACGTGATCGCCCGCGACGCCTTCGCACGGTCGGCGAGCGCCTCGTGGGGCAGCGCCGACGTCGGAGGCGCCTGGACGACCACCGGCGGGGCCGCGGCCTTCTCGGTCGCGGACGGCGTGGGCAAGATGGCTCTGGCAGCCGGGCAGACCCGAGAGGCGCGCCTCGCCGGAGTCAGCTCGACGAACACCATCACCTCGTTGACGATCTCGTCGAGCAACGCGACCTCGGGCGGCGCCTTCAACCTCACGGTCAACGGCCGTCAGGTCGGGAGCGACGTCTACTCGGGCCGCATCAAGGTCGAGTCGACCGGAGTGATCCGCCTCTACCTGCTGCGCAACGAGACGGCGATCGGCAACAGCGTGGTGCTGCCCGGCAACTACGTCGCGGGTGAGAGCCTGTCGGCCGTGCTGTCGGTGCGGGGAACCTCGCCGACCAACCTGTCGCTCAAGGTGTGGCGCACGGGAACGACCGAGCCGACCGCGCCGCAGCTCCAGGCGACCGATACCACGGCCGCGCTGCAGCAGGCGGGATCCGTGGGGCTGAAGATGGCCGTCAGTTCCGTCTCGACCGTGTCGACCGTGATCAGCATCGACGACTACAAGGTGGTCACCGGTGCGGTCGTCGCACCGCCGAACCAGGCGCCGGTCGCCGCGTTCGTGTCCTCGACGACGGGCCTCACGGCCAACGTCAACGCGAACGGTTCGAGCGACTCCGACGGCACGATCGCGTCGTACGCCTGGAACTTCGGAGACGGAGCGACGGGCACCGGCGTCACGACGTCGCACCCTTACGCCGCGGCCGGCACCTACACGGTGACGCTCACGGTGACCGACGACGACGGAGCGACGCACACGGTTACGGCCCCCGTGACCGTGACCGCGCCGCCCGTCGACCCGCCGGCGGGACCGACGCCGCTCGCGACCGACGAGTTCAACCGCACGCTCACCGGAGGGTGGGGAACGTCGGATCTCGGCGGAGCCTGGGCCACGTCGGGCGGTAACGCCGCCTTCGGCGTCGCCGCCGGTCAGGGAACGGTGACTCTGGCACCCTCGCAGACCCGTGAGGCCCGTCTGGGCGTCTCGGCGACGAACATCGTGCTCGACACGCTGTTCTCGTCCGACGTCGCGTCGACCGGCGGCACGGCGAGCGTTACGGTGCTCGGACGCACGGTCGGAACCTCGAACTACTCGGCCCGCGTGCGGTTCGAGCCGGCCGGGGTCATCCGCCTCTACATCCTGCGCGACGAGACCGCGATCGGGAACAGCTACGTGCTGCCGACCGCGTACACGCCCGGGCAGGTACTGCACACCAAGCTGTCGGTCACGGGCACGAACCCGACGACGATCGCCGCGAAGATCTGGGTCGAGGGGCAGCCCGAGCCCACCGCGTGGCAGCTGCAGGGCACCGACACGACGGCGGCTCTGCAGGCGGCCGGCGGCGTCGGGATCAAGACATCGATCAGCTCGGCGTCGACCAACCCGGCGACCAAGCTGTCGTTCGATCGCATTGCCGTGGTGGTTCCGCAGTAGGCACGGTGCGGGGAAGGCCAGGCCAGGCGCTCGCCCTCCCCGCATCTGGGCGATCCGGGAGTGCCCGATACGCTCCCGTCGCTGGAAGGCCCGGCATCCTCACGGATGCCGGGCCCTTTCCGTGCGCACGGACCTCCGCGAGGGGTCATGACACGCCGCAAGCGGGCCGACCCGCAGGGCGTGTCTTGACCTCTCGCCCGGGGGCGGGGGCTCGAGGACCTCCGCGAGGGGTCACAACACGCCGCCCCCGAGGAGCTCGGCAGGGCGTGTCTTGACCCCTCGTGACTGCACACGCCTGCACCTGTGACCAGAGATGGCCACCGACGACCAACGACGGCCGCACGGGCAGCGCTGCGCGCCGCGCGGACGGCTACGCCGGAGCGGTGTTCGGCTTCGGGGGCCGCGCGTACTCGGGCGTCACGTGCCCGATGGCGCCGAGAATGCGACCCTGCGCGAACCAGGTGCGTCGCGTCAGCACGGCATGGGCCGCGACGTCTCCCCGTAGACGCGCGAGCGCGCCGCGAGCCGAGAACACGATCAGGCGGGCGACGCCGCCGAGCAGATGCACACCGCGCAGGAGAATCCGCCGCGGCGTCGACGATGTGCGCGTGAGCAGGCGCGTGCGCATCTGCCCCTGCGAGATGGTCCGGCGTCGCACGAACTCTCGCGTCGTCCGGGCTGCGGGAACCTCGTCGCGCACGACGGAGTCGGCGGAGGCGATGATCGACCCGCCCGCCGCGAGGATCGCTCGCCCGAACAGCATGTCCTCGCCGCCGGCCAAGCCGAGGTTCGTGTCGAAGGAGACACCGAGCTGCCGCACCTGGGCGGCATCGATCAGCACGTTCCCGGTGGCGAGCGCGTCGAGGTGCTGCCCGGTGATGCGTCGGCGGCGTCGCATGAATCCACCGGCGACGATCCACGGGTCCGTGCCCTCGGGCCACACGTACTCGACGTAGCCCATCACCACCGCGGGATGCTCCGCCGCCCAGACGCGCAGGAGGGCATCGAGCCAGCCCGGTTGCGGGACGACATCGTCGTCGACCATGGCGACGAGCTCACCGGGGCGGGCGGCGTCGAGCGCAGCCTGACGAGCCGCCGCGATCCCGGGAGTGGGCTCCGAGACGTAGTCGACGCCGAGGCCGGCGGCGACCGCGGATGCCGATCGCTCCGGGTCGTTGTCGACGAGCGCGATCCGCATCCGGGTGCCCGCGGCTCCCGTGGCGTCTCGGATCGCGGCGACCAGCGGTGGCAGCAGCTCGGTGCGTCGGAAGGTCGTCACGGCGACAAGGACGGCAGGGCCCTCGTCGGGCGTGGCGGCGCTCATGCGTTCAGTATGCCCCGCTGGGCTGCACCATGACCTTCGCCGTACGCCACATGATCTGCAGGTCGTTCATGACCGACCAGTTCTCGACGTAGCGCAGGTCGAGACGCACGCTCTCGTCCCACGACAGGTCGCTGCGACCCGAGACCTGCCACAGACCCGTGATGCCGGGTTTGATGTAGAGGCGGCGGAACACCGTGCCGTCGTAGGCGGTGACCTCGGTCGGCAGCGGCGGGCGAGGCCCGACCACGCTCATGTCGCCGACGAGCACGTTCCAGAACTGCGGCAGTTCATCGAGCGACAGCTTGCGCAGCACGCGACCGACGCGCGTGACACGGGGATCGTCCTTCATCTTGAACAGGAGACCCGAGCCCTCGTTCTGCAGCTTGAGCGCCGCGAGCTTCTGCTCGGCATCCGTCGCCATCGAGCGGAGCTTGACCATCCTGAAGCGCCGGCCGTCGCGCCCCACCCGTTCCTGGTGGAAGAACACGGGGCCGGGGGAGTCGAGCTTGATGAGAAGGGCGAGCGCCGGAAGGATCAGGCCGATCGGGATGAGGGCGAGGGTCGCGACGACCACGTCGAGTGCGCGCTTGAGCACGTGCTTGCCGCCCTCGTAGGTCGGAATCTGCACCTGGATCAGGGGGAGCCCCTCGACCGAGGCGAACGAGATGCGGGGCCCGGCGACATCGGTGAGCCGGCTCGACAGCACCAGTTCGGCGGCCGTGCCCTCGAGCTGCCAGCTCAGGTGCTTGACGAAGTCGGGGTCGCGCTCGGGACGGCTGGCGACGATGATCGTGTCGGCGCCGAGCTCGGTGGCCACGGTCGCCACGGAGTTGGAGTTGCCGAGCACCGGGAAGCGGATGTCGTCGATCTCGACGTCGCGGGCGTTGCCGTCGAGCAGCGTCGCCCCGACCACCTGGTAGCCGGAGGCGCCGATCGGGTGCAGCGTACGGATGACGTACTCGACGTCGTCCCGGTTGCCGACGACGAGCGTGCGGGAGGCGAAGCGCCCGTGACGCCGCTCGCCCTGCAACCAGTGCCGCCATCCCCAGCGCGTGACGAGCAGTGCGAGCAGTCCGACCGGCAGTCCGACGACGAGCATCAGCTGCATCGACTCCCACGCCAGCAGCACGTCGATGATCGCGACCAGACCGAACGCGAGTCCGCTCGCGTTGGCGACCCCGCGGTACTCGGTCGCACTCGCCTGGAACAGCGCGGCGTCACGGGTGTGGAGTGCCCCGAGCATCAGGAACCACAGCACGGCCAGCGGCGCGCTGGCGCGCAGCACTTCGAGCACCGTGAGGCCGATGGACAGCTGGATCGCCGCCGTCAGTGCGACGGCGAGCAGGATGACAGCCGCATCCGTCGTCCGCAGTCGCATCCGATATCGCCGCTCCCACTGACGGCGGCGTTCCAGCGTTGCGGAGACGCGCGGTGAGACCACCGAGCGCGGCACCGACTTGACGGCTCGCGGAGCGGCAACCGGCACGTATGCCGTTCCTGCGCGAGTGATGCTCACGGCATCCTCTACGGAGGTCATGCCGAGGCTCCTCGAGCCGGTGATGTACGCAAAAATCCCCAGTGCGCCATTGTTTCCCCAGATATTCCCCAGACCGCCAGCCCCACGCTCGCGGTTTCGTCTGCATTCCCGACCCCTCGGGTCCCTCTGACGTTCCGTGATCCCACATCACGGGCGAGCAGACGCCGTCCCACACGGTGAATGCATACAGAGAGCACTGCAGACTCCCGTCAGCATAGCCCACGGCGGTCGCGTTCGGTAGGTTCTCCGCGCAACGATCCGAAACGATATTCCGGTGGCCCGGCACGCCGCCGCGAGAGCGGGGCTATCCTGGCGCGGTGACACCCAACGCCACTTCGCCGAGACTGCGTCTCACCCGCATGATTCCGCGTGACGCCGCCCAGCCGCACCGGGTCGCCAGCTCGCTCGAGCTGTTCTTCGACCTCGTGTTCGTCGTCGCCGTGAGCATCGCCTCGGCGCAGCTCCACCACGCCCTCAGCGAGGGGCATCTGCAGCACGGGATCATCTCGTACGCCATGCTCTTCTTCGCGATCTGGTGGGCGTGGATGAACTTCACGTGGTTCGCGACCGCGTTCGACACCGACGACTGGCTGTACCGCGTCACCACGATCGTGCAGATGAGCGGAGTGCTCGTGCTCGCCGCCGGCATCCCCAGCGCGTTCGAACACGGCCACTTCGCGCTCGTGGTCGTCGGATACGTGGTGATGCGCATCGCCATGGTCGCCCAGTGGTTGCGGGCGTCGCGCGCCGCGGGTCCGCTGCGCCAGGCGACCCGGCGGTACGCCTTCGGCATCGCCGCGGTGCAGGTGCTCTGGATCCTCTTCCTGCTGGTGCCGGACGGGCCCTTCCAGCTCGTCGCCTTCGCCGCGTTCGCGCTGCTGGAGATGTCGATCCCGGTCTTCGCCGAGCACGAGCGGCAGACCCCCTGGCATCCGCACCACATCACCGAGCGCTACGGACTGTTCACCCTGATCGTTCTCGGCGAGAGCCTGCTGGCGTCGGCGAACGCGATCATCGAGGCGCTGCACGAGGCCGAGTCCTTCGTGCCCTTCATCTCCATCTCCGTGCTCACCCTGGTGGTGACGGCATCGCTGTGGTGGATCTACTTCTGGCCGGAGCACCATCGTGCGGTCGGATCGTTCGGCAGCTCGCTGCGCTACGGCTACACGCACTACCTGATCTTCGCGGCGGCGGCCGCCTTCTCGGCCGGCATCGAGGTCGAGCTCGACGTGCTCACGGGCAAGAGCGAGCTGTCGAGTACGGCCGCGTCCTTCACGGTGACGGTCCCGATCGCCGTCTTCCTGCTCGGCGTCTGGTGGGTCGCCATCCGCAGGAGCGCCGACCGCGTCGTGAACACGGTCGTGCCGCTCGGGGCGGTGCTCGTGCTGCTCGACCCGATCCTTCCGGTCCCCGTAGCGCTCACCGCGGTGATCATGGTGATCATCGTCGTGTTCCTGGTGCTCCACCCGCCGGTGCCGGAGAAGAAGGCCGCCGTCATCGAGAACGCATAGCCCGCGCAGGGGCGACGCATCGCCCGCCGCGCGACCATGGATGCTCCCGACCCGCACACGAGGAGCGCGACAATGACCCGGATCCCCGAGCCCGACCGTACGCCCGAGGGCCCCGCCTACGAAGGTCGCCTTCTCGATCGTCCCGATGAGGAGGTGGTCGATCAGGGCGCGGCCTTCGACCTGCGCACCCTGCTGACGCGCCGCGGAGTGCTGAGCCTGGCAGGGATCGGCGTGGGCGCGGTGGTGCTCGCCGCCTGTGCTCCGTCGGTCACGGCATCCGGTTCTCCCTCGCCGACCGCGACGCCGACGCCCAGCCCGACTCCCACCCCCACGCCGACAGCGGATGCCGTGGCCGCCGACATCTCGGAGATTCCCGAGGAGACCGCGGGGCCTTACCCGGGCGACGGCTCGAACGGTCCGGACATCCTCGAGGACTCGGGCATCGTCCGCCAGGACATCCGCTCCTCCATCGACGGCGGCGCGACCGCCGAGGGAGTGCCGCTCGTGTTCGAGCTGCAGATCGTCGATGTCGCCAGCGGGGCGCCAGCCGAGGGCGTCGCCGTGTACGCCTGGCACTGCACGGCGCAGGGCGAGTACTCGATGTATTCGTCGGGGCTGCAGGACGTCACCTACCTGCGGGGCGTGCAGGTGGCGGATGCCGCGGGCACGGTGTCGTTCACCTCGATCTTCCCCGGCTGCTACGCCGGGCGCTGGCCGCACATCCACTTCGAGGTGTATCCGGACCTCGCGTCGATCACCGACGCGAGCAATGCGATCGCGACGTCTCAGCTGGCGCTGCCCGAGGCCGAGTGCGCGGCGGTCTACGCGACCTCGGGCTACGACGGCTCGGCTCGGAACCTCTCTGGGATCACGCTCGCCAGCGACAACGTGTTCGGGGAGGATTCGGCCGTGTCGCAGCTCGCGACGATGTCAGGGGATGCGTCCGCGGGGTACCGTGCGGTGCTGGCCGTGGGCGTGAACGTCTGACACGGCAGGCGCAAATCTGCTAGTCTGTCTACGCAACGTGTGTGCACGCCCCTCTCGGCGCCCACGTCGCCACTGATCAGGGCCATTCCGGACCACGCACATCGACGCGCGCGGCATCCGCCCACGATCTTCCATCGCGGAGCGCCGACGCGCCCGCCACACAGCAATGATGAGCATGACCATGAGTACGACAACTTTCCATCCGACCGATCCGTTGATCTGGAAGCAGGCCGACCTCGATGTGCACGTCGCGACCCGCGACGGCGAATTCGCCGGTTTCGTCGAGTTCGACGGCACCGCCCACGTCGTGCGTGACGCGCGCGGTGCCGATCTCGGCACATTCGCCGATCTCGACGACGCTCAGCGGGCTCTGGAGTTCTCACACGAACCCCACAGCAAGCGCCGGAACCTCGGTTTTCCCGCGGTTTTCCGCCGCCGCCCGCGCCGCGCCCGTGCCTGAACGACCCCGCCCCTCCGGAATCACATGCCGGAGGGGCTTTCGTATGCCCTCCCGCGTATGCGGGCGGGGTTAGCCTGAGGTCAGCGATCGGCATCTGCCCTTGGCTTCTGAAGCTCAAGGGCTCCCGATCGGAAGGAGAGCATCATCTCCATTTCACAGCTCGAATCCACCGCTTCCACGCTCGGCCCCATCCGGCAGACCTATTCCGGAAACGCCGACTTCCCGCCGATGGCGAAGGCGTATCGCGATGTGCAGCAGGTGGTCAAGGAGACCGGCCTGATGCAGCGCACCCCGGTCTTCTACTCTCTCGTCGCGGGGGCGCTCGCCCTCGGCTTCGGTGGTGCGATCACCGGGTTCATCCTGCTCGGCGACAGCTGGTTCCAGCTCCTCATCGCCGGAGCCCTCGGCATCCTCTTCACGCAGGTGGCGTTCCTCGCTCATGAGGCCGCCCACCGCCAGATCCTCGCGTCCGGGCCGGCGAACTTCCGCCTGGCGCGGATCCTCGCGGCCGGCGCCGTCGGGATGAGCTACCACTGGTGGGACTCCAAGCACACCCGCCACCACGGCAACCCGAACCAGGTCGGCAAGGACCCCGACATCCAGGTCGACACGATCTCGTTCCTCGAGACGGATGCCGCGCAGTCGCGCGGTCTCGTGCGCCTGATCACCCGCAAGCAGGGCTGGCTGTTCTTCCCGCTGCTCACGCTCGAGGGGATCAACCTCCACTACATCAGCCTCAAGCACCTCACCACGCAGAAGAACGTGAAGGGCCGCTGGACCGAGCTGAGCCTCATCGCGCTCCGCCTCGCGCTGGTCATCGTGCCGGTCTTCCTCTTCCTCCCCTTGGGCATGGCCTTCGCGTTCATGGGCGTGCAGCTCGCCGTCTTCGGCGTCTACATGGGCGCGTCCTTCGCTCCCAACCACAAGGGCATGCCGGTCATCGCGCCCGATGCCAAGCTCGACTTCTTCTCGAAGCAGGTGCGCACCTCGCGCAACGTCAACGGCGGCTGGTGGGCCACCTGGTTCATGGGCGGGCTCAACCACCAGGTCGAGCATCACCTGTTCCCGAACATGTCGCGCCTGCACCTCTCGAAGGCACGCGGAATCGTGCGCGACTACTGCGCGGCCAACAGCATCCCCTACACGGAGACGAGCCTGTGGCGGTCGTACGCGATCGTCATCGCTTACCTCAACCGTGTGGGGCTCGCCGCGAGCGATCCTTTCGACTGCCCGGCCGCGTCGCAGATGCGCCGCGCATAGACGACGACCATGACGAAGGCCCGAGCGGAATCCGCTCGGGCCTTCGTCATGCCGGGGTGTGTCAGCGTGACGAGTCGTCGTCGCTCTCGACGACCTCGATCGTGATCTTCTCGAGCGGACGATCGTCGTCGATCGCCTCGTCATCCAGCACCTCGTCGCCCAGGAACTCCTCAGCGGGCTCGTCGTCGACCGTCGCGACCTCGCCGAGCGACGCGGTCGCGCCGCCCTCATCGGAGAAGACGCCGTCGGGGCGGATGAGCTCGCGCACCTCGGCCATGAAGCTCGTGAGCTGCTGCTGCTGCCAGCGCAGCTGACGGGTACGGTCCTCGGCATCCCGCAACACCGTGTTGGTGTGCGTCGTGACGGCGTCGACGATCTTCTGCGACTTCACCCGCGCGCGGTCGAGCGTCTCGCGGGCGCGCACCTGGGCGTCTGCCTCGATGGACTGCGCCTGCGAACGCATGAGGCGCTCGTAGTCGTCGGCCTTCGCCGAGATGCGCTGGGCGTGGTCGAGAGAGGCCGAGACCTGCTCGTTCGCATCGCTCGTGATGCGCTCGGCGTGGGCGACGGCCTGGTTGTGCAGCACGAGGAACTCCTGCTGGGCGTCGTCCTGGCGGCGGGTCAGCGTCTCTTCGAACTCGAGCACGCGGGCGTTCATCTCGCGCACGTCGCGCTCGGCGTCGGCACGCAGCTGCGTGGTCTCGCGGGTGACGAGCGAGCGCAGTGCGGCCGCTCCCTTCTCCGCCTCGGTGCGGATGGCCGTGGCCTCCTGCGAGGCCTGGTTGACCTTCTCGGTGGCATGCGCTGCCTCGCGCTCGATGCGCGCCTCGTGCGCCGTGTACTCGGTCTCCATCTTGAGGCGCACCTGGTCGGCATCCCGCTCGGCCTGGGAGATGATGCGGGCGACGTCGGCCTCGGCCTCGGCGCGCTGGGCGGCGACCTCTTCGCGGGCGGCGGCCATGAGGCGGTCGGCCTGCACTGCGGCGTTCTGGATCAGGACGTTCGCCTGCTCCTCCGCCACGCGCAGGATCGCCTCGAACTGCTGGCGCGACGGCGCCTCCTCACCGTCCGGGGCGGGGGCGTCGACGAGCTCGGAGGTCAGCGTCGCGACCTGCTGCTCGGTCTCGGCGACCTTCGCCTTCAGAGCGGTCAGCTCGCTCTCGAGCTCTTCACGGGCGGAGCTCTCCTCCGACTTCAGCGCGTCGATCGCGTCGGCGTGACGCACCTCGGCGTCGGCCAGGTCGGCGTTCGCCTGCTGCAGCTGGTTGCGCAGCGTCGACAGTGCGGAGTCGACCTCCGCCTTGTCGTAACCGCGGAAACCGATCGTGAACGCCGCCGGAGACGACGAGGAGCCCTGCGGAGAAGAGGCTGCGGGCGGCGTGGTCTCGATCAGCTGGTCGAAGAAGTCGGGGGAGCGGTCGCCGCTGCGGTCTTCGGACTCGGAGGATTCGCTCATGGTTCGTGCCTTTCTGGGGCAGGTCCGTGAGGACCGGGGAGGGATCGTGAAGGGCCGATGCCGTGACAGCCGCTGCGAGCCGCTGTCGCCGTCGCAGTCCAGCCTAGTTGCGTCGGACGGGAGTTGCGTGCCGGTTTCACCCGGCGCGAGAGGCGAATTCACCCCGCGCGAGGGGCGATCAGGCGTCGAGTGCCCAGCGGGCGTTTTTGGGGTCGAGCAGGTGACCGCGAAGGTATTCGAGGTGCGGCCCCTCCGACACCGTGACCCCGCGCGCTGCGGCGGCGGTCGAGATGCGCGTGCGCAGGTCCTGCCAGAACGAGACGGTCTGGGGGAAGCCCATGTACTCGCGGAAGGTCTCGACCTGCACGCGCGTGCCGGCGGGATCGGGCACCAGGCGCACGATCGTGTCATCGGGCTCGACGAAGCGGATGCCGAAGCCGCCGTCCGCGCGCCCCGGGAAGTCCTTGGGCTTCTTGCCCGCGGCCTCGGCGACGATCTCGCGCGCCGCGTCTTCGGGGGCGTGGATGACGACGGTGGTTCCGAACTCGACGAGCACGTTCACCAGTTGCTTCGCGGCGAACTTGCGTCCGGCGTTCTCGCCGGCGGCTGCGGCCTTGCGGTTCGCCCACCTCTTGATGAAGGGCCCGCCGATGATGAGTACGAGGACGAGAATGCCGAGAAGGATGAGTGTCGGGTCCACGGCCACAGCGTAGCGGGTGCGTGCGGTCGGCTAGCGCGCACCGATATTTCGGTTAGCTCGACAGCACGTGATCGAGCACCAGCTCGCCACTGGCGTTGAGGTGCTGCATCAGTTCGGCGATGCGTTGCGGGTCGACGGCGGGCGGCTGCTCCTCGTCGAAGCCGAACTGCAGGGGGATCGCCGGATGGATCCAGACCGTAGACCGCTTGTTGGGGCCGCTGTCACGCGGCGCCCACGTCATCATGAAGCTCTCCTGTCGGCGCAGCTTCGTCGCGATGATGATCTTGAGATGCGCGAGCGTCACGTCCTCGATGATGATCGGGTCGGAAGTGCCGTCGTACCTGAGCCTGCCCATAGAAGAACCGTACTTGTTATTCGGGGAATATCACGCCGATGTCCGCCACGAATTCCTGTCTCGCTGGTACCGTGACGGCGGGGGACATCATGTCCGCTGGGGCCGAACGACCACGGGAGAGCGCGACATGAAGCGACAGTCACGCTTGCGGCGCGCCCGAGTCGGTGTTCTTGCACTCCTGGTAGTGGTCCTCGCCTCCTTCTTCCCGTCGCTCACGTCCTCGGCACCGGCATCCGCTGCTACCGACGGGCAGATGGTCGTCCCCTCGTCCGGGAACATCCAGTCGAAGGTCGGCGACGGATGCCGCAACAACTACCGCAAGCACGACGGCATCGATATCGGAGGAGGCGGCGGAACGCCGATCCTGGCGGCCTATGACGGCGTGATCAAGGCGCGAACCGCGAACAGCGGGTACGGCAACTACGTCGACATCGAACATCCCGGCGGCTACGTCACCCGCTACGGGCACATGGCCGCGCCCGGCATGCAGGCGGCGGGCACGCGCGTCAGCCGCGGCCAGCAGATCGGCGTCGTCGGCAAGACCGGCGCCACCGACGCGTACCACCTGCACTTCGAGGTATGGCGCAACGGCAGCGTGTACAGCGCGATCAACAACGGCTTCACGTGCCTGACGAACGTCACGCGCGGCAGTTTCATCCCGATGAACTTCCCCGGTCTCGGAACCCCGGTCAACCCCAAGGTGCTGACGGCCGACTACAACCGCGACGGCAAGGCCGATCTCGTCGGTGTGGCCGCCGATGGCGACCTCCACTTCCTCGGGGGGAACGGCACTGCGGCGCTCAAGCCGCGCGTCGTCATCACCTCCGGCTGGGCGGGCCGCGGGCAGATCGCGCACGGCGACCTCAACAACGACGGCCACTCCGACCTGATCGTGGTCCGCAACGACGGAACGCTGGAGTTCTACGGGGGCAGCCCCGCGGCCGGAGGAGGGTTCGCCTCCCAGCGCGACATCGCGACCGGATGGGGCGGACTGCTGCATCTCATCTCCGGGGCCGACTACACCGGAGACGGCCTCCACGACGTCATCTCCGTCCGTCCGGACGGCAACATGACGATCCATCTCGGTGACGGCAAGGGCGGATTGTCAGGGCAGACGCGTCCCGGCGGACCGGAGTGGAATTCGATGGTCTATCTCGTGGGCGGCGACTTCGATCGCGACGGGCGCGGAGATCTCATCGCGATCGATGCCGCCGGCACCCAGTACTTCTACCCGGGCATCCCCAACGGCTTCGCCGCGCGGCAGATCGTCGGGCGCGGATGGACCGGGTTCACGGCCATGACGGGCGGCGTCGACTACAACGGCGACGGGCGCCCCGACCTCGTCGCGCGGATGGCGAACGGCGACCTGCGGGTCTACCCCGGCGGAGGGAACGGCGGGTTCGGCGCCTCGTACGTCATCGGAACCGGGTTCGGCTCCTACCTGCAGATCGAGTGATCGCGACCGGCGTCAGCCGAGAAGCAGCATGATCAGGAGCAGCACGGGCAGGCATCCGATCGTCGTCAGGAAGACGGTGTCACGGGAGATCGCCTCGCCGACGCCGTAGCGCTGCGAGTAGTTGAACACGTTCTGCGCGGTCGGCAGAGCCGCGAGCACCGTGACGATCAGCACCTCGTGCGCGGTGAGCCCGAACACGAACTGGGCGAAGACCCACGCGACCAGTGGCATGACCGCCAGCTTGAGGATGCTCGCCACGACGACATCGCGTCGGTGCCCCTGCGTGCCGAGCACGCGCTGGCCGTGCAACGACATGCCGTAGCTGATGAGGAGCACCGGCACTGCGGCATCCGCGATCAACTGCGCGGGTGCCAGGACGATCTCCGGGAGCTGCAGGCCCGTGACCGACACCAGGGTGCCGAGCAGAGCACCGATGATGATCGGGTTCGTCGCGGTGCGCAGCAGCGTGCGGCGCAGAGAGGTGCGCTCGGCCGTGGCGGCGTCGAGGATCGTGAGCGACACCGGCGTGAAGACCAGCAGCTGCAGAAGGATCACCGGCGCGGGGAACGCCGCACTCCCCAGCAGATAGAGGGAGAGGGGCAGGCCGATGTTGTTCGAGTTGACCTGACCGGCCGAGAGAGCGCCGATCGTCGTCTCGGCCACCGACCGACGCCAGGCGAAGCGCGCGACGAGGGTGTGGATCAGGATCACGACGACCGCGGCGATGGCCGACACGGGCAGCAACGACGAGAACAGCATCGTCGCGTCGGCGTGCGCGAGAACGGTGAAGAGCAGGAACGGCGAGAGCACGAAGAACACCAGGCGGCTCAAGACCGGACGCGCGTGCTCGCCGAGCAGATCGATCCGTGCCAGCACGTAGCCGACGATGATCGCGACGCCCACCACGACGAATCCGGTGAGCGTCTCGAGCATTCTTCGAGCGTATCGAGGTGCCGCGAGCCGGACGAATCCGGGGGCGCGTCAGCGCCGGGTACGCGCTCGCGTCTTCGTGACGCTGCCGAGGGTCGCGCGCACCGGGGTGCCGAGGTACAGACCGAGCGACGCCCCCGAGGCGAGACCGATCCCGATGACGGCGGCGTCGATCAGCGATCCGCCTGCGCCGACGACGCCCATGCTGGTGCCGCCGTTGTGCACCATCTCGAGCAGCCCCTGGAAGACCGCGACTCCCGGCACGAGCGGCACGATGGCCGCGGTCGTCACCGCGACCGACGGAACGTGCAGGTTGTGGGCGATCAGCACCCCGACGAAGCTCGCGAGCAGCGCGCCGATCGCGCTCGCCGCGGCCGGGTGCAGATTGAGGGCGACGGATGCCGTGTACCCGGCGATCGTGATCGCGCTGAGCAGAGCGCTGACGAGGATGATGCGGATGCCGGCGCCGTTGAACACGGCCACGGCGACCGCGATGATGATCGCCCCGGCGAAGACCCCGAGCAGGGGACCGAACGGTGCGGGGTCGTCGGGCAGGTCCATCGTGAACCCGAGCACGCTGCCGAGCTCGAGACCGACGAGGATGCCGATCACCACACCGAGGGTCTGCATCGTGAGGTCGAGGATGCGGCCGCCGGCGGTGAGCGCGAACCCGTCGATCGCATCCTGCGCGGCGCCGACGACCGTGAGCCCGGCGAGCATGAGCACGATGCCCGAGGCGACGATGATCGAGGGGCGGATGCCGACGAACGGCTCGATCCCGGCAGAACCGAGCGCCGACACGGCGACCGCGACCACGGTGGTGACGAAGCCTCCGGCGATCTGGCTGAAGAAGAGGGGAACGCGCACGCGCGCGAGGCCGGCCTGCGTGAGGGCGGCGGCGAGGGCGGCGATGAAGGTGAGTCCCACGATGATCGGTGACGCGCCGAGAAGGATGCTGACGCCGACGGCGAGCATCGCCCGGGCGACGACGACCACGGACTGCTGGTAGCGGAACGGCACGCGCCGGATCACACGGAACGCCGTGCGGGCGGACTCCAGGTCGAGCCCCGCTTCGATGTCGGCGACGAGCGCCTGCACGCGCTGCAGTTTGGCGTGGTCGGGAGCGGCGACGCGCACGACGCGCAGCAGTGTCTCGGGCCACACCTCGCCGCTCAGGTGGAACGAGACGGTCACCGAGTTGTAGGTGACGTCGACCTGCACCCCCTTGAGGGCATAGGCCTCGCACACACGAGTGATCGCGAGCGTGACCTCGTGAGCGGAGGCGCCGACCGCGAACATCGATTCGCCGATGCGCGTCGCGAGGTCGAGCACGCGGGGCACCGTGCGCTCGTCGATGATCGGCATGGCCTCTGTGTGCGCGACGTTCGAGGGATCGTTGTGCAGGATCCGCTGCATCGAGGCGAGCAGTCGCCAGCGCGAGTTCGAGGGCATACCTCCATCCTCTCGTCCGGGTCAGGTGAACGAGGAGAGAGCACGCCGATATGCCACGCTGTCGGCTCGTGTGCCGGCCGTGACGAGGAGGGCGTTGTCACTGACACGGCGAGTGTGCTCGCCCCGGCAGGGGATCGTGATGATCGTCGTGAGTCCCGCCCGCCAGGCAGGGATGAGAGCCTCGAGGTCACGGTGCTCCGGGTTGTCGGCGAGGGTGTGCGGGCGCGCGGCGGCGCGCTCCTCGAAGGCCGAGTGTTCGTGGTCGGTGTAGGAGGGGTCGTCGAAGGCGGCGTCGCCGAACTCGTCGCGCCAGGTCGGGCCCATCATGTCGCGGAGGAGGTTTTCGCGAGCGGGGTCGCCCGGTTCCATCGCGAGCAGCCGCGGGAACTGATCGTGATCCTGCTCGCGGCCGACATGGACGGATGCCGCCGGCCAGAGTCGAGTCCACGCGCTCTCCCAGTGAGCCCGGGTGTCCGCGTCGAGGACGGCTGCGGCCGGCGCGGGAGTCCGGACGAGGAGCGGCGGAAGGTCGTCCCCGGTGGGCTGGAGCCCGTACGCCTCGCGCAACCAGAGGAGTTCGAAGAGCGCATGCGGTGCGTCTTCGATACGGATGACCATGTCGTGCGGCCAGGGGTTACCGGGGATCGGATTCACGGATCGCATCGGAGAAGTACACCCGAGATGCGCGCCGGGCGAAAGACCTCCCGGGGCTATTGCGCTCCGGTGCTCGATACCTCAGCGTCGATCGAACCGCCCGCAGGCAAAGCAAAACCCCCGCCATGTAGAAGCTAGGCGAGGGTTTCTGGGCTGATTGTAATGATCAGCCTTGTGGCTCCGACCGGCATCGATCCGGTGACCTTTCGATTTTCAGTCGAACGCTCTACCAACTGAGCTACAGAGCCGCGCGACCGGCGAACCTGTCGCGTCCTAGACGAAGAGCCCTCTCCGAAGAAAGAGCTCATCGCACGGAGCGACCCTGACGGGACTTGAACCCGCGACCTCCGCCGTGACAGGGCGGCACGCTAACCAACTGCGCTACAGGGCCATACTTGTTTTCAATTATATCGGACGTGGTGACCCCAACGGGATTCGAACCCGTGCTACCGCCGTGAAAGGGCGGCGTCCTAGGCCGCTAAACGATGGGGCCGAGTCAGTCCCGGGGGACTTCCTTGCCGACGCTCAAGCATAAGCGATAGTCGGGGCAAATCGCGAATCGAGGGCGAGTCAGCGCGCTCCCGGGCGTGTTCCGGGAGACGATGTACCCGTCAGCATGCCCTTCGACCGACCCGCGCGCCCTGGTGCGCATGTGAAAGTTGTTGTTACTGTGACATGTGTGAAACCGGCGGAAGGGGCCGTGTGAACGACCAGATCACGAAGGATGCCGCGGCAGCTGCAGCATCCGAGGAATGCGGCTGCGCGCCCACGCCCGCCGAGCGCGACGCTCTCTGGAAGCAGAGCTTCAGCCGTCGAAGCGCGCTCGGGCTCGGTGCGCTCAGTGTCGTCGCCCTCAGCGCCTTCGGCGTCACCTCCGGCGTCTCCGCCGCCTACGCCGCGTCGTACCCGAGCTGGGACGACGTGCAGAAGGCCAAGAACAACGAGGCTGCCAAGGGCGCCGAGATCCAGCGCATCGAGGGCCTGATCCAGTCCCTCACGCAGAAGGTCGCGCAGACCCAGGCGGCTGCCAAGACCGCCTCCGACGAATACTTCACGGCCCAGCAGGAGTTCTTCGCCGCGATCGCCGAGGCCGACACGCTCCAGGCGAAGGCTGACGAGCAGGCGGGCGTCGCCGACGAGTCGGCTCGCAAGGCCGGCCAGGTCGCTGCACAGATCTACCGCAACGGTGGTGACGACACCTCGCTCGAGCTGTTCTTCGCCGGCTCCGCCGCGAACGCCGATGAGTTGCTCTCGCGCCTCGGCACGATGGACAAGCTCCTCGAGTACAACCAGTCGGTCTACGACGATGCCGTCGCCGCCCGCAACTCCGCCCAGTCGCTCAGCGACCAGGCCAAGGTCGCACGCGACGAGCGCGACCGGCTGCAGAAGATCGCGGAGCAGAAGATGGTCGCGGCCCAGCAGGCGGCGGATGCCGCGCAGGCCGCCCTCGACGAGCAGTCGGCGAACCTCAACACCATGCAGGCGCAGCTCGCCGCCCTCAAGGACACGACGACGAAGACGGTCGCCGGCTACCAGGCTGGCGTCGCAGCTCGCGAGGCCGAGGAGAAGAAGCGCCGTGAGCGCGAGGCCGCCGAGGCCGCGGCGAACGCCGGCGGCAACAGCGGCGGCGGAGGCGCCCCCGCCGGCAGCGGCAGCGGTTGGGTGCGCCCGCACGGCGGTTACCGCAGCTCGGGCTACGGTCCCCGTTCTCAGCAGTGCAACGCGAACGGATGCTCGTCGAGCTGGCACTACGGCATCGACCTCGCCAACGGTTGCGGGGCGGCGATCTATGCCGCGTACGCCGGTGTCGTCGACGCCGCGTTCTACAACGGCGGGTACGGCAACTACGTCCGCATCCAGCACGGCACCGGCGTCGCGACCGGCTACGCGCACATCCGCGACGGCGGCTTCGCGGTCAGGGCCGGCCAGCAGGTGCAGGCCGGGCAGATCATCGCCTACGCGGGCAACACCGGCGGATCCTTCGGCTGCCACCTGCACTTCGAGGTCTACATCAACGGGTACTACACGAACCCGGCCGACTTCATGGCCGCGCGGGGCATCTCGATCTGAGCATCCGCCCGCCCTGCATGCAGAAGACCCCCGGCCGCTGAGCGGATCCGGGGGTCTTTCGCGTCGAGCGTTGGCGAGGGGTCAGTGGCCCTGCTCGCCGAAACGGACGATCGCCTCGTCGAGGATGCGCTCGGCCTCGGCCTTGTCGCCCCACGCGTCGACCTTGACCCACTTGTTGGGCTCGAGGTCCTTGTAGTGCTCGAAGAAGTGCGCGATCTCCTTCTTCGTGTACTCGGCGATGTCGTCGATGTCCTGGATGTGCGCCCAGCGCGGGTCCTTCGACAGCACGGCGACCAGCTTGTCGTCGCCGCCGGCCTCGTCGCTCATCTTGAGCACGGCCACGGGACGCACCTCGACGACGACGCCCGGGTAGATGGCGTGGTCGAGCAGCACGAGCACGTCGAGCGGGTCGCCGTCCTCGCCGAGCGTGTTGTCGAAGTAACCATAGTCGGCCGGGTAGCCGAAGGTCGTGTAGAGCACGCGGTCGAGGTGCACTCGCCCGGTCTCGTGGTCGACCTCGTACTTCACGCGGCTGCCGCGCGGGATCTCGATGACGGCGTCGTGTGCGCCCATGCGTGTGCTCCTCGGGAGAAAAAATCGGTTGGATGCCGCGGACAAGCCTACTCGGCAGGTCCGGGCGTCTGAACGTCGGAGTCGCGCGAACGGCCGCGTGACAGTCGATCGACCAGCCGGGAGACGGGGGCGTTCAACAACAGCAGGAAGAGGGCGGCGTACCCGATCTCGGGAACGAGCACGGCGACGAGCAGCGCCGCGGCGAACAGGATGATCGCGGCCAGGTCGCCGAGCACCCCCGCGCGGTAGGTCGAGGGCGGCGCGGTCGAGAGCTCGGGGTGCCGTGCGAGATAGATGCCGCCGGCCAGTGTCGCGAGCTGCGTGGCGATCAACGTGCCGATGTACACGACCTTCTGCAGCGGGTCGGTGTCGATCTGCCCCAGCATGGCCGTCGGCACGGGCAGCCAGACGATCGTGGCCATCCAGGCCACGTTGATCCAAATGAGCGGTGTGGTGATCCGCTCCACATCGCGGTACTGACTGTGGTGTCCCATCCAGAAGGTCGCGATGAGCAGGAAGCTCAGCGCGAAGCTCAGCAACTGCCCCGAGTGCTCGTGGAAGAACTCCGCGGTCGTGAGCTTGCCGGACGCGGCGTCCGACACCGCCTCCATGAGCGGCAGGATGAGCAGCGTCATCGCGATCGCGACGACGGCGTCGACGAACGCCGTGAACCGCTCGGTGCGGAACGGCGGGGTGCGGTGCGGTGCGGTCACGGCGTCAGGATAGTCCCGCCGCCGGGGCGGGCGCACGCCCCGCGGATGCCGTGCCCTAGCGTGGAGGGATGCCGTCACTCGACCCCGCCATCGCCGAGATCCGCCGCGCCGTGCGCACCGCACTGGCCGATCTGCCCGAGGGTGCCGCCGTCGTGGTGGCTCTGTCCGGGGGAGCGGACTCCCTGGCGTTGGCCGCGGCCGTCGCTTTCGAGGCGCCGAAGGCCGGCATCCGCGCGACCGCCGTCACCGTCGATCACGCCCTGCAGACGGGATCGGATGCCGTCGCCGCGCGGGCCGCCGAGCAGGCCACGACCCTCGGCCTCGAAGCCTGCGTCGTGCGCGTCGAGGTCGACGACGCGACCGACGACGGCCCCGAGTCGGCGGCGCGGGACGCGCGCTATCGGGCGCTGCGGGATGTCGCCGACGAGGTCGGCGCGCGAGCGGTGCTGCTCGGCCACACGCTCGACGACCAGGCGGAGACAGTACTGCTCGGGCTCGCCCGCGGTGCCGGAGCCGCGAGCCTGCAGGGCATGGCGCCCGTCCGGGAGGACGACGACGGCGTGCGCTGGATGCGTCCGATGCTGGCGGTCCGTCGCACGACCACGCGCGCCTTCTGCGCGGCATCCGCTCTCGACGTCTGGGACGACCCCCACAACCTCGACGATCGTTTCGCCCGGGTGCGGGTGCGCGAGCGCGTGCTCCCCGTGCTCGAGACCGAGATCGGGCCGGGAATCGCCGAGGCCCTCGCGCGGACCGCCGAGCAACTGCGCGAAGACGCCGAGGCGTTCGACGAGATGATCCACGAGACCATCGAAGACATCGTCGAGCACGCCGAAGCCGGCATCTCGGTGAGCGTCGCGGCGCTCGCCGCGAACCCCGCGGCCCTGCGCAATCGCGTGATCCGCCTCGTGGTCGACAGCGAGTTCGGGGTGAGTCTCACCCGGCTGCAGACGCTGGAGGTCGCGCGCCTGGTGACCGACTGGTCGGGTCAGGGCCCGATCGACCTGCCCGGGTGCGCCGCCGCCCGCCACGGTGGGCGCATCGTCTTCACGGCGCGCACCTGACCTGCGGCGGGCGGCGCCCGTTACTTCTTGCCGCCGAAGAGGCCGCCGACGATGCTGCCCAGGTCGATGCCGCCGTCGCCCGACTTGTTGCCGCCGCCCAGCAGCCCGCCGATGATGTCTCCGACGCCACCACCACCGGAGTTGCCGTTGCCGCCGCCGAGCAGATCGCCGATGATGTCGCCGATCCCGCCGCCGCCCTGCGACTCGGTCGAGGCGGAGCCGCCCTTGCCCTTGCCGGCGTTCGCGATCAGACCCATCACGATCGGCGCGAGGATCGGCAGGAGCTTGCCGAAGTCGATGCCTGCGGTCTTGTCGGACTGCGTGAGCTTCTCGGTGACCTTCTTCTTCTCCTCGGCTCCGAGGATGTGCGTGACGATCTTGTCGCCGTCGGCCTGATCGATGTCCTTGATCGAGGCGGCGCCGCCCGTGCCCTCGTGCTTCTTGAGCGCCTTCTGGATCGCCGCCGAGCCCTCGTCGGTCGAAGCGTTCTTCGCCAGCCCTCCGAGAAGCACCGCACCGCCCTGTTCGACCGCGGTCTTCGCGACGTCGGGAGAGACACCGAGCTGCTTCGCGATGTCGTCGATCGGGACCTGCTTCAGGATGTCGTCGAGAGCCATGGGAATCCTTCCGTCGGTGGGCGTCCGCCCGTCTCACGGCTCAGAGTAGTGCGGATGTCGGGGCAGGGGGAGAGCGGCGTCATCGATCGCCTAAAATCGATCCATGCGCGCCACGGAAATCCAGGCTGACCTGTCCGAGATCCTCGTCACCGAGGAGCAGATCCTCGCCAAGCTCGACGAGCTGGCCCTGCGGGTCGCCGACGATTACGCGGGCAAGGACCTCATCCTGGTCGGCGTGCTCAAGGGCGCGGTCATGGTGATGGCCGACTTCGCGCGGGCGCTGCCCTTCCACGCGCCGATGGACTGGATGGCCGTGTCGAGCTACGGTGCGAGCACGAAGTCCAGCGGCGTCGTGCAGATCCGCAAGGACCTCGACACCGACCTGAACGGCAAGCACGTGCTCATCGTCGAGGACATCATCGACTCGGGGCTCACGCTGAGCTGGCTGCTCGAGAACTTCGAGTCGCGCGGCGCCGAGTCGATCGAGGTGCTCGCCCTGCTGCGCAAGCCGGAGGCCGCGAAGGTGGTCATCGACTGCAAGTACGTGGGCTTCGACATCCCCACCGATTTCGTCGTCGGCTACGGCCTCGATTTCGACGAGCGGTACCGCAACCTGCGCGACGTCGCCGTGCTCGCCCCGCACGTCTACTCCTGACGCGCTACGCCGTGGGTGAACGCACAGCAGGCGCCTAGTACGCGCGCGATACGCTGATCCGATCATGGATGTGAAGAAGCTCGGCAAGAATCCGCTGATCTACGTACTGGTGATCGGCCTGCTGCTGATCCTCGGGTTCGTGCTGGTCTCGAACATCGCGGCACCCAAGCAGATCACCACGCAGGAGGGTCTGAAGCTGCTCGGCGGCTCGACCGTCACCGAGGTGGTCAACACCGACGGCGACCAGCGCGTCGACCTCACGCTCTCGAAGCCGTTCGAGGGCGCCGACAAGGTGCAGTTCTACTACGTCGACGCCCGCGCCGACGAGGTGGTCACGGCGATCAACGACGCCGACCTCAAGGAGGGCTTCAACGATGCCGTGCCGCGCGCAACGTGGTTCGACGGCTTCCTCTCGCTCCTCCTGCCGCTCGTGCTCCTGGGCCTGCTGTTCTGGTGGCTCCTGTCGTCGATGCAGGGCGGCGGCGGCAAGGTCATGCAGTTCGGCAAGTCGAAGGCGAAGCTCGTCAACAAGGAGACCCCGACGGTCACCTTCGCCGACGTCGCCGGCGCCGACGAGGCGATCGAAGAGCTCCATGAGATCAAGGAGTTCCTGCAGGACCCCGCGAAATTCCAGGCGATCGGTGCCCGCATCCCGAAGGGCGTGCTGCTGTACGGCCCTCCCGGAACCGGTAAGACCCTTCTCGCCCGCGCCGTCGCCGGTGAGGCCGGAGCCCCCTTCTACTCGATCTCGGGTTCGGACTTCGTCGAGATGTTCGTCGGTGTCGGAGCCTCGCGTGTGCGCGACCTGTTCAACCAGGCCAAGGAGAACTCCCCGGCGATCATCTTCATCGACGAGATCGACGCCGTCGGTCGTCACCGCGGCGCCGGCATGGGCGGCGGCAACGACGAGCGCGAGCAGACGCTCAACCAGATGCTCGTCGAGATGGACGGCTTCGACCCGAACGCGAACGTCATCGTGATCGCGGCGACGAACCGCCCCGACATCCTCGACCCCGCGCTGCTGCGTCCGGGCCGTTTCGACCGCCAGATCGGTGTCGATGCTCCCGACCTCAAGGGCCGTCAGAAGATCCTCGAGGTGCACAGCAAGGGCAAGCCGCTCTCGCAGAGCGTCGACCTCGAGGTCGTCGCCCGCAAGACGCCGGGCTTCACCGGTGCCGACCTCGCGAACGTGCTGAACGAGGCGGCGCTCCTCACCGCCCGCTCGAACGCGCAGCTCATCGACAACCGCGCGCTCGACGAGGCGATCGACCGCGTCATCGCCGGTCCGCAGCGCCGCACCCGCGTGATGAAGGACCGCGAGAAGCTCATCACCGCGTACCACGAGGGCGGGCACGCGCTCGCCGCCGCGGCCATGAACTATACCGACCCGGTCACCAAGATCACGATCCTGCCGCGCGGCAAGGCCCTCGGCTACACGATGGTGCTGCCGCTCGAAGACAAGTACTCCGTCACGCGCAACGAGCTGCAGGACCAGCTCACGTACGCGATGGGCGGCCGCGTCGCCGAGGAGATCGTGTTCCACGATCCGACCACCGGCGCCTCGAACGACATCGAGAAGGCGACCTCCATCGCCCGCAAGATGGTCATCGAGTACGGCATGACGACCGAGGTCGGTCCGGTCAAACTCGGCTCCGAGGGCGGGGACATGTTCGTCGCGCGCGACATGGGCCGCGGACGCGAGTACTCCGAGAAGGTCGCCGAGCGCGTCGACGCCGAGGTGCGCGCGCTCATCGAGCAGGCCCACGACGAGGCCTACGAGGTGATCAGCGCGAACCGCGACATCCTCGACCGTCTCGCCCTGGCGCTGCTCGAGGAGGAGACCCTCGACCACAACCAGATCGCCGAGATCTTCACCGAGATCCGCAAGCTCCCCGAGCGCCCGCTGTGGCTGTCGAGCAGCGATCGTCCGGTGTCGGACGTGCCGCCGATCGAGGTTCCGAAGAAGGTCGTGCCGGTCGCGGCATCCGTCGAGGAGCCCTCGGCGACCGCCCGCGCGCAGGAGCCGTCAGGAGCCACGAACCCGCGTCCCGCGACGGCCTGATCGTGGGCGTCGACAGGACGCGGATCGAGCGGCTGACGCGTGAGCTGCTCGAGGCGATCGGCGAAGACCCGGATCGTCCGGGACTGCGCCAGACGCCCACGCGCATGGCCGAGCTGTACGCGGAGTTCTTCGGCGGCGTCGGCGAGGATGCCGCGGCTCCGCTCGAGCGCACGATCAGCGTGACCCGGGGCCCCGCCCCCGACACGCTGCCCTCGGGCGCGGTGCTGCTGCGCGACATCCGTTTCCGTTCGGTGTGCGAGCACCACCTGCTGCCCTTCGCCGGCCGGGCCCACCTGGCCTACCTTCCGGGGGAGCAGGTCGTGGGTCTGGGTGCGCTGGTGCGGGTCGTCGAGATCCTCGCCGCCCGCCCACAGGTGCAGGAGCGGCTGGGCGAGCAGATCGCCGACACGATCGCCGAGAACCTCGACACCCGCGGCGTGCTCGTCGTGCTCGACGCCAGCCACGGGTGCGTGACGATGCGCGGCGGACGCCAGCCCGAGGCATCCACCCTCACCATCGCCGCCCGCGGCGTCTACGAGGACCCGATCGCGCGCGCCGAACTCATCGCCCTCATCGGTCCGTCGTCCGGCGCGCTCTCGTGACCGGCATCTGGGGCATCGTCAACGTCACGCCCGACTCGTTCAGCGACGGCGGACGCTACCTCGACGTCGACTCGGCGGTCGCGCGGGGACTGAAGCTACGCGCCGACGGCGCCACCGTGCTCGACATCGGCGGGGAGTCGACGCGTCCCGGCGCGAAGCGTGTGGATGCGGCCACCGAGCAGTCGCGCGTGATCCCGGTGATCGAGCAGCTGGCCGCGACCGGCGTCGCCCTCAGCATCGACACGATCAACGCCTCGACGGCGTCGGCCGCGGTGCGCGCCGGGGCCCGCATCGTCAACGACGTGTCGGGCGGACTCGCCGACCCCGAGATGCGCGCGGCCGTCGCCGAGTCCGGTGCCGACTACGCGATCGGGCACTGGCGCGGTTTCTCCGACGACATGTACGCCCGCGCCGACTACCATCGCATCGCGCGCGAGGTCGCCGGGGAGCTGCAGGAGCGCCTGGGCGAAGCCGCGGCGGCTGGCATCGCACCGTCGCGGGTGATCCTCGACCCGGGCATCGGATTCGCCAAGGCTGGTGCGCAGAACTGGGATCTGCTGCGGGGACTCGACGACATCGTCGCCCTGGGACCCCGCGTGCTCATCGGCACCTCGCGCAAGCGGTTCCTGGCCGAGACGTTGGGCCAGGCGGATGCCGACGTCACCGAGCAGCGTCGCGACCTCGCGACCGCCGTGACCAGCGCTCTCGCGCTGCGCGCCGGCGTGTGGGCGGTGCGCGTGCACGACGTGGCCGCGACCCGCGACGCGCTCGCGATCGCGCACGCCTGGGAAGGGCGCTGAGCGCCGACCGCTGCGTCGTCGGTGCTCCCGCGTACGCTGGGGTGATGGACTCCCTCGATGAGATCGTGCTGACCGGGCTGACGGTCTTCGGCCGGCACGGCGTGTACGACCACGAGCGCGCCGATGGGCAGGAGTTCACGATCGACCTGCGCCTGCGTCTCGACCTCGCCCCGGCTGCGGCATCCGATGACGTGCTCGACACGGTGCACTACGGCGAGTTGGCCCAGAAGGTGGCGGCGATCGTCGCGGGAGAGCCGGTCGACCTGATCGAGACGCTCGCGTCGCGCATCGCCGACGCCGCCCTCGGCGACGAGCGGGTGCACGACGTCACGGTCACGGTGCACAAGCCGCACGCCCCCATTTCCCTCACGTTCGCCGACGTCTCGGTGGTCCTCACACGCGGGCGCACCACGGCAGGAGGCGCCGCATGAGCCGCAACCTCACCCGACCGCCCGAGGTTCCGCTGCCGGGCCCCGGTCGCGAGCCGGTCACGGCCGTCGTCGCCCTCGGCGCCAACCTCGGCGATCGGCACGCCACGATCACCGCCGCGGCCGAGCGCATCGCGCGCCTTCCCCTGGTCACCGACGTACGACTCTCTCCGCTGCACGAGACCGTCGCCCTCCGCGTCGACGGGCCCGACCCCGACGCGCCGGGCTACGTGAACGCGGTCGCCCTGGTGACCACGCGTCTCGCCCCCGAGATCCTGCTCGGCATGCTGCATGCGATCGAAGACGAGAACGGGCGCGAGCGCCACGAGCGGTGGGGCGACCGCACCCTCGACCTCGACCTCATCTCCTACGGCGACGAGGTCTCCGACGACCCGCGCATCGTGCTGCCGCACCCGCGTGCGTTCGAGCGGCTCTTCGTGCTCGACCCCTGGCTCGACGTCGACCCCGACGCCGAGCTCCCAGGTCACGGCCGTATCGCCGACCTTGCCGCCGCGCTGCGCGCGCAGGGGGAGTGATGCAGCGCACCTCCGCCGGGCTCCTCGTCATCCTCGCCGTCGTCGGCGCCGGTATCGGGTTCCTCCTCGATCAGCTGCTGACGGCGATGGGGCGCGCGACCTTCACCCCTTCGGTCTTCCTCCCCGTGCTGCTCGTGCTGATCGCGGCGGCGGCGCTCGTCGTCGCCTGGCCGGTGCGGCGCAGCGTGCGCACCGGCATCCGCATCGACCCGTTCCGTGCGCTCCGCGCCGCGACGCTCGCTCGCGCCTCGAGTCTGCTCGGAGCCCTGCTCGCGGGCTTCGGCGCCGGTCTCCTGGGCTTCCTCCTGACACGGCCGATCGATCCCCCGGTAGGGTCGACAGTGGCGATGATCGCCCTGATCGCGGGAGCAATCGTGCTCGTGGTCGCCGCCCTCGTCGCCGAACAGTTCTGCACCCTGCCGAAGGATCCTGATGACTCAGAGCCCAGAGAACGCGCCCCTGAACCCGGCCGAGGGCACTGACCTCGCCGCCCTCGACCAGGGGGTGTACACCTCTCTCCGCACGGCGCGCAGCGAGGCCCGCCTCGAGCTCGACGGCACCTGGCACCAGATCTCGCCGCGCTACGCCGTCTCGCAGCTGCTGCAGAACGCGCTCCTGCTCGTCGTCGTGATCGTCGCCGCCGTCGTGCTCGCGCTCGTGCTGCACCAGAGCTGGGTGTGGATCCCCGGCGCCGCGCTGACGCTGCTGATCGTCGTGACGATGATCATCCTGCCGCGGCAGGCGCGAGCGATCGGCTACATGCTGCGCGCCGACGACATCGTCTTCCGCAAGGGCATCCTCTGGCAGCGCATGATCGCCGTGCCCTACGGGCGCATGCAGCTCGTCGACATCACGCAGGGTCCGGTCGACCGCGGCTTCGGCATCTCGCAGCTCAAGATGGTCACCGCCGCCGCGACCACCGGCGTCCAGATCCCCGGCCTCACGCAGGCCGCGGCCGAGGCGCTGCGCGACACGCTCATCGAGGTCGCCGAGACCCGCCGGACCGGCCTGTGAGCGAGCCGCAGTTCCCCGCCCCGCCGACGCCGGCGGACGCCGCGCCCGCCGGGAAGGCGGATTCGTCGAACCTCGCCGACGGCGAATGGCATCGGATGCATCCGCTCACGCCCCTGTTCAAGGGCGGGCTGGTGCTGCTGATCGTCGCGGGCATCACGTTCGCGAACCTGCGCGACCGGGTAATCGCCTGGTTCGTGAACATCACGACGCCGAGCGACACGCACTACAGCGACTACTCCTCGGGCGACCCGGTCGACTGGGTGCTCGAGAACAATCTGATCCTCATCGCCCTTCTGGCGGTGCTCGGGCTCCTGATCGTGCTGGTCGCGATCTTCTGGTTCGTCTGGCGCTTCCAGCAGTTCCGGATCACCGGCGACCACGTCGAGGTGCGTAAGGGCATCATCTTCCGCTCGCACCGCCGCGCCCCGCTCGACCGCGTGCAGGGCGTCAACCTCACGCGGCCGTTCCCGGCGCGCATCATCGGCCTCGCCAAGCTCGAGGTCGTCGGCGCCGGAACCGACGCGAACGTCGAGCTCGAGTACCTCGCCACCCCGCGGGCCGAGGCCGTGCGCGCCGACATCCTGCGCCTCGCGTCGGGCGTGCGTGCGGCGCGGCAGGCCGCGGCATCCGGTGCACCTGCCGGGCCGACGACCACCCGCGCCCAGCTCGTCGACTCGATGAACCACGGCGTCACGGGACTCATCGCCGGCGTCGATCTCGAAGACGTGGCACCCGAGAGCGTCGTGAAGATCCCGACCGGCCGACTGGTCGGCTCGCAGCTGCTCGCGGGCGTGCTGTGGTTCGTCTTCTTCGCGCTGATCTTCGGCATCACGATGGGCTTCATGTTCTTCGGTGCCCTGCTCGACGGAGACGTGGGCGGGAGCTTCATCTCGCTGGGGCTTGCACTCGGCATCGGCATCCCCCTCGTCATCGCCGTCGTGGGTATCACCTGGGCGCAGATCTCGAAGTCGCTCCGGTACTCGATCGCTCCGACGCCGGACGGCGTGCGCATCACCTACGGTCTGCTCACGACGGTGACCGAGACGCTGCCCCCGGGCCGTATCTTCGCGGTCGAGGTCACGCAGTCGCTGCTGTGGCGCCCGTTCGGCTGGTGGTCGATCAAGATCAACCGCATGAGCGGCAAGAGCGCCGCGCAGCAGTCGTCGGGCAGTGCGCAGCAGTTCAACATCGTGCTGCCGGTCGGCAAGCGGGCAGACGTCGAGCGGGTGCTCGGGCTGATCCTGCCCGACGTGCCGGCGGCCGACATCCCGCTCATCTGGGAGCACGGCATCCTCGGACCCGTCGAGGGTGACCCGTATCGCACGATGCCGCGTCGCGCCGGATGGCGTCGCCCGCTCTCGTGGAAGCGCCACGGCTACACGGTCACCGACTTCGGGCTGATCCTGCGTCGCGGCGTCATGTGGCGCAAGCTCGCGGTGTTCCCGCTCGCCCGACTGCAGGGCGTCTCGCTCTCGCAGGGCCCCATCGACCGTGCGCAGCGCGTCAGCGGCGCGCAGGTGCACACGGTGCCCGGTCCGATCCACGGAATCCTCTCGGGTCTCGAGCGCGATGACGCCCTCGCCCTGATCGGCGACGTTTCGAGCCGCGCCGCTGCCGCGGCTGCGCGCGACACCTCGCACCGCTGGAGCGAGCATGCAGGAGAAGCGGATGCCGCGGACGCGGGTGCGCCCGTGCCGCCGCCGTATGCGCCGGTGCCTCCGCCGTACGCGGGGCAGCCCGCTGCGGGTGCGGGTGCGCCGGTCCCTCCGCCGTACGCGGGGCAGCCCGGTGCGGATGCGGGTGCACCGCCGGTTCCGCCGCTGCCTTCGGGGGCGCCGCCTGCTCCTCCGGCACCGCCTGCTTCTCCGGCGTCGGCTGCTCCTCAGCCGCCGGCACCGCCCGCGCCTCCCGCCCCTCCCGCACCTCCTGCGTCGACGGAGGAGTGACGTGGTGGAGCGCGACGGACGCCTCGGCGTCGGCATCATCGGCGCGGGTCTCGTGGGGCCCGTGATCGGCGCGGCCCTCGGCGGCGCCGGGCATGCGGTCGTGGGGATCACGAGCGGATCCGACGACGAGCGGGCTTCGGCCGTTCTGCCCGACGTGCCCGTGCTCGACGCACTCGAGGTCGTGCGCCGCGCCGAGCTCGTGGTGATCGCGGTGCCGCACGACCAGTTGGAATCGCTCGTCGCCGGTATCGCCGAGGTCGGCGGGTGGCAGATCGGCCAGCTCGTGCTGCACACCGACCCCGCCTTCGGTATCGAGGTGCTTCGTCCCGCCGCCGAGAAGGGGGCGATCCCGCTCGCCGTGCACCCGGCGATCACGTTCACCGGAACCTCGATCGATCTGCGTCAGTTGCAGGCGGGGTTCGCGGCGGTCACCGCTCCCGCGGCCGTCCTCCCGATCGCCCAGGCCCTCGCCGTCGAGATCGGTTGCGAGCCGGTCGTCGTGGCCGAGGCGGATCGCGCCGCCTACGCCGATGCGATTCAGACGGCCACCGAGTTCTCGCGCTCGATCATCGGACAGGCCACGGGTCGCCTCCGCGAGATCGGCATCGACAACCCCGGCGGGTACCTCTCGGCCCTCGTGCAGTCCACCGTCGAACGGGCGCTGCGCGAAGCATCCGATCCTCCGCCCCTGCTCTGACGGGCGCCCGCGAACGCGTGAGGGGTCACAACACGCCGCGCGGGGCGGGCGGGGCAGGGCGTGTCTTGACCCCTCACCCCAGAGAACGCGCGCTTCCGACAGCCAGGGCGACCACCTCCCGAGCGTGAGGGGTCACAACACGCCGCGAGTGCGGCGTGCGGGGCGGCGTGTCTTGACCCCTCACGAGTGAGGGGAGCGAGGGGAATGAGGGGAGTGAGAGGTGCGGGTCAGCGTCCGCCGGAGAAGCCGCCGCCTCCTCCGCCGCCGGAGAACCCGCCGCCGCTCGAGCCGCCGAAGCTCGACGAGCTGCCGGTCGACGGAGCCGTGTACGACGATGCCGATGCGGTGGAGACGGCGAAGGCCGCGAGCGAGGTGCTCAGATACGGTGAGCGACCGTCGCCGATCCAGCCGGGACCCCGCTGCTCATACGTGTAGGCGTGCTCGAGCACCTTGCCCCATTCGTCTTCCATGCCGAAGAGCATCGCGTAGGGGAGCAGACGCTCGTAGAGCACGATGACGTTCGCGCTGCCGTCCTGCCGGCGCTCCGCCCCCGTGTACGACTGCAGCATCTGCAGACGGTCGGCCTCGGCGACGCGGATGAACTCGCGCACCCCCTGCAGATACTCGTACTGCCGGGCACCCTCCGCGGTGAGCATGACGTGCTTCGAGAATGCGTAGAGGCTCGCCAGGAGCACGAAGAAGGCCCCGAAGGCGACGACCACGAGCGCCGGAATCGCTCCGACCCGACCGGTGGCGACGCCCCAGATCGCCACCGCCAGTCCGATCGCGGCGATGGCGATCGCGATCCACTGCAGGATCACGGCGCCGCGGGCGCGCTCGCGCACGATGAGCCCGCGGGTCTCGGCCTGCTTCTTGCCCAGCGCCTGCAGCACGCCCATGCGCGCGGCGAAGGTCTCGCTCGCGGCGGGGATGTCGACCACGCCGGTGTCGTCGGCGCCGAGGAACAGGTTGTCGACCGCATCCGCGTCGAGCTGGTCGGGGAGACGTCCGTCGGAAAGGCGTCGCAGCCGCGGCCGCTCGGGCTCGGCGCCTTCCTCGATCCGCAGCACCCCGCGGACGGCGAGGTGCACGATCTCGGCGGGGATCACGGCCTTCGCGCCGGGCAGGATCGCGGCCGCGAGCAGCGGGGGCATCGCATCCGGCACGTCGTACTGGGCCACGACGATGCCGGTGGCGGTGCGTCGCCTCTTGCGCACCGCCGTGACGGCGAACCAGCTCGCGACCGTCAGTCCCAGGCCGCCGACCGCGGCGAACATCGGTGCGACGTCGGTGACCGGGTTCGGGGTGCGGGCAGAGGGTTGCGTGACGGTACCCGCGTCGAAGCCGATCGCGACGGTCACCCCATCGCCGGCGGCGCGTTCGCCCGATTCGACGCGGAAGAGGGCGCCGTCGGCGGTGTCCGTTGGGCCTTCGAGCGTGCATGTCTCCGACGACCCGGAGTATCCCTCGTAGCAGCGGCTGGCGCCGGTGAGGGCGGCCGTCAGGGTGTCGTCGAAGAGGATGTCGGCACGGAAGGACTCGATCGCCTGCGTGCTGTCGAGGGGGAGGAGGTCCCAGTAGAACTCGTCGACTCCGGTCTCGGCGGCGAGGACGACGTCGCGCATCTCGTACTCGATCACGTAGGTCTGAAGCCCCTGCACGTAGTCGTCGTCGCCGGTGAGCACGTAGAGCACGCCATCGTCGGTGTCGGTCTCGTAGGGAACGTCGGCGCCCGTCTCGTCGGTGACGGAGAGGATGCGGGTGTCGATGCCCGCGTTCTCGTAGGAGGTGGCGAGGCCGCGGACGATTCCACGGTTCTGGTCGAAGTCGGGGAATCGGGCGACGAGCTCCTCGGTGACGTGCATGGTGGCTCGGCCCTCGTCGTCGACGCCCACCGTGTAGGTGGCGTCCCACGACGCGTAGGAGAAGTCGTCGACGTCGGCGGAGACGGATGTTCGGGCGCTCGAGGGGCTCGATGCGAGCAACACGAGGCCGGCGACGGCGGCGGTGGTGGCGAGGGCGCGGAGGATCCGTGGGGCGGCCATTCTTCGAGGCTACCCAGCCGCGGCCTCGGATCGGCCTACGGCCTCGGTAAACTGGAACGACTTTTCCAAGGAGCCCCGAATGACCGACGCGTCCGCCGCGCCCGCGCAGAACCCCACCGACCCTTCGAACACGGAGCTCGGCGACGACGAGATCCACGAGCAGAAGGCCGTGCGTCTCGCCAAGCGCGAGCGTCTGATCGCGAAGCGGACGGATGCCGGTGGCGGGGCGTTCCCGGTCGGTGTCCCGGTGACCCACACGATCCCGGCGCTGCGCGCCCAGTACGGCGAGGGTGGTGCCGACGAGCTCGAAGCGGGAGCCGAGACCGGCGTCGTGGTCGGCGTCGCCGGGCGCGTCGTGTTCAGCCGCAATACCGGCAAGCTCTGCTTCGCAACCCTGCAAGCGGGTGACGGTTCGCGCATCCAGGCGATGATCTCTCTCGCGAACGTCGGCGAGGAGTCGCTGGCGGACTGGAAGGAGTACGTCGACCTGGGAGACCACGTCTTCGTGCACGGCGAGGTCATCTCGAGCCGCCGCGGCGAGCTGTCGATCATGGCCGACGGCTGGGAGATCGCATCGAAGGCGATCCTGCCTCTGCCGAACGCGTACGCCGAACTGAGCGAGGAGGGCCGTGTCCGCAGCCGCTACCTCGACCTGATCGTGCGTGAGCAGGCCCGCCAGACCGTGCGCGCCCGTGCCGCGGTGAACGCGAGCCTGCGGGCCACGTTCACCGGTCACGACTACCTCGAGGTCGAGACCCCCATGCTGCAGGTGCAGCACGGCGGGGCATCCGCTCGCCCGTTCATCACGCACTCGAACGCGTTCGACACCGAGCTGTACCTGCGCATCGCCCCCGAGCTGTACCTCAAGCGTGCGGTCGTCGGAGGCATCGAGCGCGTCTATGAGATCAACCGCAACTTCCGCAACGAGGGCGCCGACTCGACGCACAGCCCCGAGTTCGCGATGCTCGAGGCCTACCAGGCCTACGGCGACTACGACCAGATGGCCGCTCTCACCCAGGAGCTCGTGCAGAACGCGGCGATCGCGGTCGCAGGTTCGACGACGGTGACCTGGGCCGACGGCACCGAGTACGACCTCGGCGGCGAGTGGGACCGCATCTCGATGTACGAGTCGCTGTCTGCCGCGGCCGGACGCACGTTCACCCCGCAGGACCCGGTCGACGATCTCATCGCCTTCGCCGAGGCCAACGGTGTCGATCTGCCCGCCCAGGCGACCCACGGCAAGCTCATCGAGGAGCTGTGGGAGCACTTCGTGAAGGGCGACCTGGTGCGCCCCACGTTCGTCATGGACTTCCCCGTCGACACCTCGCCCCTCGTGCGCGAGCACCGGTCGATCGACGGAGTGGTCGAGAAGTGGGACCTGTACATCCGCGGCTTCGAGCTGGCGACCGGGTACTCCGAGCTCGTCGACCCCGTGATCCAGCGCGAGCGTTTCGTCGAGCAGTCCAAGCTCGCCGCGCGCGGCGACGTCGAGGCGATGCCGATCGACGACGAGTTCCTGCGGGCGCTGGAGCACGGCATGCCGCCGTCCGGTGGCATGGGCATGGGCATCGATCGCCTGCTCATGGCGATCACCGGTCTCGGCATCCGCGAGACCATCCTCTTCCCGCTGGTCAAGTAGTCCGCCCCGCGGTGCGTCGGAAGGTCCATTCCGGCAGCACCGCGGCGTTGATCATCGATCCCACGAGCGCGGCGAGTCCGTAGTCGGGGTCGATCTCGCGCACCAGGTCGAGGTAGTGCGCCGCGTGCGTGGACCGGCCGAGCGCCCACGAGAGCCACGCCGCCGCGGTGAGCGGGGCGGGGCGGGCGGCACGCGGTGCTCGCGACGCGGCGGTGCGCACGACGTCGAGGGCGAAGCTGAGCCGATCGGGGTCGGGCGTCGGACCGCGCCCGAGGAAGATGTCGCCGAGTTCGTCGGGGATCGACCGGCCGTGCTGGGCGAAGTCGAGCTGCGCCCCGAGCGATCGTCGACCGGAGGCGTGGTCCGACGCCCACTGCAGCAGTGCCACGTCTCGGTAGACGGGGCGCTCGAGGCACCACAGCAGTGCGGCGACCGCGAAGGGCGGCAGATCGCCACGGGAGTCGAGCAGCTGCTCGTAGAACGCGGGGACGTCGTCGAGGATCGCGAGGGCGGCCAGGGCCTCGGGGTTCTCGTCGTCGGACAGCGACGACGCCGGGCGCCCGAGCAGTTCGGAGAGGTCGCGCAAGGCCCGCCCGACGCGCTCCTTCTGCGCGAGATCGGCGACGGGGAGCACGGCACCGGAGTTCTGATCGCCCGAGACGTCTCCGATGCCGGGCACCCTCTCGGCGCGCACCGGCTCGACGGGATGCAGAAGAGGTTCCTCTTCGAGGTAGCTCGCCCATCCGCCGGGCGTGACGCACAGCGCGTCGACGATGCGGAGGCCGGCGTCCTCGGCGCAACCGAGCAGTTCGTCGAGGGCGACGGCGTGGGGGAGGACCCACCCGTCCGGTGTGCTCTGAGCCGCCTCGTCGACGTAGGCGACGACGGCGACCGCGTCGATCGCGGCCACGCGTGAGACGAGGCCGATCGCGGTATCCGCATAGTGCTCGAGCGGCACGTCGTCGCGGGGAAGGTCGATGCGCATCGCGCCGTAGGCGCGGGAGCCCTGGAAGGGGAGCATGACGATGCTGCGTCGGGGCGTGAAGCCGGCGAGGAGGGGGACGATGCCGAGGAACTCGGCGGAATCTGCGGCACGGAGGACGGTGTTCATGAGGCGAGTGTGCCCGGTGGCGGCATCCGCCCGTTCCGGAAAGCCGGGCCTGTGGAGGGATTGCCCCGTCCATCGGATCGGCGCAGGAGGAGTGAGGTCGCGTACCATGGGGGTATGGACAACTTCTGGGTCGCCGCCGCGTGGTCGATCCTTCCGACCCTCGGGGTCAGCGCCATCTTCTTCATGGTGCTCCGCGGCATCCTGCGATTCGACCGCACCGAACGCAAGGTGCACGCGCAGATCGAGGCGGAGGAGCGCGCGGCCCGCGGTCTTCCCCCGCGCTCCTGAGGCACTGTCCCACCCATCCGCTACTGTGAAGCGAACACCGCCGGACGGTGATGCGCGACGGAACCCTTCATCGGTGAGGTCCGTCAGGAAGAGAGCAGTATGACCGCGGAGGGCGTCGCCTGGGCGATCACGGCGTTCCTCGTGGTGCTCGATCTGACCATCCGCATCACGGCGATCATCGTCATCCCGCGCAACCGCCGCCCCACGGCTGCGATGGCCTGGCTGCTGGCGATCTTCTTCATCCCGTTCGTCGGGGTCTTCCTGTTTCTCGTGATCGGAAACCCGCGACTGCCGCGCGCCCGCCGCCGCAAGCAGGACCAGATCAACGAGTACATCGCCGCGACCAGCGAGCACCTGCACTTCGGAACCCTCCGTCCCCACGCGCCGGATTGGTTCGGTCCGCTGGTCGAGATGAACCAGCGCCTCGGCGCTCTGCCGCTCTCGGGCGACAACGGAGCGCATCTGATCTCCGACTACCAGGAGTCGCTCGACGCGATGGCCGACGCCATCCGCGAGGCGAAGGACTACGTGCACGTCGAGTTCTACATCCTGCAATCGGATGCGTCGACCGACAACTTCTTCCGTGCGCTCGAAGAGGTCGCGGCGCGCGGCGTCTCGGTGCGGGTGCTTCTCGACCACTGGGCCAACCGCTGGAAGCCGCGCTACAAGCAGACGATCCGGCGCCTCAACGCCATGGGCGCCGACTGGCACCTCATGCTTCCGGTGCAGCCGTTCAAGGGGCGGATGCAGCGCCCCGATCTGCGCAACCACCGCAAGCTGCTCGTGGTCGACGGCGTGACCGCCTTCCTCGGCTCGCAGAACGTCACCGACTCGACCTACAACCTGCCGAAGAACATCAAGCGGGGCCTGCACTGGGTCGACCTCATGGTGCGCCTCGACGGGCCGGTCGTGCTCAGTGTCAACGCGATCTTCCTCAGCGACTGGTACAGCGAGACCGACATCGTGCTGGAGGAGATCGACATCGCCCACGCCGACATCGGTTCGGGGGACCTCGACTGCCAGGTCGTGCCCTCGGGCCCCGGGTTCGAGGTCGAGAACAACCTGCGTCTCTTCCTCGGCCTGCTGTACGCGGCGAAGAATCGCATCATGATCGTGAGCCCGTATTTCGTGCCGGACGAGGCCCTGCTGCTCGCCGTCACCGCGGCCGTCGACCGCGGTGTCGAGGTCGAGTTGTTCGTCTCGGAAGAGGGCGACCAGGCGATGGTCTACCACGCGCAGCGCAGCTACTACGAGGTGCTGCTCAAGGCGGGCGTGCGCATCTGGATGTACCGCAAGCCGTACATCCTGCACACCAAGAGCCTGACGGTCGACGACGAGGTCGCGGTCATCGGCTCGAGCAATATGGACATGCGCTCGTTCGGTCTCAACCTCGAGGTCTCGATGCTCGTGCGCGGCGAGGAGTTCGTCGCCGAGATGCGCGAGGTCGAAGACACCTATCGGTCGCTCAGTCGGGAGCTCACCCTCGAGGAGTGGATGCAGCAGCCGCTGCGCTCGACCGTGCTCGACAACCTGGCGCGCCTCACCTCCGCCCTGCAGTGATCGCTCCCGACTTCCGATGGAATATCGCCACCGGTACCCTGGGGGCATGGTCCTTCCCTCGCGCGTCGTCGCCGTCCTCTCCGCTTTCGCCGCGGCGCTGCTGATGGCCGGGTGCACCGCCACCCCAGGATCGACCTCACCCACGAGCACACCCGGTGCATCGGCCGCGCCCGGCGCCGGCGATGACGACTTCGCCGACGTCGAGGCCGCACTGCTCGACGAGGGCCGCATGTTCGCCGTCGTCACCTGGGGCTCCTCGACGTGCGTTCCGCAGGTCGACACGGTGACCGCCGAGGGCCAGAACGTCTCGGTGACGCTCGTCGACGGTGCAGCCGACCAGGTCTGCACCCAGGACATGGTGCAGCGCGCCAGCATCGGCGGCCTGCCCGCCGGTGTGGACCCGACGAAGGACATCACGCTGCAGGTCACCTACGGCGATATCTCGGATGACGCCGAGATCGGCGGGGCACCCGTCACCGGCGTTCCCGGGGAGTCGACCGAGTACCAGCCCTCCGCCGGATGGTTCGACGACGGCAGCCTCGTGCTCCTCACCTGGGGCTCGTCGGGATGCCCGCCGGTCGTCGAGTCGCTCGAGGGTTCGGGCAACGCGGGCACGGCGACCTTCGTCACCGACGACACCCAGATCTGCACCATGGACATGGCGCCGCGCGCGACGATCCTCTCGTTCGGCGACGACGCGGTCGACGACGACGGCTTCACCCTCACCCTCGTGGGCGGCGGCCTCGACGGGACGGTGTCGGTGCTCGCCGACTGACACCGCCGGCTGAGCGCATCGCCGGCGCAACACCGGAAGGAAGGCCGCCCGTCAGAGCGAGTCGACCGGATGCCCCTCCGGCAGCGCGAGCAGGAGCGCGCTCGGATCGACCCGGCACGTGATGCGCACGGCATTGCCGAACTCGTCACCGTCGAGCTCGACCGGCGTGGGCACCGACGTCGCAGCTTCTGCGGCGAGGCCCTGGAAGTAGTGCACCGCGGCATCCTTCCCCCGGAGCTCGAGGATGCGCCTGCCGGCGGCGAAGCGCCGCAGCACCGAGTTCTCCCACCAGATCCTGCGCCAGACGTTGAACCATCCGAACGCACCGGAGGGCCGGATCACGGCGACGTCGAGGGTCCCGTCGGAGATCGAGGCATCCGGCACCAGGGCGATGCCGGCGGGCAGTGTGCCGCAGTTGGCGAAGAGGATGCTGTGCACTTTCGTCGAATGCAGGCGGCCGTCGTCGATCTGATACACCGAGCGGAAGGGCGAGGCGTTGGCGAGCGAGCGCGCGGCGCCGTCGACGTAGGCGATCCACCCGACCGACTTCTTGAGGTCGGGGCGGGTGTTCGCGATCATGTCGGCATCGAGCCCGATGCCCGCGAGCACCACGAAGGCGTGCTCGCTCTCGTCACCGCTCTCACGCGTGATGCGCGCCCATCCGATGTCGATCGCGTGGCGGGATCCGGTCAGCGCCGCACGGATCATGTCGTCGGGCGAGCCCAGTGGCAACGCCAGGTTGCGTGCGAGCAGGTTGCCCGTACCGCTCGGCAGGATCGCGAGGGGAACACCGGTGTTCGCGATGGCCTCGGAGACCGCGCGCACGGTGCCGTCGCCGCCGGCGACGAGCACGACATCGACCCCGCGGGCGAGAGCCTGCGCCGTGGCACCCTGCCCGGCATCCTGGATCGTCGTCGGATAGAACGCCGGATGCTCCCACCCCTCGGCCTTCGACAGCTCGCGTACGGCAGCGCGCAGTCTCTTCTCGTCGACCTTGATGGGGTTGTAGACGAGCGCGGCCTGTCGTCTCGCGGCCGGGGGCTTCGTCATGGCGATACTCTATTCCCGGCATGTGTCATGCAGGTGACACGGGGACGGGTGCCCGAGCGCTCTGGGGAGGGGCCGGAATGGGTGCGCAGGCGAGGAGCGAGTCGATCGGCGATGCGCGTGCACTGCTGACCGAGATGATCACGGACGAGCCCGATCGGCTCCGGCGCCGCAGCATCTCGCTCGGCGTGCCCGTGGACGATGCCGACGACGCCGCCCAGATGGCGCTCTTGCGCGCCTGGAGATCGGTCGCCCACCTCGAGACTCCCGAGCCGGGACGGGTGTGCTCGTGGCTCGACGCGATCGCCAGGAACGTCGCGATCGACCTCTCCCGTCAACGGGCACGCCGCCCGCAGGCCGAGCTCGACGACGAGATGCCCGACGCCGTGAACGTGGCCGGAGCAGCCGAGATCCGCGTGATCCTCGATGGTGCGCTCGCCGCTCTGCACGACCTCCCCGACTCGTTGCGGGAGCCACTGCTGCTCACCGCCGTCGACGGGTTGTCGGCCGGCGAAGCGGCGGAGCGCCTCGGGATCGACCCCGCGGCGGTCCGCCAGCGCGTCGCCCGTGCGCGCAAGGCGCTCGGCGCCTGCCGGCAGAGCGGCATGGGCGTCGACTGACGGGTACTTCTCGGTCCGGGGTGACGCCCTGGTCCGCCCGTCGAGACCCATCGAGCCCGCCGAGCCCCACCGTCGCCGCCGTCGGTACCGGTGGGTCTCGACGCGCGTGGTGGGTTTCGACGGGCTCGCAGGATGCCGCGCTGCGCGGGTCAGACGGTACCGAAGGGGTTGTCGACCGCGTAGCGCCAGCCGTGCTCCTCATCGAAGACGGCCACGTCGGCGGTCGTGCCGGCGAGGGCGATCTCGGATCCGTCGGGGCCCGTGCCGGTGATCGTCCAGTCGGCGATCGCGAGGCCGGTGCCGGCGCTCTCGAACACGTGGCGGACGGTCATCGAGATCGGCAGGTTGAGGCCGAGGAACTGCTCGAGCGCGCCGCGGACGGCCGCCTCACCGGTCACCGGCGTACCGGGCGCCGGCACGAAGACCACGTCGGCGGTGTTCAGAGCCATCAGGCCGTCGAGGTCGCGGGCGTTGAAGCGGTCAGCGAAGGCCAGGTTCAGCTGGTCGAGCGAGGTGACACGGGTGGTCATGGGTATTCCTTTCGCAGCGGCGATCGGCCGGATGCCGACCACCGAGGAGAAAGACGCTGCACGGCCCCGGGTGTGACATCCGGCGAGCCTGAGGGGGTGGGAGACCCCCGTAGAATCGTGGAATGATCGACCTCGCTCTTCTCCGCGACCACCCTGATCTCGTCCGCCGCTCACAGGCCGCGCGCGGCAACGACCAGGCCACCGTCGACATCGCACTCGAGGCCGATCGATCGCGCCGCGCGGCGCTCGCCGCGTTCGAGGAACTGCGGGCCGAGCAGAACGCGTTCGGCAAGGTCATCGCGAAGGCTCCGAAGGAGGAGAAGCCCGCGCTCGTCGCGCAGGGCAAGGAGCTCGCCGAGCGCGTCAAGCAGGCGCAGCAGGTCGCGAACGACGCCGGAGAGGCAGCATCCGCCGCCCTGGCCCGCATCGAGAACGTCGTGATCGACGGCGTGCCCGCCGGTGGCGAGGCCGACTTCGTCGAGCTGCGTCGCGTCGGCGAGGTGCCCTCGTTCGATTTCGAGCCGCGCGACCACCTCGAGATCGGCGAGATCCTCGGGGCGATCGACATGGAGCGCGGGGCGAAGGTCTCGGGCGCCCGCTTCTACTTCCTGCGCGGCATCGGCGCCCGCCTCGAGATCGCGCTCATGAACCTCGCGCTCGACAAGGCGCTGCAGAACGGCTTCGTGCCGCTCATCACGCCGACGCTCGTACGCCCCGAGATCATGCAGGGCACCGGCTTCCTCGGCGAGCACGCCGACGAGGTCTACCACCTCGACAAGGGCGACGACCTCTACCTCGTCGGCACCAGCGAGGTCGCCCTCGCCGGGTACCACAAGGACGAGATCGTCGATCTCTCGGACGGCGCGCTGCGCTACGCCGGCTGGTCGACCTGCTACCGCCGCGAGGCCGGATCGCACGGCAAGGACACCCGCGGCATCATCCGCGTGCACCAGTTCAACAAGCTCGAGATGTTCGTCTACACGGAGGCGGAGGATGCCGAGGCCGAGCACCTGCGCCTCGTCGCGCTGCAGGAGGAGATGCTGACCTCGCTCGGCCTCGCCTACCGCGTGATCGACGTCGCCGCGGGCGACCTCGGATCGAGCGCCGCGCGCAAGTACGACATCGAGGCCTGGGTGCCCACGCAGGGCGCGTTCCGGGAGCTGACGTCGACGTCGAACTGCACGACCTATCAGGCGCGCCGCCTCGACGTGCGCCACCGGCCGGTCGCCGACGGGGCGGACTCCGGCTCTGCGCCGAAGACCCAGCACGTCGCGACGCTGAACGGCACGCTTGCGACCACCCGCTGGATCGTGGCGCTGCTCGAAACGCACCAGCAGGCGGACGGCTCGGTTCACGTGCCCGAGGTGCTGCGCCCCTACCTCGGAGGGCTCGAGGTGCTGACGCCGGAGAACACGAAGGCGACGTCGAAGGTCACCGCATGACCGCGCCCTGGCTCGTCGCGCTCGACGTCGACGGCACCATCCTGCTCCAGGACGAGACGATGAGCCCGGGCGTGCCGGAGGCCGTCGCCCGCCTGCGCGAGGCCGGTCACGTCGTCACGATCGCCACCGGTCGCAGCTGGATGGCCACCCGCCGGTACGTCGAGCAGCTCGAACTCGACGCCGAGTACGTCGTCTGCTCGAACGGCGCCGTCACGATGCGCCGTGTCGGCGACGACTGGGAGCGCTGGAACGTCGAGACCTTCGACCCCTCGCCCGCGCTCGCCCTTCTGCGCGAGCGCCTGCCGGACGCGCGCTACATGGTCGAGCTCGCCTCGGGCCAGCGGCTCTTCACCGATCAGCTCGACGACTGGACGCTCGACGGCGGCCGGCGAGTGAGCTTCGAGGAGCTCGCGGCCGAGCCCGTGTCGCGCATCGTCGTGGTCTCGCCCGGTCACGACGAGGAGGACTTCCATCGGCTGGTGGCGGATGCCGGCCTGAACGAGGTCTCATACGCGATCGGGTGGACGGCCTGGCTCGACATCGCCCCGCAGGGAGTCGACAAGGGCACCGCGCTGGAGCGCGTGCGCGACGAGCTCGGCCTCGTCGGGGAGCGCGTGCTGGTCGCGGGTGACGGGCGCAACGACATCGGAATGTTCGGCTGGGCGCGCGCGCTCGGCGGGCGTGCGGTGGGAATGGGCCAGGCGCCGGCCGAAGTGAAGGACGCGGCATCCGAGATCACCGACGACGTCGTCGACGGCGGGCTGGCGAGTGCGCTGAATACACTTCCAGCGCCCGCCCAGGTCAGCGCGGGAGAATAGAACTCGGCTAGACTCACGGCTTGTCGGCAGATCCGTCTGTCGGGAGGGTTGTCCGAGCGGCCGATGGAGCTGGTCTTGAAAACCAGTGGGCAGAGATGTCTCGTGGGTTCGAATCCCACACCCTCCGCTTCCTGAGCCCGGTGCCCCCTCACCGCAGGCAGAACCGAAAGGCACCGTGTGACCGAGAACACCCGACGCCGTCGAACGATTGCGCGCCACGGCCAGTTGCACTCGCCGGGACCCCTCAGCCAGCTGCTGAAGTTCATCGCGATCGGACTCGCGGTGGTGCTGGTGAGCGGTGTGGGTGTCGCGGCGTACGTCGTGTACGACCTGCGCAGCACGCAGCTCGCGAACTCCGTCGAACTCGAGGGCCAGTCGGCCGATGCGGTTCCGCCGGACATCAGCGAGTACGAGGGCGGATTCAACTTCGTGCTCGCGGGTGTCGACACGTGCGAAGAGGCATACGCCGGGTACTTCGGCGACCGCTGCAGCGGCAGCGACTCGGAGGGCAACCTCAACGACGTCAACCTGCTCGTGCACGTCTCCGACAACCCCCGTCGAATAACGGTCGTCAGCTTCCCGCGCGACCTCATGATCCCCATCCCCGAGTGCACCGACGACGACGGCAACGTGCACTCCGCGATGAGCAAGCAGCCGCTCAACGTGGCCTACAGCGACGGCGGCCTCAACTGCGTCGCGAAGACGATCTCCGAGCTCACCGGTCAGGAGGTGCAGTTCGCGGCATCCGTCACCTTCGGCGGCGTGATCGAGATCACGAACGCGATCGGCGGCGTCGATGTGTGCCTCGCGAACCCGATCCGCGATCGTTACACGGGCCTCGACCTCACGGCCGGCACCCACACCGTGCAGGGCCTCGAGGCGCTGCAGTTCCTGCGCACCCGTCACGGCGTCGGCGACGGCAGCGACCTGGGCCGCATCGGCAACCAGCAGCAGTACATGTCGAGCCTGGCGCGCAAGCTCATCAGCGGCGAGACCCTCGGCAACGTGGGCACCATGCTGAAGCTCGCGAACGTCGGTCTCAGCAACCTCGAGACGAGCACGACGCTGAACGACCCGATGACGATCGTGCAGATCGCCCTCGCGGTCAAGGAGGTCCCGTTCGAGGACATCGTGTTCGTGCAGTACCCGACGGGTACCGACTCGCAGAACGCCAACAAGGTGGTGCCGAACTACACGGCCGCCGGCGAGCTCTTCGACGCGATCGAGGCGAACGCGCAGCTGCAGATCACGCACCAGAACACCAGCAACGACGGTGTGATCGTGCAGGAGCCCACGCCCGCCGAGACGACCCCCGAGGAGACGGCCCCCACGGAGGAGACGGCTCCGACGGAGGAGACGGCTCCGACCGAGCCGGCGACGCCCGACAACGTCGTGGCGCTCCCCGACACCATCAAGGGCAACTCGGCCGCGCAGCAGACCTGCTCGAACGGCAACGTGCGCTGAGCCGCGCCGGGCAGGGTCCGGACCGATCGATCAGTCGCCGCGCAGCGATTCGACCATCCCGCGGAGCATGCGGAACGCCACGTCCTGATCGTGCGCGCTCATGCCCGAGAGCATCCGCTTCTCGACCGCCCGCACCGCTGCGGTAGCGCTCGCGAGCCGCTCGCGGCCCGAAGGAGTCAGATCGGTCGGGAGCACTTTGCCGACGGGAGCCTCCGCAGCCCGCACGACGAGGCCCTCGCGTTCGAGCTGCTGCAGCAGGACGTTCATCGACTGCCGCGTGACGAATGCTCCGCGCGCGAGGTCGGAGTTCGAGAGGCCCGGCCTCTGGGCCAGCAGTTCGAGACAGGAGTAGCGCGTGATCGTCATGTCGAGCGGTCGCAGAGCCTCCTCCATCGCGACGCGCAGGGCGCTCGCCGCTTCTTTGAGCAGATACCCGAGCGAGGTCCGCAGGTCGATGCCATCTTGACTCATGTCAGTATTCTGACATAGAGTGATGCGTGTCAGAAAACTGACACATACCAAAGGAGTATCCCATGCCTGTCACCGGCCCCGACTTCATCTCTCTGCAGGTGCGCGACCTGAACGGATCCCAGGCGTTCTACGAGCGATACCTGGGTCTCGTACGCTCTCCCGCCGGACCACCGCATGCCGTCGTCTTCGCCACGGCGCCGATCGCTTTCGCGCTTCGCGATGTCCTCCCCGATTCCGGCCTCGCGGCGGCCCCGCACCCCGGCGTCGGGGTCGCCCTGTGGATGCTTGCGACGGACGTGCAGGGCATCCACGATGCCCTCGTCGCCGACGGGCACAGGATCGTCACCGCGCCCATCGATGGCCCGTTCGGGCGCACCTTCACCTTCGCCGATCCCGATGGCTATCACGTGACTCTCCACGATCGCGCCTGAGTGATCGCGTCCGGTTCGTCGGATGCTCCGGAATCCGTTACGATGGCTAGGTGCATCCGAGCTTTCGGGCGAGGATGCCTGGAGACGTCGCATAGTCCGGCCTAGTGCACCACCCTGCTAAGGTGGAGACCTCTTTAAGGGGTCCAGGGGTTCAAATCCCCTCGTCTCCGCCAAAAGCCCCCGAGAGATCGGGGGCTTTTTCGCGCCCGGCGACGGCCGGGCACCCGGCTCGTCGACACGCGCTGCGGTAGTCTCGCGGGCATGGCAACCGCAACGGCGCAGACCCCGAAACGTGAAGCCTTCGGCTCGCGGAACGTGTTCATCCTCTCCGCGATCGGCTCCGCGGTCGGCCTCGGCAACATCTGGCGTTTCCCCTATGTCGCCTATGAGGGCGGCGGCGGGGCGTTCCTCATCCCGTATCTCTGCGCGCTGCTGACCGCCGGCATCCCGCTGCTCTTCCTCGACTACGCGATCGGGCACCGCTTCCGCGGTTCGGCGCCCCTCGCGTTCCGCCGCATGCACCGGGCGACCGAGCCGCTCGGCTGGTGGCAGGTGCTCATCTGCGTCGTGATCGCCGTGTACTACGCCGTGATCGTGGCATGGGCGGCGATGTACACGTGGTTCTCGGCGCAGCTCACGTGGGGTCGAGGCAACGAGAACGACTTCTTCTTCGTCGACTTCCTGCAGTCCGCCGACGTCGCCGAGGTCGGCATCTCGACCGACTTCGTGCCGCAGGTCGGCATCCCGCTCGCGGTTGTCTGGGTCGTCGTCGTGATCATCATGGCGCTGGGTGTGAAGCGCGGTATCGGTGCGGCCAACATGATCCTCATGCCGCTGCTGACGGTGATGTTCGCGATCCTCGTGGTGCAGTCGCTCTTCCTGCCCGGAGCGATGGACGGCCTCAACGCCTTCTTCACCCCCAACTGGGAGGCTCTCGCCGACCCGGGCGTCTGGGCCTCGGCCTACGGGCACATCTTCTTCTCGCTGTCGGTGGCGTTCGGCATCATGGTCACCTACTCGTCGTACCTCAAGCGCAAGACCGACCTCACCGGCTCCGGCCTGGTGGTCGGTTTCGCGAACTCCGGTTTCGAGATCCTCGCCGGAATCGGCGTCTTCGCAGCGCTCGGATTCATGGCACAGGCCCAAGGCACGGATGTCGCCGGTGTCGCCTCGTCGGGCATCGGGCTCGCATTCGTGGCGTTCCCGACGATCGTGTCGGAGGCGGCCGGCGGATCGATCATCGGCGTGCTGTTCTTCGGCGCGCTGGTGTTCGCCGGAGTGACTTCGCTGATCTCGATCCTCGAGGTGATCGTCGCCGCCCTCCAGGACAAACTCGGATGGGGACGCATCCGCACGACGCTCACCGTCTCGATCCCGCTCGCAGTCATCTCGATGGCTCTGTTCTCGACCACGACGGCGCTGTCGGTGCTCGACACGACGGATGCCTTCGTCAACGCCTTCGGCATCATGGCGGTCGCCCTCGTCGCGGTGATCGTCGTCGCCTGGTTGCTGCACAAGCTTCCCGCTCTGCAGGAGCACCTCAACCGGCGGTCGAGCTTCCGCGTCGGCTTCCTCTGGAAGCTGCTCGTCGGTGCACTCGCGCCGATCGTGCTGGGCTACCTGCTGATCAGTGAGCTCATCACGAAGATCTCCGAGCCCTATGGCGGCTACCCGGGCTGGTTCCTGTCGGTGTTCGGTTGGGGCATGGTGATCGCGCTCGTCGTGATCGGCGTGCTTCTCTCGCTCGTGCCGTGGAGCGGTCGCTCCCACGCCAAGGACGACCCCGAGTACGACGAATTCCTCGACGAGGAGCACTACGAGCCCGACCCTGAGACGGGCGTGTTCCCGGCTCAGGGCGCGACCGAGAAGGAGGCCCGCGCATGACTCCGGTGGCGATCGTCATGATGATCATCGCGATGGTGACGGTCTGGGGTGGCCTGATCGCCGCCGTCGTCAACCTCGCCCGTCACCCCGAGGTGGCCGATTCCGAGCCCGAGGCGCCGCCGGTCGAACTCTGAGGTGAGAGCCGTACCAAAGGATCCGGACCGACCCTTCGGTATAGCTCGTGCGTGCGATCCGATCGAAACCGTCCGGAATGATCGGGCGGGCGAACCTCTCTCCGCGAAATGCTGGACACCGTCCAGAGAGGAGGACCGCATGATCGGCACGCTGAATGCTCTGGTCGACCTGGTCGAGAGCGCCGACGTCGACGAACTCGATGTCGCGGCGTTCGCTCGGGAGCACGGCACCACGGAGTACCACCTGCGCCGGATGTTCTCGACGCTGGCGGGCATGCCGCTGTCGGAGTACGTGCGACGTCGCCGCATGACTCGGGCGGGCGCGGAACTCGTCGCCGGGGCATCCGATCTGCTCGACGTCGCCGTGCGGCACGGATACGGCTCGGTCGAAGCCTTCGGCCGAGCGTTCCGAGCCGTGCACGGGATCGGGCCTGCCGACGCGCGCCGTGACGGCGGACCTCTTCGCACACAACCCACGCTCCGGTTCCGCCTGAGCGTTGAAGGGAGCACTCCCATGCGCGTCACCATCACCCATCACCCCGCGATCGTCCTCGTCGGGCACGCGGTCGACGTCCCGCTGATCCACCGCGGGGTCAACCCGCGCATCCAGGAGCACATCGCCGCGATCGCTCCTGAAGAGCACGCGCGCCTCAAGGCGCTGTCGGATGCCGAGCCCACCGGCATCCTGGCCGTCACCGCCGACGTCGAGCCCGACGCACCCGAAGGCAGCCCCCTCACCTATCTGCACGGCGTGGCCCGGAAGGAGTCGTCGCCCGTGCCCGCCGACCTCGATGCGATGCCGCTGCCCGCTGGCTCCTGGGCGATATTCGCGGCCGACGGGCCGTTCCCCGAGACGCTGCAGAACCTCTGGGCGGCGACGGCGACCGAATGGTTCCCCTCCAACCCGTGGCGGCTGCGGCCCGGGCCCTCGATCGTGCGGTACCTGGAGTTCACCGGTGCGCACGCGTCGTGCGAGCTCTGGTTGCCCGTGGAAGAGGCGTGAGCGGTTCTGCGCCGCGCGTCAGCGACCCGACGCGCCCAGCGCGGCGACCAACTCCTCGGTCGTCGTGACCTCGGCCAGCAGGGGAGCGATCTGCGCGAGGTGCGCTGCACCGACGTCCGGGCGGAAATCCATGACGGCATCCGTCGGGAGCGCCACCGAGTAGCCGTGCGCGTAGGCGTCTCGCGCGGTCGATTCCACACCGATGCTGGTGGCGACGCCGGTCACGACCACCTGCGTCACCCCGCGGCGGGAGAGCTGGTCGTGCAGATCGGAGTCGGCGAAGGCGCTCCACGGTGCGCGACGGATGCGGATGTCGGCGGCATCCGTCGCCAGGGAGGGGAGGAGCTCGTCGCCACCGGCGGGCACCGTCGAGACCCCGTGCGCCTTTGTCATCTCGGTGCGCCCGGGCACCGACCCGCTGACCGTGGCGATGACCACCGGCTGGCCGGATGCCCGGAACGCGGCGGCGAGCATGTTCGTGTTCGCGACGACCCGCTCGAGGGTGTCCTGCTCCATGCGGGGCGCGGTGGCGACCTGGAGGTCGACGACGATCAGCGCGACGTTCTCGTCGAGGGGTGCGAGTGGCATCAGCCGTTCTCTCCGCCGAAGGTGACGACGACCTTCTCGGCCTGTCCGGGCGTTGCGGCGAGGGCGAGTGCGTCCTGCACGAGGTCGAAGGGGATCTCGTCGCTGATGATCTGCGCGTACTTCTGCCAGTTGTCGATGATGTCGTCGGTCACCTCGAAGATCTCGGTGGGGTAGCCCATCGACAGGCGAATGTCGACCTCGGTGGTCAGAAGCCCGCCGAGGTCGATCTCGACCGGAGCCTTGTGTACGGCGACCACGCTGAGCACGGCGCGCTTGCCGGCGACACCGAGCACCGTCCGGATCACCTGCGGCGCACCCGCGGCGTCGATGTATCCCTCGGTGGAGGAGCGCTCGCCGCGCAATCCGATGCCCGTCGACCGGCCGTGCAGCTCGATCAGCCGCGCGGCCACGTCTTCGGTGCGGGAGTCGATGACGGCATCCGCTCCGAGCGCCAGCGCCTTCTCGAGGCGGTTGGGCACGATGTCGATCACGACGACGTGCGCGACGCCGCGACGCTTGAGGCTGAGCAGGGCGCCGAGGCCGATCGGGCCGGCGCCGAAGATGGCGACCCGGTGCTCCGGCGCGGGGTCGAGCCGGTTGACCGCGTGGCGGGCGACCGCCATCGGCTCGTTGAGCGCGGCCACGCTGAACGGCACGTGCGGCGGGATGACCCGGAACTGCTCACCCGGCTTCGCATCGACCAGCACCACGTACTCGCTGAGCGCGCCCTGCGCGCCGCCGGAGCCGAGCAGGCCGTCGACGGTGGCCATGACGTTGATGACGACGTGGTCGCCGACGGTGACGCCCTCGACCTCGGCGCCGACCTCGACGACCTCGCCTGCCGGTTCGTGCCCGAGCGGCGTCGCGCCCTGGCGCGGAGGGATGCCGCCATAGGTCGTGTACATGTGGTCGGAGCCGCAGATGCCGCAGGCGCGCACGCGCACGAGCACGTCGCGCGGGCCGGCGGTGGGGGCGTCGACGTCGACGACGGTCGTCTCGCCGGGGCCGGTCACCAGTACTGATCTCATCGGGGGCTCCATTCGGGTCGGAAGTTCACGCGGCACTTATGTTACACATGTCACATAAGTAGCGGAACACCTTCGGTACTCTCGACTCATGGCGGAATCTCGGATCGGGCGGCCCCCGGATCAGCGCACCCGCGTGGCCGCGCTCCGCGCCACCCGCGAGCTCCTCCTCGCCCGCGGCTACGAGGGCGTCGCGATGAGCGACATCGCCGCCGCAGCCGGCGTGCCGCGCCAGACGCTCTACCGCCGCTGGCCGACGAAGCAGGCGCTCGTCGCCGACTGCGTGCTCGACGACGTGCTGCCGGTCGAACTGGTCGTCGTCGCCGCGACCGGCGACCTCCGTGCCGACATCGACCTCTGGCTGCAGAGCTCGATCGCCTCGATCGAAGCGGATGCCGACGCCGCACTGTTCCGGGCGCTGCTCGTGGCCTCGGCATCCGATGAATCGGCTCGGCAGCGCATGGTCGACCACTTCCTCGCTCCGCTGCGGAATGCGATCGAGCGTTCGTTCGCGGCGGCGGGACGCGAGGGGCACGAGCTCGTCGCGGATGCGCTGCTCGGGGCGATGGTCGCGGCGATCGTCTCCCGCGATGCCGAGGCTCTGCGCCGCGTGCGGGACCTCGGCGACCTGCTCACCCGAGGATGACGGAAGGACTCGCGATGCCGGCCACCGATCCGAAGAAGACACTCGACGCGTACCAGGCGAAGCGCGGGGTGTTCCGGCTCGTCGACGTGCCGCCGATGCAGTACCTGATGATCGACGGTGCCGGCGATCCGAACGTGTCGCAGGCCTATGCGGATGCCCTCGCCGCGCTGTATCCGATCGCCTACGGGGTCAAGTTCGCGAGCCGCGCGCAGCTCGGCGTCGACACCGTCGTCATGCCGTTGGAGGGCCTCTGGCATGCCGAGGACATGGCGTCGTTCACCTCGCGCCGCGACAAGTCGACGTGGCTGTGGACGATGATGATCATGGTTCCCGACCATGTCACCGCCGAGATGGTCGAGGCGGCGCGCGACAAGGCTTCGGCGAAGAAGGATGCCTCGCCGAGCCTGTCGGCGGTGCGGCTCGAGACCTTCGACGAGGGTCTGTGCGCGCAGACGCTGCACGTGGGGTCGTACGACGACGAGGCGCCCGTGCTCGAGGATCTGCACCACCGCATCATCCCCGGGAACGGGTTGGAGATGCGCGGCATCCACCACGAGATCTACCTCAGCGACGCGCGCCGGGTCGAACCGGCCAGGCTCCGCACGATCCTGCGGCAGCCGGTGGCTCCCGCGGGTCCCTAAGCGAGCGAAACGAGACGAAGGGCCACCGCCCGCGCTCACGCCGTCGCGGGCTTCTCGCTCCACAGCAGCAGGAACGCGCCGAGCCCGATCATCATGCCGCCGCCCGTGGCTGACATTGTCGAGAGGCGGCGCGGTGAGCGGCCGAACCAGTCGCGCGCCGCGCTCGCGAGCAGCACCCAGATCGCGTCGCAGCTGACGCCGATCGCGACGACGATGACGCCGAGCACGAAGAGCTGCAGCGGCACGGAGCCCGCGTGCAGGTCGACGAACTGGGGGAGGATCGCGAGGAAGAACGCGATCGACTTCGGGTTGGTGAGACCCACGATGAGGCCTTCGAAGAGCAGTCGGGTGCCGGACTCGCGCGTGGCTGGTGCGGTCGCGGCTGCGGCGGCATCGTGCCGGTGCCGGATCGCCTGGATGCCGAGGAACACGAGGTAGCCGGCGCCGAGCACCTTCACGATCGTGAACAGGATCACGGACTGCGCGATCACCGTGCCGACGCCGAGGGCCACGGCGAGCACCAGCACGATCGATCCGACGGCGGTGCCGAGGATGCTGAGGAACCCGCCGGCCCGGCCCAGAGCGATCGATCGACCGATGGTGAAGAGCACTGTCGGCCCGGGGATCACGACCATCACGAACGCGGCGACGACGAACGCGAGCAGCGTCTCGGGAGCGAACATGAGCCGATCCTAAAGGCATATCAATATGCTCTCCACAGATGCGGCTTATATGTCTTCATGTGGGGTCGATCTGCCGTAATCTCGCCTTCGAGATCGGAGGTTCGAATGGTTGATGATGGATGGTCGGTATCGCCCGAGCAGGTATCGGTCGTGCTGCAGGGTGTCGACGTCGCGGGAGAGCCGCTGGGTTCAGACGTGAAGACGGCACAGGTACTTTCCGAACGACGAGCAGACCTCATGGCGAGCGGCCGCGCGGAGATCGCGAATGCGTGGGATGAGTTTCTCGAGACGCGCTCGCTGGTGCCCGGGATGCTGATCGATGCCGTTACGTCGGCGGCGGCGTCTGTTATCGAGGGGACTCTCGCCATCGTTGCGGGTGACGAGGCGATGGCGCACGAATGGCGGGGCAGCCATCCGGAACTCTTCGAGTCGGCGGACAGCAAATGAGCGCGTTCGTGGCTCACACCCTTCGGGACGTTCCGTCCTCTGCGGCCATGTCCACGCTCGGAACAGACTCCGATTCTCTTGGCGTCTCGGTCGCCGAGAACATGGAAGCTGTGACCGCCATGTGGTCAATGATCGAGGGCGCGCTGACCATCATCCCTGACGGCAGTCCGACGAATGCCCTCGACGAGCCCCTGGCCTCCGCAAAAGAGTTCGCCGAAGCGATGTCGCAGGTGAAGTCGGTGCTGGTCAACGCCGCAGGTGAAACGTTCGCGAAGTTGGAGCAGACGCGTGCAGAGCTCCAGGGCACCATTCAGAACTTGAATGATCGCCACCGGTCGCATTCGCTGATCCTCGATCAGGAGATCGCGGCATATGTGGCTGATCCGGAGAACGATCCGATCATCACCGGGCGCAACCACCCCGAAACGGACGCCTATGCCACCGCAAAGGTGAATCTCGATCTGCTCGACCAGGAGGCCGCGCGGCTCGCCCTGGAGGTCGACCTCTTCCACCGCGAGATGGCGCAGGCGGAGCAAGACCTCGCCGACAAGATCCGAAACATCTCCGGCGGCGATGAGGTCACCCGTCGCGATGGCAGTCGAGTGACCACGTCGCAGACGGCCTGGGGGCTCTATCCGCCAGCGGCAGCGCCCGGCCCGGGAGAAGCGCCTCGAGTCGTGTCGCTCGACGACTACTTCGGCCTTGCAGTGGCACGGGCAACAGCGCAACGAATCGAGTGGTTCGCGACCGCGACCGACCAGGACCTCGAAGACTGGCTCGCGACTCATCCAGACTTCTTCGCGACAGTCGGGTTCATCCCGCCCGCACAGGCGCAAGCACTCTACGACCGACTTAGGTCACGCTCGACCCAGGATGCATCGGGCATTTGGGTGACTGGACCGCTCTCCGCGTTGTGGAATCGCGCCCCCGCAACGATCGGAAACCTCAACGGCATCCCTGCCTCGGTCAGAGCGGAGTTCGGCGCACGAGAACTCGAGCGACTGCTCGGGGAGTCGACTCTCACAGAAGATCAGCGCGCGAAGCTCAACCTTCTCCTCGATGAGACAGCGAAGGGATCTCACGTTCTCTCCCTATTCCTGGACGGGCAAGGCGAGGTTCGCGGTTCGCTCTTCGTCGGAGATCTCGATTCTGCAGATCACGTCATCACGGTGACTCATGGCATCGAGACCGACTTCGGAGCGATGAATGAATGGGGGCGAATCGCCACGGATCTCGCGGCCATGAGTAATGAGCAACTTCGGCTTCGCGGGATGGACCCATCGACAGCGGTTGTCCTGTTCATGGAGTGGGATTCCGGTGCGTGGTACACCGTGCAGGGAATGAAGGAGCCCGTCTTGGGGGCGGATCGGGAGGCGGCTCTCGTCGCAGGGATGCGCTTCGTCAACCCGGATGCATGGCAGGAGGGGTGGGCGCACTCTCTCGGAACGACTATGGTCACGACCAATCAGATCCATAACCCCGGGGTTTTCGATCACCTCACGCTCTTCGGCTCGGCGGGTATTACCGAGGGCGCGGCAAAGGCACTAGCGGCCCAGATCGCCGACGAAACAGTCTCGGTCTCCGCCGCGTCTTCTGGTCTTGATCCGATCGCGTGGATGGGACGCACGGATCTCTCGACCCATCCTGTCGACCCAAAGACAGTGGAGGGAGTCACCGAGATCGGGTCGCACGGGGGAGCCGTCGAGAATTACCTCAACGCAGACGGGCGAGAGGTGACAGGAGCCGCGACACAGGGGCACAATGCGGGCCCTTCGACCGAGATCATCTATCGCATTCACCGGGCGCCGTACTGGCATCTGGGATTCATCCCCGAGGAAAGCGTCGGGTACCTGGATCCCCGCTCAGAAGCCATGATGCAAGCTGTGGCCGATTTCGCCGAGCGCGTCGAGGCGCGCCAGTGAAAAGCGGATCGCGGTGCCAACGTCGTCTTCTCGCAGCACTCACGCTTTTTTCGACAGGAGCAATTCTCACGATGACTAGTTGTGCGCAGACGGGCGTGACTCTGTACGAGCACGCTCGCGAAACCAATCTCACGATGAAGCAGGAGCTGTCCGAATTGCAACTCCACATCTTCGATGGCGAGTGGACGGTAGGGGAGTACGGCGACATACCTAATGGATGCGGGGCAAACGGATATAACTTCTACGTTCAGCGTGGAACGCCGCTCGAGAGCGACTGGCGGATGTCGGCACCGACAGCCCCGGACATGGCGGACGAGCTGATGGATTGGCTCGAGGGCCGTGGGTGGACGGGAATCGTCGGACGGACTTACGCCGCTGGAGTCTCATCCGTCACCGTTGAGGCGGAGAAGAGATCGAGTTACATCGATGACTTACTCATCACGATCTCCAGTGGCGTGGAGAACGACATTGTCACGATACGCGCCACGAGTACGTGCGAAGCAGGAGACCGTTGGGAACTCAGAGAGCTCATGTTTCCGGATAATCTATTCGACTACGACGTCGTTGAGCGGGAGCATCCTACGGAGACTCCCAAGTTCGGCATGGCAACTCCGGCCCCAACCGCTTCGCCCGAATCATGATCGAGGACAACGGGGGTGCACCGCCGACAGCGCCGAAAAAGCGCGACAGAGCCGAGACCTTCGGCGCGATCGTGGTGTTCACGCCACTGATCGTCACTGGTTTGTCGTTCATCATCCTGGCGGTGCCGATCTACGGCATCATCGGGCTCGCCATCTTCGGCTATCTCGCGATGGTCTGGTGGGTGTTCGGTGTGGCGTCACTGTTGGTTCTGTTCTTCGCGCTGTGGGGCAACCGGCAGGCGGCGCTCTATGGGGCGCTCGGAATGCTCGAATCGCTGGTGCTGGGCATGATCTACTCACAGTTCCCGGGCGCATGAGCGACGACCTCGAACGCACCGCAGCGCCCGAGCATCCCTACGTTCCGAACTCGGCGCAACGAGAAAGAGCACGGTCGGCGGCATGGGGCTCCATGCTCGCGGCGCTGTGCCTGTGGATGGCATTCCCACTCTGGACGGCGTGGTCGGCGTACCTGAACTTCGTCCCGATCTGGCAGTACGTGCAGTACGGGGTGTCGATCGTGCTCGCGGCGTTCATCTACAAGAACGTGCACTTCCGTACTCGATTCGGATCGCTCGCGACCAAGATCTTCGGCGCGACGGGAGCGCTCGCCATCGCGGCGCTCGGTCCCGTCCTGCTCCTCTACATGCTCGAGCATCCGTGGGGGTGGTCATGAGTGGTTTGGATCGGGCTGTGGACAACTTCCGATGGTGTTCCCGGATCACGAGCACACTGTTTCGATGCGCATGACAGATCGGATTCTTGTCGTGTCCGCCAAGCGGACGGAGGTGCCAAGTCGGCGCGGCTTCCGCGGCCGGGCGATCATCGCCTTGGTTGGACTGTCGCTCGCGGTGCTGTCCATGGCGGGATGTGCGCCATCGGGTATAGCTCTGTACGACCAAGCGCGAAGTGTCAACTCCTCAGTCAAGAAAGAGATCTCGTTACTGCAACTGAGGATCCTGGACGGTGAATGGGACGTGCAGAAATACGGAGACATTCCGAGCAAGTGCGGCAGCGACGGCTACCGATTCGCGTTCGGGCGCTCGACGCCCCACAACGATGGCTGGCGCTTGCCCGACGGTTCACCCGACCAGACGATCGATGCCCTTTCTGAGTGGTTCGGTGAGCACGGATGGTCCGGAATCGGAGTGCGTACATTCTCCGGCGACGTGCAAGACCTCGTTCTGGAAGCGCGCAAGCCTTCTGCGCACATCGAACTAGTCGTCATCACCGTTGCGACTGGAAAGTCACGGGACTGGATCGACATCGACGTCACGAGTACCTGCGAGCCGGGAAACGAGGAAGAGCTCGTCGACCTCATGTTCCCGGCTGGGCTGAACGGGCGGGACTGGTCGCAGCCGGAGCATCCGTCGGCTGAGCCGAAGTTCGGCTTCGCCACTCCGACTCCGACTGCAACTCCATGATGCGCGAACGCCACCCGACGAACGAGCCGTTCATCTGTGCTGCACCGCCGCCGCGGTCGCATCTCGTCGCCGCGTGGGTCGAAGACGGCCCGCTCCTCCTCGCGAGGATCGTCTGGTTCACCCCACTCATCGCGCTGGCAAGCGTCGTCCTGATGCTGATCATCCCGGTAACCGGTTTCGTCGCGCTCGTCGTGCTCACGGTTCTCATCAAGACCTGGTGGATCGGGGGAATCCTGGCGATGCTGGTGATCCTGCTCGCGGCCCGCCGCGACGCTCGCGCCGCCTGACTCGGCCGCATGGCACTTGCGCTTTCGCTCGCTTTCGCCGCACTCGGCTTCCTCATCTTCCGGTGACGGCGCCCACCGAGCATCCGTCCGCCACGCGCCGCCGCCATCGCCCCACAGAGCGGAACCGAGACGAGCCGAACTCGAGCGCATCGTTCAGGCCGTCGGCGGGCGACAGTTCGTCGGGCATGGTCTCCTCTTCTCCACGGGGAGCGCGGTCGCTCCACCCGCTCTGACCGGACAGCGCGGCGATCTGTGACGCCGGGCGCGATGAAGAGAACTGCCGATGTTATCCGCTGGCCCACCGCTCTGGCAATGGCATTCTCCGATTCCCCGCGCGCGCCTATCGTCGACACCACAAACAGAATCACAGGAGCCCGCATGACTGCACAGACCCGCACATCCCCCGGCTCCGCATGCGGCGGTGACGAGCACGGACTCGTCCACTCGCCCGCCGCCGATATCCCGGCCACCGCAGACGCTCCGAGCGAGGTCTCGTACGAGCGCGTCGACCCCGACCGCTACGTCGTGCTGCACGACGGCCCCGTCGGCTTCGTCGAGGTCGTTCCGCCCGTGTTCGTCTGCTACGTCGGCCACCCCTACGCCCAGGCGAGCGAGATCGCCCAGGTCCACGACTTCCACCGCGCCGTGGAGATCGTCGCCGAAACAGCCGCGTCACCGCGTGCGCCTAAGATCACGGCATGAGCCTCGAGATCTGGCCGGGAACGCCCTACCCCCTGGGGGCCACCTATGACGGACAGGGAACCAACTTCGCCCTCTTCAGCGAATGCGCCGAGAAGGTCGAGTTGTGCCTGTTCGACGCCGACGGCACCGAGCAGCGTGTGGAGCTGACCGAGGTCGATGCGTTCGTCTGGCACGGCTACCTGCCGGCGGTGCAGCCGGGGCAGCTCTACGGCTACCGCGTGCACGGCCCCTACGACCCCACCGAGGGTCAGCGGTTCAACCCGAACAAGCTGCTGCTCGATCCCTACGCCAAGGCCGTCGCGGGTGACATCGACTGGGGGCAGTCGCTCTTCGGCTACGACTTCGGCGACCCCGACTCCCGTAACGACGAGGACTCCGCCGCGTCGATGGCGAAGGGCGTGGTCATCAACCCGTTCTTCGACTGGGCGGGCGACCGGCTTCTCAAGACGCCCTACGCGCAGACCGTGATCTACGAGGCGCACGTGAAGGGCCTCACCGTTCAGCATCCCGACGTACCCGACGACCTGCGCGGCACCTACGCGGGCATCGCGCATCCCGCCATCATCGACCACCTCGTGCGCCTCGGGGTGACGGCGATCGAGCTCATGCCGGTGCACCAGTTCGTGCACGACTCGGTGCTCCAGGACAAGGGCCTCACCAACTACTGGGGTTACAACACGCTCGCATTCTTCGCGCCGCACAACGACTACGCCTCGAACGGCCAGCAGGGTCAGCAGGTTCAGGAGTTCAAGGCGATGGTCCGCGCCCTCCACGCCGCGGGCATCGAGGTCATCCTCGACGTCGTCTACAACCACACCGCCGAGGGCAATCATCTGGGACCGATGCTCTCGATGCGCGGGATCGACAACCGGGCGTACTACCGGTTGGAGGAGGACAAGCGGTACTACACCGACTACACCGGCACGGGCAACAGCCTCAACGCCGGCAGTCCGCACGCGCTGCAGCTGATCATGGACTCGCTGCGCTACTGGGTGACCGAGATGCACGTCGACGGGTTCCGCTTCGATCTCGCCTCGACCCTTGCTCGCGAGTTCTACGACGTCGACCGGCTGGCGGCGTTCTTCGAGCTCGTGCAGCAGGATCCGATCGTCTCGCAGGTGAAGCTGATCGCCGAGCCGTGGGACGTCGGCCCCGGCGGCTACCAGGTGGGCAACTTCCCGCCCCAGTGGACCGAGTGGAACGGCAAGTACCGCGACACGGTCCGCGACTTCTGGCGCGGAGAGCCGCAGGCGCTCGGCGAGTTCGCGTCGCGCCTGACCGGCTCGGCCGACCTCTACGAGCACTCCGGCCGTCGCCCCGTGGCCTCGATCAACTTCGTCACCGCGCACGACGGCTTCACCCTGCGCGATCTCGTCTCGTACAACGAGAAGCACAACGAGGCCAACGGCGAAGACAACAACGACGGCGAATCCCACAACCGCTCCGACAACAACGGGGTGGAGGGGCCGACCGACGACGCCGACGTCAACCGCCGCCGGGCGCGGCAGCAGCGCAACTTCCTGGCGACGCTGCTGCTCTCGCAGGGCGTCCCGATGATCGCGCACGGCGACGAGTTGGGCCGCACGCAGGGCGGGAACAACAACGGCTACGCGCAGGACAACGAGATCACCTGGGTCGATTGGGAGGCCGCCGACCGGCCCCTGATCGAGTTCACCGCATCCGTCGCCCGACTGCGGCACGAGCATCCGACGTTCCGACGCAGCCGCTTCTTCGACGGGCGCCCCGTGCGCGACGAAGACGGCGCGCGCGTGCCCGACGTCGTCTGGCTGCGGCCGGACGGACGCCCGATGAAGCCCGAGGACTGGGACTCCGGATTCGGACTCTCGGTCGGCATGTTCCTCAACGGCTACGGCATCCGCGAGAAGGACGTGCGCGGGCGCCCCGTCACCGACGTGAACTTCCTCGTCTACTTCAACAGCGGGGATGCCGCGGTCGACGCCGTTCTGCCGCCGGCCCGGCTCGCGAAGGGCTGGGAGATCGTCGTCGACACGGCGGGTCAGTCGATCGAGGGCGCGACCCTGCGTCCGCGCGACGACCTCATCCTCGAGGCCCAGTCGCTGCTCGTGCTGCGCGAGCGCCCCGAGGCGGAGATCGACACCGACGACTCCGTCGAGGCATCTCTGCGCGCGCAGACCGAGCACGTCGAGGCGGTTGAGGCGGCTGCGGTCGAGGCTGCTGCGGCCGCATCCGCCGCCGAGGCCGATGACGCTCCGACCGAGGCACCGGACGAGGAGAACCCGTGACCCGTCGCCCCCTCTCGACGTACCGCCTGCAGATCACCTCGCGCCTCACGCTCGACGAGGCGGCGCGCGTCGCGCCGTACCTCGCCGCGCTCGGCGCGGACTGGGCGTATCTCTCGCCGTTGCTCGCCGCGACTCCGGGTTCCGACCACGGCTACGACGTCGTCGATCACTCGCGGGTCGACCCGAGCCGCGGGGGAGCGGAAGGACTCGAGCGCTTCGCGGCCGCGGCGCACGGAGCGGGCCTCGGCATCCTGATCGACACGGTCCCGAACCACATGGGGATCGGCGTTCCGCGTGCGAACCCGTGGTGGTGGGACGTGCTGCGCCTCGGGCGGTCGTCGTCGCACGCGGTCGCGTTCGACATCGACTGGCGACGCGCCGACGACCGGGTGCGCCTCCCGATCCTCGGCGCGGCACCCGCCGACGTCGTGGCGTCGGGCGACCTCGTGGTCGATACGACTCCGCAGACGGATGCTCCGGACGGCACCCTCTCCTACTTCGAGCACGTTCTGCCGTTGGCCCCCGGCACGGCCGCGCTCGCCGACGATCTGCCGGCCCTGCTCGCCGCGCAGCACTACGAGCTGCGGTTCTGGGAGGACCAGAACACCGAACTCAACTACCGGCGGTTCTTCGCGGTGCCCGAGCTCGCCGGCATCCGTGTCGAGCTCCCCGATGTCTTCGCGGCGTCGCACCGCGAGATCGTCCGGTGGATCACCGATGGCCTCGCCGACGGGCTCCGGGTCGACCACCCCGACGGCCTGTCGGATCCGGGTGGCTACCTCGAGAACCTGGCGGATGCGACGGGCGGGGCGTACGTGCTCGTCGAGAAGATCCTCGAGCCGGGAGAGGCGCTGCCCGACTGGTGGCGCACCGACGGCACCACGGGGTACGACGCCCTGGGTGAGATCGACCGCGTGCTCATCGACCCGGCCGGTGTCGCGGCGCTCGATGCCCTCGATTCCCGCCTGCGCGCCGACACCGGCCTGCCCGAGGCGGAGTCGTGGCACGAGCTGACGCACACGACGAAGCGGATGATCGCCGAGACGATCCTGCAGTCCGAGGTGCGACGCCTCGTGCGCAGCCTGCCGTTCGGCATCGTCGACGCGGATGACGCGCTCACCGAGATCGTGGCGTGCTTCCCGCTGTATCGCCCGTATCTGCCCGCGGGGCGCGAGCACCTGGACCGGGCGTTGGCCGAGGCATCCCGGCGCCGACCGGATCTCGCGGGGCCGATCGCCGAACTCGCCCCGCTCCTCGCCGACACGGCGCTCGAGATCGCCGACCGCTTCCCGCAGCTGAGCGGCGCGGTGATGGCGAAGGGCGTGGAAGACACGGCGTTCTACCGCTACACCCGCCTCGGTACCCTGACCGAGGTCGGCGGCGACCCGTCGATCGCGGCGCTGACCCCGGTCGAGTTCCACGCGGCTCAGCAGGACCGCCTCGCCGCCTGGCCGCACTCGATGACGACGCTCTCGACGCACGACACCAAGCGCTCGGAAGACGTGCGGGCGCGGCTGTCGGTCCTCGCCGAGATGCCGCAGCGCTGGGCCGATGTGCTCGCCGATCTGCGCGCGATCGCCTCGACCGGTCACGGTCCCCTCGACTCGCTGCTGTGGCAGGCGGCGGTCGGCGCCTGGCCGATCACCTCCGAACGTCTGCGCGACTACGGCCTCAAGGCCGCGCGCGAGGCGGCCGAGTCGACGACCTGGCAGCACCCCGACGAGGACTTCGAGCGGGGCGTGATCGCCATCGCGGATGCCGCGAACGGAGCCGCCCGCGAGACGCTCGAGGGGTTCGTCGCCGAGATCACCGGCTTCGGTCGGTCGAACTCGCTGTCGGCCAAGCTGCTCCAGCTCACCGGTCCCGGCGTGCCCGACGTCTATCAGGGCAGCGAGCTGTGGGATCTGTCGCTCGTCGACCCCGACAACCGGCGCCCGGTCGACTTCGCCGCGCACGCGCAGCTGCTCGGCGCGCTCGACACCGACGTGGCGCACGGGCTCCTCCCGGCGGTCGACGGCACGGGTCTCGCCAAGATGCTGGTCACCTCGCGCGCCCTCCGGTTGCGCCGCGACCACTCCGAGCTGTTCACCCGCTACCGTCCGGCCGAGGTCGTGGGCGACGCATCCGCCCATGCCGTCGCGGTCGACCGCGGCCGCGTCACCGTCGTCGCGACCCGATTGCCCGTAGGGCTCGCGGCCCGTGGCGGCTGGGGCGACACGCTCCTGATGCGCCCGGACAGCGCGGCCACCGATGTGCTCACCGGCCGCCGCATCAACCCGGGCCCCGTGCGCCTGGCCGAGCTGCTCGACACCTATCCCGTCGCCCTGCTGATGGAGGCACGATGATCGAGGTCTGGGCGCCGTGGGCGCAGCGACTGCGGCTGCGCCGCTGGACGGATGCCGCGGCATCCGCTCACGACACCGAGCTGGCCTCGGCATCCGACGGCTGGTGGCGCGCCGACGTGGCGCTCGCCGAGGGCGACCGCTACGGCTTCGTGATCGATGACGCCGACGAAGCCCGCCCCGACCCGCGCTCGCGTCGTCAGCCCGACGGCGTGCACGGCCCGTCGGCGGCATTCGACGCGTCGACCTTCGCCTGGACGGATGCCGCGTGGACCGGCCGCTCCCTCGCGGGCGGCGTGATCTACGAGCTGCACGTCGGCACGATGACCCCCGACGGCACCCTCGACGCGCTGATCGAGCGGCTCGACTACCTCGTGGATCTCGGCGTCACGCACATCGAGCTGCTGCCGGTCAACGCCTTCAACGGCCTCTGGAACTGGGGCTACGACGGCGTGCTCTGGTATGCGGTGCACGAGCAGTACGGCGGCCCGCGCGCTTACCAGCGGTTGGTGGATGCCGCGCACGCCCGCGGTCTCGCCGTCATTCAGGACGTCGTCTACAACCACCTCGGTCCGAGCGGCAACTACCTGCCCGAGTTCGGTCCGTATCTGCGCGACGGTCAGCGCAACACATGGGGCGACTCGATCGACCTCGATGAGCCGGCGGTGCGCGAGTACATCATCGAGAACGCGCTGATGTGGCTGCGCGACTTCCACGTCGACGGGCTCCGCCTCGACGCGGTGCACGCGCTGCACGACGAGCAGCCCGTGCACATCCTGCAGGAGCTGGCCGAGCGGGTCGATGCGCTGTCGGCGCATCAGCAGCGGCCGCTCACTCTGATCGCCGAGTCGGACCTCAACGACCCCACGCTCATCCTCCCGCGCGAGGCGGGCGGCTACGGGCTCACGGCGCAGTGGTCCGACGACTGGCACCACGCCGTGCACGTGGCCCTGACCGGTGAGACGGCGGGCTACTACGAGGACTTCGCCGCGGCGGATGCCGTCGCCAAGGTCACCCGCGGAGGGTTCTTCCACGACGGCACGTTCTCGTCGTTCCGCGGGCGTCCGCACGGCCGACCGGTCCCCGACACGGTCCCCGCCTGGCGACTGGTGACCTTCGCCCAGGACCACGACCAGATCGGCAACCGTGCGGCGGGCGACCGGCTCTCGCAGACGCTGTCGCCGGGGAGGCTCGCGGTCGCGGCCGTGCTCACCCTCACCGCTCCCGGAACTCCCATGCTCTTCATGGGAGAGGAGTGGGGAGCCTCCACGCCCTGGCAGTTCTTCACCTCGCACCCCGAGCCCGAGCTCGGGCGCGCGACCGCCGAGGGCCGCATCGCCGAGTTCGCCCGCATGGGCTGGGACCCCGATCAGGTGCCCGACCCGCAGGACCCGGCGACCTTCGAGCGCTCGCACCTCGACTGGGCCGAACTCGACCGGCCCTCGCATGCCGGGCTGCACGCGCTGTACCGCGATCTGATCGCGCTGCGCCGCGCCCGACCCGAACTCACCGACCCCGATTCGTCGCGCAACCGCGTCACGGTCGAGGTGAGCGCGGACTCGGCAGGCAACGCGCCCGACGCCCGTGTCTACCGGATCGACCGCGGTGCGCTGGCGGTGCTGGTGAACCTGTCGCCCGAGCCCGCGTCCTTCGCGGTCGGCCCCGGTCACGAGGTGCTCCTGGCGACGGGCGAGGCGCGCATCGTCGACGGAGAGATCACGGTCCCGTCCGAATCGGCGGCCGTCGTCGCTCCCCCCGAGGGCCCGGAGGCCGTCTCGGGGTGAGAAGCTAGAAGGATGAGCACGTCGTCCCTCACCGCCCCGGCCACCCCGCTGAGCGACGACGAGGTGCGTCGGCTGCGCGAGGACTTCCCGATCCTCGCGAGCACGGTGAACGGGCACCCGCTCGCCTATCTCGACTCGGGCGCGACCTCGCAGCGGCCCTTCGCGGTGCTCGACGTCGAGCGCGAGTTCGCGACCACGTTCAACTCCGCCGTGCACCGCGGAGCGCACACCCTCGCCGCCGAGGCCACCGAGCTCTTCGAGGACGCCCGCGCCACCGTCGCGCGCTTCATCGGGGCCGACGACGACGAGATCGTCTGGACCTCGAACGCCACCGAGGCGCTGAACCTCGTCGCCTACTCTCTCTCGAACGCCTCGATCGGGCGCGGAGGAGCGGCGGCCGAGCCCCTGCGATTGCGGGCGGGCGACGAGGTCGTCACGACCGAGATGGAGCACCACGCCAACCTCATTCCGTGGCAGGAACTCGCCGCGCGCACCGGTGCGACCCTGCGCGTGATCCCGCTCGACGACGACGGGGCACTGCGCCTCGACACCCTCGCCGAGCACATCACCGACCGCGCGAAGCTCGTCGCCGTCACGCACGTCTCGAACGTGCTCGGCGTGATCAACCCCGTCGAGCAGGTGATCGCCCGCGCCCACGAAGTCGGTGCGCTCGTGATGCTCGACGCCTGCCAGTCGGCTCCGCACCTACCGCTCGACGTGCGCGCCCTCGACGTCGACTTCGCCGTGCTCTCCGGCCACAAGATGCTCGGACCCACCGGTGTCGGCGCGCTCTACGGCCGCCGCGAACTGCTCGAGATCATGCCGCCGTTCCTCACCGGCGGCTCGATGATCACCACCGTCACCACCACCGAGGCCGAGTACATGGCTCCGCCCCAGCGCTTCGAGGCCGGCACGCAGCGGGTCTCGCAGGCGATCGCGCTCGCCGCAGCGGTCGACTACCTGACCGAGATCGGGATGCCGCGGATCGCCGCCCACGAAGCCCAGCTCGGCGCGCGCCTGCTCGACGGACTCGGCGCGATCGATGGTGTGCGAGTGCTCGGCGCGGGCATCGCCCTGCCGCGCGTGGGGCTCGCGAGCTTCGACGTCGCCGGCATCCATTCGCACGACGTCGGCCAGTTCCTCGACGACCGCGGCATCGCCGTGCGCGTCGGCCACCACTGCGCCCAGCCGCTGCATCGCCGTCTGGGCGTGACCTCATCGACGCGGGCCAGCACCTACCTCTACACGACCGACGCCGAGGTGGATGCCGTGATCGACGGCGTCGCCGCGGCCATCGACTTCTTCGGAGCACGCTCATGACGTCCGGCGACCTGCAGAACCTCTACCAGGAGCTCATCCTCGACCACTCGCGCACGCCGCACGGCTTCGGCCTGCGGGGCGAGATCCTGGCGCAGTCGCACCAGGTCAACCCGACCTGCGGCGACGAGGTCACCGTGCAGGTGCACCGCGCGGCTGACGGATCGATCGAGGCGATCGCCTGGGAGGGGCACGGCTGCGCGATCTCGCAGGCGTCCGCGTCGCTCCTCGCCGAGCTCGCCGAAGGGCTCTCGGTCGACGATCTCGACGTGCGCATCGCGGCCTTCCGCGAGGCGATGCGCTCGCGCGGCAAGATCGAGCCCGACGAGGAACTCCTCGGCGATGCCGCGGCTCTCGGCGGGGTGTCGAAGTACGTGGCGCGCGTGAAGTGCGCGATGCTCGCGTGGGTCGCCGCGGAGGATGCCCTGCAGAAGTCGACGCTGTCACCCTCGGCGTAGGGCGCGCCGACGTCATCCGGGGACTTCTCGGAATACCGGCGGGCGGTGGGCGTTGGCACCTGCATGACCACTATCGGAATCATCGGTGCAGGACACATCGGCGCCCAGGTCGCTCGCGCGGCCGTCGCCACCGGCTACGACGTCGTGATCGCGAACTCGCGCGGACCCGAGACCCTCACGGATCTCATCGACGAGCTGGGCCCGAAGGCGAAGGCGGCGACCGCGGTCGAAGCAGGTGCGGAGGGCGATGTCGTCGTGGTGACGGTGCCGCTCAAGGCGATCGGTGACGTGCCGGTCGAACCGCTCGCCGGCAAGATCGTGCTCGACACGAACAACTACTACTTCGAGCGCGACGGCCACATCGACGCACTCGACAAGGGCGAGACCACGACCTCCGAGATCGTGCAGGCGCACCTGCCCACCTCGCGCATCGCCAAGGCGTTCAACCACATCATGGCCGCCGACATCACGTCCGACGGAACCCCGGCCGGCACGCCGAACCGCCGCGCGCTCGCGACCGCGGGCGACGACGAGGCCGTCGCGTTCGTCACGAAGTTCTACGACGAGATCGGATTCGACACCGTGAACATCGGACCCCTCAGCGAGTCGTGGCGGGTCGAGCGCGATCGCCCGGCGTACGTCGTGCGGCAGAACGCGGCCGAGCTCGAGGCGAACCTGGCGAAGGCGAATCGCCTGCCCTGAGCCGAGATCGATTTCACGATGGGGGACGGATGCTGCGGCATCCGTCCCCCGTCTCATTCAGCTGAATATTCTCGCCCTGGGATACCAAAGTTGGCGATTTCGCTCTGCGAGTGCAAGACTGCCGGAATGACGGGGGCGGGGGCTACCGAACTGGAGTCGGTGCGAGTGACGCGCATACTGCGCGATGACATCGTGCTGGGTCGGCGTGCCCCGGGATCGCGACTCGTCGAGCGCGACATCGCCGCCGAGCTGCACGTCTCGCGGCTGCCGGTGCGCGAGGCCATCCGCGTTCTCGTGTCGGAGGGCGTCGTCGTCGCACGGCCGCGCACGTGGGCCGTGGTGCGCGAGTTCACGCACCAGGACATCCAGGACTTCGCCGAGGTGCGCGAGGCGATCGAGACCCTGATCTTCGTGTTCGCCGCCGAGCGCCACGACGAGGACGGCATCGAGCGCATCCGCCTCGCCTACGAGCGTGAGATGGCGGCGGCCCTCGCGGGCGATGCCGAAGGTGCGCGGATCGCGGCGGGCGAGTTCCACGAGATCGCCGCGCGCCTCGCCGGCAACGACATGCTCAACGAGCTGATCAGCGTCTTCCTCACGCGGCTGCAGTGGTTGTTCGGTCAGCACGACGACCTCCTGGCGATGGCCGAGGAGCACCGCATCATTCTCGAGGCGATCGAGGCCCGTGATTCCGACGCCCTGCGCACGCTGATCCCGCAGCACCTCGCGAGCGGGCGGCTCGCGGCCGAGCGGCGGTTGGCGCGCGGCGTCGAGGTCTGAGGGGCGGCGGCTGCGCTCGTGCGTGGCGGCGGCTGCGCTCGTGCGTGGCGGCGGCCCGGCGTTCATAACTCCGGAAGAACGAGGGTTTGCATCGCGGGACGACCGCTTCGGGCCAGTTCGAGCTGAAACCTCCGGAGTTGTGAACGGCCGGTCCGCCGCACTTCGCCCTCACACCGCCCCGGCACACCGCTATATTGGGCCTGTTGGGTGTGTTCGCGTTCTCTGGGGAGCGGTATGCGAGGCGTAGCCGTCGTCGTCGGGGGTCTGTTGTTGATCGGGGGAGCGACGATCGTCGTGCTCGCCGACCAGCAGCGCGCGGCCGAGGTCGCCCAGCTCCAGGAGCGCGTCGAGCAGACCACCGAGCGTCTCGACGACATCGGTGACGACAACCTCGGCCTGGCCGCACGGCTCACGGCCCTGCGCTCGCAGATCGCCGAGCAGGATGCCGAGCTCACCGACACCACGGGATTCATGCAGTGATCCGGCGCGCGATGGCGGTGACGATCGCTGCGGCGATCCTGGTGGGCGGCGCCGTGGTCGATCGAGCCACCGCTCTCGAGGCGGAGCGCGCCGAGACGGTCGCCGAACTGATCGCCGTGACCGAGCAGGCGAACACCTCTGCCGCGCGCACCGCCTATCTCGAAGGGGCCGTCGAACGCGCCGAAGAGGATGCCGCCGACCGCGACGCGGTGCTCGAGGTGCGCCCCGCCTTCGTCGATGAGATCGCCGCTCTCTCCACGGCGTTGGAGGGCGCGGACGGCAAGGTCGACACGGCGGCGCACCGGGCATCCGCTCTGAATGCGCAGCAGACGGTGCTCGCCGAGCGGTCGGATCCCGCGGTGGTCGTCGCGGCCACCGCCACCGTTCACGCGCTCACCGAGAAGGTGGGCGAGGAGGTCTCCGACTGGCAGGCGGCGCAGATCGTCACCGCGGGTCCTGCCGGGCCGGCCTGGAGCACGAGCGGACCCGACGGGTACGCGCGCGTGCGCGCCGCCCTCGACCAGGTGGGCGGGGCGGGCGTGGGCCTGTACGAGTCGTCGTCGTGCGCGGGCGGCACGGCCCCGGCCTGCGCGAACAGCGGCGGCTACATCAAGTACCGCGCCGACATCGCGAACTGGAGCACCGGGCGCCTGCAGTGGGCCATGGCGCACGAGCTCGCGCACATCTACCAATTCCAGGTGTGGGGTGCGCTCAACGCCTCGGGCTCGTACCAGTCGATGTTCGGGGGAGACCCCGAGTTCTTGGCGAACTGCATGGCGGTCGTGCGCGGGTACCCGGGCGATGTCGGGTGCAACGGCGATCAGCAGGCGTGGGCGTCGGGCATCTGGGTCGGCGCGGTGGGCTGACGGCCGGTCGCTGGCTCAGTCGATCGGCGTCGTCGTGTCGATGGCCTCGCGCAGCGGCCCGCGCATGACGCGCCAGTACCCGGCAGGGGAGAGGCGCGTGAGTACGTCGATGAGCCGGGCCTCGCGGCCGATCATGGTGCGCGCCCGGCGATGGACGGTCGCGCGTACGATGCGCGCTGCGGCATCCGCGGGCTCGGTGTGGTACATCGCGGCCTGTGCGGCGGCGGCCCGATCGGCGATGGCCGGCGGGATCGCGGCGGCGTACCGACCGTGCAGGATGATGCCCGTGCGCACGCCCGCCGGATACACCGCGCCGACCGACACCGTGCTGCCCTCGAGCTCGTGCCGCAGCGCTTCGGAGAACCCGCGCACGGCGTACTTGCTCAGCGCGTAGGGGATGCGACCGGCGGGGGCGGCGAGGGCGTAGACGCTCGCGAGGTGCGTGATGTGGGCGGCGGGGGCGCGGCGCAGCGCGGGCAGGAGCGCCTTCGTGATCGACACCGTGCCCCAGAGGTTCACGTCGGTGAGCCAGCGCATCTCCTCCATCGTGAGCTGGTCGATGTCGCCGAGCATCGACGACCCCGCGCAGGTGATGAGCGCGGTGATCCGAGGATGGGCGGCGGTGATGTCGGATGCCGTCGCGAACACCGCGTCGTCGTCGCGAAGGTCGACCACGTGGATGGTGACGGGTGGGGCGCTCGGGTTGCGCGGACCGGCGAGTTCGGTCGAGAGGGCCTGCAGCGCCTCGGCGTTGTGGTCGATGAGGGCGAGGTGCGCGCCGGCGGCGGCGAGCTGGCGGGCGACCTCGGCCCCCATGCCGCTGGCCGCGCCGGTGATGACGGTCGTGCTTCCGGGCAATGTCAGTGGCCGCATGCATACTCCTCGAGGGCGAGCCGAGCGGGCTCTTGCCCATTCTGGCCGAGGCTGCGCGCGGGCGATACGGGTACGCTCGAAGGGAGGAGGTTCCGGTGGGACGAACAGCGGATGCCATCGCCGAAGGCGTCGCGATCGCGACCGCTGCGGCGCGCCTCGCGATCAAGAACCACATCCTCGTCGGGACTATCGCCGAGGACGGGATCTTCGACACCGAGAAGTACATCGCCGACGCCCGTGAGGCGTTGCGAGCGATGGCCGAGGAGTCCGAGGCGGCGGCCGCGAACGTCACCGCCCTGCGCAAGCGGGCCCGTGGTCGGCACTCCGATCCGCGCGGCACGCACGACTACCGCGACCGCGATGTGCGCAACCTGCGGCGACGGGCGAAGCAGTCGAGCGGCGTCGCGGCGAAGCTGCGCGAGATGATGGACGACCCCGAGCAGCTCGGCGCGATGGTCGAAGAGGCGCGCGAGGGTGCGTGGTCCGACGTGCGGCACAACCTCGACCGTCGACTGCGCGTCGAGGGCATGCGTCCCGATCAGGATCCTGACTACTCCCGCATGCGCGAGGCGCGGATGCAGGCGCTGCGGCTCGTCGATCTGCAGGCGCTGTCGTCGCTGCAGCGCGCCAAGGCGAAGCGCAAGAAGAAGGAGAAGGACGCCGAGAAGGAGTCCGCCGAGACCGCCTGAGGGGCTCGTTTCGCTTTCGCGTCGAGTCTCATGTAGGCTATTCCACGGCCCGCTGAGCGGGCTGGGCGCCCGTAGCTCAATGGATAGAGCATCTGACTACGGATCAGAAGGTTAGGGGTTCGAGTCCCTTCGGGCGCACATCACTTGAAACCCCCGTCGCGAGAGCGGCGGGGGTTTTCTCGTACCCGGGGAGTGTCTCGCGGGGACCCTTCGACAGGCTCAGGGATCCAGTCTCTTCGCGGGGTCGCTCCGCCTCTGAACTGGGTCGCTGAGCCTGTCGAAGCGCCCCGCCCCCGCACGACTTCGGAGTTGTGGGGCGACACGCCGGTGGCGGCATCCGTTCGTGCGGTGTGTCGAATCGGATCTCCGAAGTTGTGCCGGGGGGTCTTGTGGGGGACTCTTCGACAAGCTCAGGGACCCAGTCTCTTTGACAAGACGCCTCTTCGATGGGGCGCCTCGTCGCGGGGTGGCTCTGCCTCTGAACGGGGTCGCGGAGCCTGTGCACTGGGTCGCTGAGCCTGTCGAAGCGCCCCGCCCCCGCACGACTTCGGAGTTGTGGGGCGACGCGCCGGTCGCGGCATCCGTTCGTGCGGTGTGTCGAATCGGATCTCCGAACTTGTGCCGGGGGAGGAGTGTCTTGTGAGGGACCCTTCGACAAGCTCAGGGACCAGCCCCACCGGGTCGCTCCGTTTCTGAACTGGGGCGCTGAGCCTGTCGACGGATTCCGCCCCGCACGAATTCGGAATTCGTGACGGATAAACGCCCGAACCCGATATACCAAAATGCCAAAAGGGGCGGGCGGGGAAAGTGCTCGTGCTATCGCCTAGACGAGGAACTCCGCGTTTTATGACGCGAAAACAGAATCTTTTTTCTGGGCCCGGCGTGTCGCGTAATTCGGCTTGCAATTGCGCGAAGACATAGGCCACTGTGAATCCCCAGAGCGGCGCATATGAGGCGCCTGTGAGCATCCGGGGGGATGACTTTGCCCAAGTACATGGTGCGACGTGTTGTCGCGCGCGCAATCGTCGGAGCAGTCGCACTGGTGTCGTTGATGTCGACACCGGTCGTGGCACAGGCGGTCGAACCCGCCTCCGCCGACATGGTGATCGCGAGCGTCGCGGCCGCTCCGATGGTGTTCGCCTCGGCGGATGAGAAGGACTCCGACGGCGACAGCATCCCCGACGTCGTCGAGCGCGAGGTCTGCGGCACCGCGACCTGCGCGATCGGCACCGAAGACCGCGACGCCGAAGGCATCCCCGACTGGACCGAAGTGCTCTCGTGCGGCAGCACCACGTGCGCCTCGCCCACGGCCGACCGCGACAAGGACGGCATCCCCGACTTCGCCGAGCGCCTCGTCTGCGGCACCGACACCTGCTCTAACTCGCTCGAAGACGCCGACGGCGACCGCATCGGCGACTGGGTCGAGTTCGTGATCTGCGGCACGCGCACCTGCGCGGACGGCTCGGAGGACTACGACGGCAACGGCGTCTCGGATGCCGCGGAGCTCGCCGCCTGCGTCGTGCGCGTCGACGACCTCGCCATCACGGGTGGCACGATCGCCCTCTGGATCATCATCCTCGCCGTCGTGCTGATCGGTGGCGGCCTCGGACTCTGGATCTGGCAGCGCCGCCGCAGCGCCGCCGCCGCGGCCGGCATCGACGCGGGCGATGACGCGGATGCCGGCACCGATACGGACACCGGTACGGATGCCGCTGCGCCGACCGAGACCGACACGGATGCCGACGCGGACTCCGACCTCGACGTCTTCGACGAGCCCGCCGCAGAAGCCGACACCTCCCCGGATGCCGAAGGCACCGACCCGACGCCCGACACCACCCCCGACACGACGCCCGACACCGACGACTCCACCGAGGCTGGTCGCTGATGTGGTCGAGGTCCGTCGCGGTCAGTGCGATCGCGGCGCTGGTTCTCGGTGTCGGCGCCGTGGCGCCCGCACCGTTCACGCCCCAAGAGCTCATGGAGCAGGCCCGCTCCGAGGTGCTGCAGAAGGTCTACGCGGCCGCCGGCCTGAACGCCGACGGAGAGCTCGACGACACCGACGACACCGATGACACCGACGACACCACCGGCACCGCCACCGAGACCCCCGCCCCGGCGGCCCCGCCCGTCCAAGGCGGCATCTCCACGACCACCAGCGCCACCGCCCACACCTCCACCGGCACCTCGAAGCCGATCGAGACCTCGGCCGCGGCATCCGATCTCGCCCCCGGCGAGCCGACCGACATCGCCTCCGACGCGCTCGGCGTGCAGGCGACGTTCTCGGGCCATGACCTCGAGGCTTCCGTCTCGCTCAGCCTCACCGAGGCGCCGTCCGAGGCGCAGGCGCGTCGCTCGGCCGTGGTCGACACCTCGGGTGTGGTGGTGAGCGATCCGGTCGAGATCGTCGCGCTGAACGATGCCGGCGAGAAAGTCACGAGCTTTCCCGCCGAGCTGATCGATCTGCCCAGCGACGACCCCGAGCACGGCCCGGTCGTCAAGGACGTGATTCCGGGCATCACGCTCGAGTTCGACGTCGACATGGCGCGCGTCGAAGAGGCCGAGGTCGAGACCTCGACCCTGCGCATCTACACGCGATCGACGCCCGACGAGCCGTGGACCGAGCTGCCGTCGTACTTCGACGCCGAGACGCAGACGGTCAAGGGCGAGTCCGATCACCTGTCGCAGTTCGTCGTGATCGGCACCCCGTTCCCGGTTCCGCCGGGACCGGTGGTGGTGCTCGACCCCGACAACGACGAGGGCGTCGTGCAGACGCCGGCTCCGGCGACCGAGTTCCCGTACAACTGGAACCTCGTGCAGGGACTCAAGAGCTACCTCGAACTGCAGTGCAAGGCCCGAGTCGTGGTCACGAACGCGGCCGGCATCCCGTTCGTCTCCCGTGATACCCGCGCAGGGGTCGCGGCATCCGCCAACCCCGTCGCCACCGTGAGCTTCGGCTTCGCGACGTGGAACGGGTACGCGTGGGGCAACGAGGCCGAGGGCGGCACGATGGCCTACTCGCGCGGCTCGGGTGCCGACAACCAACTGCGCGACTCGTTCGTCACGCACATGCCGACGTACACGGGGCGTCCGTCGAACATCGAGCCGTCGAACGCGAACTTCCCGTTCGCGCAGTTCGGCGGGGTGCCGGGGGCGTACGCGCACGTCGAGACGCTGTTCCTCGATCACAACTACGACCGTCCGGTCATCGATCAGGGCTTCGGCAGCATCGTCGACGGCACGTTCCGCAGCCTCGGCGGGTACCTCGAGTCGATCGGCTTCGACTGCACCGACCCCGTGCTGGGCGGCTGGCCTTCGCCGCCGTCGCAGGCCGAGCTCGCCCGCTGGCGCCACCTGGGCTACCAGAACTACCAGACCTACGGCGCCGATCCGGTGTCGTTCTCGACCGGAAACCTGGTCGAGTCGTTCCCGCTGTTCGACCTGGCGGGCCCCGGCGCGCAGTCGATCGCGGCGAACCTCGTTTACAACGCGCAGGACGGCCGGCTCTCGCGGATCGGCGCGGGCTGGACGTTCGGGCTGGGAGCCCGGGCGCAGCGCTTCGACGACGACTCGGTCATGGTCGTGCGCGGCGACGGTGCGTCATTCGTGTTCGCGAGCGACGGCGCCGGTGGCTACACGGGTGAGGAGGGGCTCGGCCTCACCCTCACCGAGGGTGGCGCGGGCCAGCTGAACCTCACGAGTGACGAGGGTGAGACCTGGGTCTTCGACGCCGCCGACATCTGGGGCATCGGTGAGCTCTCCCGACACATCGACCGCCAAGGCAATGCCACGACCCTCACGTACGGGGCATCCGACCCCGACGTGCACCAGTTCACGCCGCTGACCTCGATCACCGACGCCGCCGGGCAGACCGTGCACGTCGAGAGCGACGGCGTCGGGCGTATCACGGGCTTCACGCTGCCGGATGGACGCACCTGGTCGCTGGCCTACAACGACGCCGGCGATCTGATGTCGATCACGAGCGCCGACGGCACAGTGCAGTCGTTCACGTACGACGCCGAGCACCGGATGCTCACGGCCACCGACGGCAACGGCGTCACGTATCTCGTGAACGAGTACGACGCGGCGGGCCGCGTGGTGCGTCAGCTGGATGCCGAGAGCAACGTGCGCACCTTCGCCTACGCCGACGGCAAGACGACCTACACCGACAACGAGGGCGGCGTGGCCGTGTTCGAGTATGACGACAATGCCCGCATCACGGGCATCGTCGACACCGCCGGTGAGAAGGCGACATGGGAGTTCGACGACGTCGGCAACGTGTCGTCGCACACCGACGAGGCCGGTCGCACGTGGGAGTACACCTACGACGACGACGGCAACCTGCTCGAAGAGGTCGACCCGTCGGGTACCGTCACGAGCTACACGTACACCGATAGCGGCGACGTCGAGACGGCGACCGATCTCGACGGCGACCGCACCGAGACCAACGTCTACAACGCGCAGGGCCTGATCACCGAGGTGCAGCAGGCCGACGGCACGAGCGTGCGGTTCGAGTACAACGCGGCGGGCGACCTGACGCGCAGCATCCTGCCGTCGGGAGCCGCCACGACCTATGCGTACGACGCCCGGGGCAACCTGGTGTCGTCGACCGATGCGATCGGGCGGGTCACGACGTACGCCTACGACGCGAGCAACCGCCTCACCTCGGTGACCGATGCGGCCGGCGGCGTCTCGTCGTTCGCCTGGGATGCGGGCGACCGCCTCGCATCGACGACGGATGCCGAGGGCGGGGTCACCACCTACGCCTACGACGGCAACGGGCAGCTGACGGCGGCGACCGACCCGATGGGCGCGGTCACCGGCTACACGTGGGATGCGCTGACGCGCCTGGTCACGGTGACCGACCCCGAGGGTGGCGCATCGACGTTCGCCTACGACGGCGAAGACAACCTGACGGCGTCATCGGATGCCGAGGGCGGAACCACCGCGTTCGTGCTCGACGAGGCCTACCGCACGGTGGGCGTCATCGACCCGAACGGCGGGGAGTGGGAGCGCCGGTACGACGAGACCGGGGTGCAGACGGCATCCGTCGATCCTCTCGGTGCCGAGACGACGTCGACGATCGACGATCTCGGTCGCCCGGTCACGACCACCGACGCCACGGGTGCCGCGTCGTCGGTGGAGTACGACGCCGCCGGACGCGTGGTGTCGCAGACCGACGCCGCGGGCGGCGTCACGACCTACGAGTACGACCCGATGGATCGGGTGACGCTCGTCACCGACCCGGCCGGGTTCGAGACCGAGTACCTGTACGACATCGACGGCAACCTCATCGGGGTCGTCGACCGCAACGGCAATCCGACGCTCTACGAGGTGGATGCCGCCGGCCAGGTGCTGCGCGAGACCGATGCCACCGGTGCGGTCACCGAATTCTCGTACGACGCCGTGGGGCGGATCACGAGCATCCTCGATGCCGACGGTCGCACGACCGCGATCGAGTACGACCGCAACGGGCAGCAGACGGCGATCGTCGCGCCCGGTGGGGCGCGCACGACCTACGCCTACGATGCCGCGGGGCGCCTGGTGTCGCAGACCGATGCGCTCGGCGGGGTCACGACCTACGCCTACGACAAGGCATCGCGCCTGGTGACGGCGACGGATGCCGCGGGCGGCGTGAGCACGTACGCCTACGACAAGGCCGGCCGGCAGACGCAGGCCGTCGATCCGGTTGGCGAGGCGACGGCCTTCTCGTACGACGAGGCGGGTCAGCTCGTCGGGGTCATCGAGGGTTACGAGCCCGGGGCGGATGCCGCCGCCGATGTGAACGTGAAGACCGCGTACGCGTACACCGCCACCGGTCTCCTCGAGAAGATCACGAACCCGCTGGGGGCGGAGACGACCTTCGCGTACGACGCGGCGGGGCGTCAGACGACCGAGACCGGTCCGACGGGCATCGAGACGAAGACGGCGTACGACGACGCCGGTCGCGTCGAGCGGGTGTCGAACCCGGCTGGACTCGTGGCGGCGTACACGTACGACGTGCGCAGTGATGTCGAGACGCTGGTGCGGTCGGACGGCGAGGTGTCGTTCGAGTACAGCGGCGAGCAGCAGCCGATCGTGATGGACGACCCGACCGGCACGACCGGGTGGGTCTACGACGAGGTGGGTCGTCTGCTCGAGCAGACCGACACCCGGGGTGACACGCTCACCTCGACGTACACGCCGGCGGGTCTGCGCGAGTCGCTGACGTATCCGGATGGCACCGAGACGGCGTACACGTTCGACGCCGCGGGTGATGTGGCGACGCAGTCGACGCCCGAGGGGGTCGTCGAATATGCGTGGGATGCCGAGAGCCGGTTGACGGGCATCACCCGCCCGAACCAGGTGACGAGCTCGTTCGAGTACGACCCGCTGGGTCAGGTCACGCGGGTGCTGCACGAGACGCCCGAGCCGGAGCCGGTGCCTGCCGAGCCCGAGCCGGAGCCGTTGAAGACGGATGCCGTGGAGTGCCGTGCCGTGGGCACGTATCTCGCCGAGCGGCAGGCGCCGACCGCGGGTGGGCAGAAGCCGTGTGTGAAGACGTGGGACTATCTCGAGCGGCGCACGCTGCCCGAGGTGGAGTCTCCGGTTCCCGCCGGGGCGTCGCTCGAGTACACGTACGAGTACGACGCCGCGGGCAGCGTGACGGACTCCGTCCGCACGATCACGGGTCCCGAGATCGCGGAACCGTCGGTCCCTGAGCCCGGGACGGTCCCTGAGCTTGACGAAGGGTCCGACCCGACCACGCAATCAGTCGACACCCTCTCTCACACCTTCACCTACGACAACCTGGGTCGCCTCACGCAGTCGGAAGCATCCGATGGCGAGACGAACCTGTACGGGTATGACGAGGCGGGTAACCGCACGTCGTGGGACGTCACGGGCGCCGAGGCGGGGGATTCTCATCTGACGGCACAGTTCAACGCCGCCGGTCAGCTCACGT
>NZ_JBQEPJ010000004.1:350892-394917 GCF_052045715.1 Microbacterium sp. 22179 | reverse complement strand
CCGTCAGCACCTGCGCGACCGCCTTGTCGGCCGTGCACGTCGTGACGATGTCGGCACCGGCGGCGGCCTCCGACGCCGACGCGCACACCGTGATGTCGAACCCGCGCGGGGCGAGGTTGCGCACGAACTTCGCCGACGCCGCAGGGTCGACGTCGTAGATCCGCAACCGTGACACCCCCAGCACCCCCCGGAACGCGAGAGCCTGGAACTCGGCCTGGCTGCCCGCACCGATCATCGCCATCGTCGACGAATCCGGGCGCGCGAGGCGCCGGGCGACCATCGCCGACGTCGCCGCCGTGCGCAACGCCGTGAGCATGGTCATCTCGGCGAGGAACACCGGGTAACCGTTGTGCACATCGGCGAGCACACCGAACGCCGTCACCGTCTGGTAGCCGCGGCCCGGGTTGAACGGGTGACCGTTGACGTACTTAAACGCGTACACGTCGGGGTCGCTGATCGGCATCAGCTCGATCACCCCGAACGGCGTGTGATTGGCGACGCGCTCGCTCTTGTCGAACGACTCCCACCGGCGGAAGTCCGCCTCGATCGTGTCGGCCATCTCCGTCATGATCGTCTCGGCCCCACGGCGCGCGATCCACTCCACCATGTCCTGCACACCCACGAACGCGGTCATGCCGTCACCTCGGAACCGTCAGCCAGGGCGCGGGCGACCTCCACGAGGGTCCGCACCGGCACACCGGTCCCGCCCAGCGGCATGTACCCGTAGGCCGAATCGGAGTTGTAGGCGGGGCCGGCGATGTCGAGATGTGCCCACGCGACTCCGTCCTCGACGAATTCTCGGAGGAACGCCGCCGCGCCGAGCATGCCGGCAGCGGGCTTGCCGACGTTCTTGAGGTCGGCCGTGGTCGACTCGTAGGCAGCCAATACCTCCTCGGGGATGGGCATGGCCCACATCGGTTCGCCTGTCGCATCGGCTGCGCGAACGACGGCGTCGCGGGCACTCCGCACCCCCATGACGCCCGAGGTCCGATACCCGAGCGCGGTCACCTGGGCGCCGGTGAGGGTCGCGAGATCGAGAAGCAGATCCGGCTTCTCCTCCTGCGCAGCCACCAGAGCATCGGCGAGGACGAGTCGCCCCTCGGCGTCGGTGTTGATCACCTCGACGGTCTTGCCGCCGTAGATGCTGACGACGTCGCTCGGGCGCACCGCCGACCCCGACGGCATGTTCTCGGCCAGCGCCAGCCATGCCGTCACCCGCACGGGCAGCTCGAGCTCCGCGATCGCGAAGAGCGCCTGAGCCGCCGCCGCAGCGCCGGCCATGTCGGACTTCATCTTCTCCATGTTCGCCGCGGGCTTGATCGAGATGCCCCCGGAGTCGAACGTGATCCCCTTGCCGACGAGCGCGATGTGGCGGGTCGCGCCAGCCGGGTCATAGGAGACCTTGACCAGCCGCGGCCCCCGCACCGACCCGGCTCCGACGCCGATCAACCCCCCGAATCCTCGTTCGCGCAGCTCGTCGTCGTCGATGACGTCGACGACGACGGAATCGCCCTGGCGCTGCGCGCGCTCCACGATGGCATCGGCGAAGGACACGGGGAACAGGTGGGACGGGGGCTCGTTCACGAGATCGCGTGTGGCGGCGACGGCGCGAGCGAGGATCGTGGCGCGATCGAGTGCCGATCGCGCGTCTCCTCCGACCGCGATCGCGATGGTCCGCCCGGCGATCGTCGCGCTGCGCTCGGCGCGATGCGCGGTATGGCGATACGCGCCCAGCAGCGCCCCCAGCGCCACGGCTTCCGCACTAGCGGGATCGTTGACGGGAAGCGCGATCCCGATACGCTGCGCGGATTCGAGGGATCGCAGCGCCGAGCCCGCCGCCCGCCGCAGCACCTCGTCACGGGCCGCGACGTCGTCCGAACCGGCGCCGGCGAAGTCGCCGAGGCCGACGAGCACGACGGATGTCGAAGCGATCGAGGCCGGCGACGGCACACGCGCGACCGCGCCCACCGCTCCCTTGTGCCCGACCGCCGCTGCGGCGGTCGTGAGCGTGGATGAGATCTCGTCCGGCAGCGCGGGCGCCGCGACTTCGAGAGCACCGTCGCGCGTGCCGACACCGACGACGAGCACATCGACGTCAGCCGAGGCGGCTTCTCCCGACAGGATCTGCAGCGTGGGGAGCGTGGTACCGATGAGTGTCATGATGCTTCTTCCAGACGGGCATGAGTGCGAACGCGATGCGCATGATGCGCGACGAGGCCGAGCACTGCTCCGTACTGCACCCCGACGACGTCGGTGACGGGAATGCCCTCGGGACGCTCGTCGGAATCACGCCGAGCCAGCCACCCGTTCCACGATCGCTCCAGATCGGCGGCTGCCCGCCGGACCGTCGCGGGCGCCGACCCGGCGGCGACCTCGGCCCGCAGCGCGCGGAGCAGTGCTCCGCCGAAACGCAGACGGTACATCCACACGACCGACATCGGCCGCTCGGCCACGATCGCGACCCGATCGTTCGCGGGGTCCTCGGCACGGTCGATCATGTGCTGTCCTGCGCGCGTCATGCCGGGCACGAACGCCTCCGCACTGCGCAGGAACGGCGAGTCGATGGTGAGCGACGACCGGATGCTGTCGAGCACCGCGCAGAGGTGCGTCCCCGTCCCCACGAGCGCCTCCCCCGCCTCACGCAGAAGGTCCGCGTAGTTCGTGCCGGACGGCTGCGTGTCATCGGCGCCGAACGTCCGCCAGATGGGGAGTTCGGCGATCAGCGAGAGCGTGCCGTAGCGGCTCGCATAGCTGGTCGAGGACTGACCGGCCCCTCCGGGCGGCGCAGGGTCGAGGCCGTTCTGGACGCGCCATTCGTAGACGTCCTCCGACGTCCCGGCGGCGAAGACGGCCGGCGCCAGCTCGGTGAAATGCGACGCTTCGGGCTCGCCGAGGTGCAGGGGGATCCCGAGTTCGGCGGGAAGGCGATGCAGCAGCGGCGCCAGGTCGCGTGCGTCCGGAGAGAGGTAGTAGTAGGCGCCGCCCGTCTCGGAATTATGCAGGGGGATGTAGAGGTCGGGCCGCACCTCATCGATGGCGCGCTGCAGAGCCCGGGTCTCGGGGAGCGTGGCATCGAAGTACTTCTTCTTGTAGTCGATCGGGAACGTCCACTCCACCTGCTCGTGCCCCGGCGGACGATAGAAGTGGCGGAAGTAGGTCTCGCCGTCGAAGGGCTCGTCGAACCACCCCTCGTTCAACCGCATGCCGTCGGGATCGATGCAGGGAATGACGTGCCACACCGCGTGCAGGCGCTCCCGGAGCGATCCGTCGCGCAGAAGGTCGTCGATCAGACGGATGACGGTGTGCGAGCCGATCGGCTCGTTCGGATGGATGCCGCCGACCACCAGACACCGTGCGCGCCGATCGTCGGCATCCGTCCCGCCGTCGACGGTGTACTGCATGATGGGCTCGCCCAGACGGGAGGTGCCCACGCGTCTCTTCGTGACCAGGTCGGGGAACTCCTCGCGCAGCGCTTCAACGCGCTCCAGCAGTTCGTCGACCGTGGGGTATCCGTCCAGCTCCGGCAGGGAGGATGCCCGCATCACGATCTCGTCGTCGGAGATCGTGGCCGCCATCGCTTCCGTCGTCATACCCGTCCTCTTTCTCTTCGTCGTCTCTGCTGGTGTTCCGGGTCCGGCACGGGCGCTGCGTCGAGAAGCCGGCGGGTGTAGTCCTCCCGCGGATTCGACAGGACCTCGCGCCGTTCGCCCTGCTCGACGATGCGGGCATTGCTCACCACCACGATCCGATCGGCGAGGCTGTCGACGACCGCGAGATCGTGGCTGACGAACAGGCAGGCGAAGCGGAGCTCGTACTGCAACCGGCGAAAGAGATCGAGCACGGTGGACTGCACCGAGACGTCGAGGGCGGAGGTCGGCTCATCGGCGATCAGCAGGAGCGGATCGAGGGCGAGGGCACGGGCGATCGCGACGCGCTGTCGCTGTCCGCCCGAGAGTTCGTGCGGATACCTCGTGGCCCACGACCGGGAGAGGCCCACCGCGTCGAGGAGTTCGTCGGTGCGGGCCTGCAGCACCTTCCCCCGCATGCGGCCGTGCACACGGAGCGGTTCACCGATCGACTCCGCCATGGTCCACCGGGGGTCCAGGGCGCCCTGCGGATTCTGGAAGACGATGCCGATCTTCTTCTTCAGCTCGATGGCCTCGCGGCGCGGGGCGCGCACGGCATCGACGCCGTCGATCACGATCCGCCCCTCGGTCACCGGGGCGAGCCCCGTGATGGCCTTGCCGATCGTCGACTTGCCCGATCCCGATTCTCCGACCAGCGCCACGATCTCACCGCGCGCGATGCTCAGCGACGCGTGCTCCACGGCGGTCACCGATCGGATCCCCCGCCGATACTCGACGCTCAGATCATCGACCTCGAGGATGGGCACGCCGTCAGCGATGGACTCGCGTTCCGCCACGTCCAGTCGAGGCACCGCCTGAAGGAGCTGCCGCGTGTACGCCGCCTCCGGGCGCGCGAAGATTCGGGCGACCGTCTGCGTCTCCTCGACCTGACCGTGTCGCATCACCACGACGCGGTCGGCCACGTCGGCGACGACACCCATGTCGTGGGTGATGAGCAGCACGGCCGTTCCCTCACGTTCGCGGATGCGCAGGAGGAGGTCGAGGATCTCGCGCTGCACCGTGACGTCGAGTGCCGTCGTCGGCTCGTCGGCGATGAGCAGCTCGGGATCGCACGCCAACGCCATGGCGATGACCACGCGCTGCGCCTGCCCGCCGGAGAGCTGGTGCGGGTACGACCGTGCCCGCCGCTCCGGATCACGCACCTCGACCGACGCGAGCAGTTCGATCGCGCGAGTCCTGCGCTCGCGGGCGGAAAGATCGGGGAAATGCCGGCGCAGCGTCTCGCGGATCTGGAATCCGACGGTGAAGACCGGATCGAGGGCGCTGAACGGGTCCTGGAAGATCATGGCGATCCGTCGTCCGCGGATCCTCTGGAGTGCGCGCTCGTCGAGCTGGAGGAGGTCGTCGCCGTCGAAGGAGATCCGCCCGGTCACCTCGGCCGTGCGGGGCAGCAGACCCAGCACGCTCATCGCCGTCACGGACTTCCCCGACCCGGACTCGCCGACCACCGCGACGATCTCGCCTTGGCCGATATCGAAGGAGACGCCGTTGACGGCTCGCACCGAGCCCCCGCCGTGCGAACCGAAATCGACCGTGAGGTCGGTGATGCTCAGAAGGGGATCACTCACGGTCTCTCCGCTCGCTGTCGCGTTTGATCGCGGCGATCATCTCGGCGGGCAACGAGGACGGCGGAGGCGTGTCCTCGTCCTGGTCGCGGTACGCGCGCCACTGGTCGAGCAGGTTGTGGTGGAACTGGTCGACCCACGCCATGTAGCGGCTGCCGTTGCGCAGCCTGCGCGCAGGGGCCGGTTCCGAGCCGATGGAGGTCGACATCGCCGTGCGCAGCACCTCGCCCATCCTCTGCAGACCGACCTTCTCGCGGCTGAGGAACGCCCCCCAGACATCCTCCTCCGCCCGGAAGTGCGCGACGCGGCTGTGCGACACCGACAGCCGGGTGATGTACCCGGAGTCCATGAGCGCCCGTGTCGACGTCGAGATGCTGCCCGGGCTGGCGTCCAGGAGCCTCACCAGATCGGCCGACGTCAGCGAGGGCTCGTCCGTGATGATCAGCAGGCCGAGCACGCGCCCGCTCATCCTCTTGCCGCGCATCAGCTCCCACGCATCGGTGAACCGATCGATGAAGTCGATCATCTCGTCGCTCAGTGCATCCAGCGCCATGTCACGACGCCCCTTTCGTCTTCATTGGTCCATGTCTGCGGCGACGTCCGGCGTCGTCCGCGTGATTCCCACAGGCTAACGATGCGGCACGTCGGTGCCCGTCCATCGCCGCTCATGATCGTCCCCGCGGGTCGAGGGCATCCCTGAGCGCGTCGCCGAGCATGATGAGGCTGATCACCGTGACGGTCAGGAAGATGCTGGGGAACACCACCGTGTGCGGAGCGAGCTGGAAGTACGACTGCGCGGTCGACAGCTGCACCCCCCAGGAGATCGACGGCGGCACCAACCCGACGCCGAGGAACGTCAGCGTGGCTTCGGCCCCGATGACCCCACCGACCATCGTCGCGGCGATCGCCAGGGTGGGGGCGAGGGAGTTCGGCAGGACGTGCGACAGCACCACACGCAGCTGCGAGAACCCCAGCGCGTGCGCCGCCTGCACGAACTCCCGCTCGCGCACCTCCTTGACGGAGCTGCGGATCAGCCGAGCGAACGTCGGCCATGAGAAGAAGGCCAGCACGGCCGAGAGCAGCAGAGGCGTGCGGTCGGGCGCCGTGTTGAGCACGATGATCGCGCCGAGGAGGAACGGGAAGCCCAGGACGACGTCGGCGCCGCGGGCGATGAGCGAGTCGACCCAGCCGCCGCGGTACCCGGCGAGCGTGCCCAGGACGACGGCCACGATGAGGCAGATCGCGGTGGTCGTCAGGCCGATGAAGAGCGACGTGCGTGTGCCGAAGAGCACGTTGGCCATGACGTCGCATCCCTGCACGTCTGTGCCGAACGGATGCCCCGGCCCGGGAGGGCGGTTGGACGCGAGCAGATCGCACGCCCGGGGATCGCTCTGACCGAAGAGTCCCGAGAGGAACCCCGGCGCGACGGCGATGATCGCGAGGCAGCCGAGGAGAGCCACACTCACCCAGAACTGCACGCGTCCGCGCAGCGTCGCCCAGAGTCCGCGTGTGGTCGCGCGGTCGAAGTTGCCGTCGATGGCGACGGTCGCAGGCTCAGTCATTGCGGATCCTGGGGTCGAGGAGCGAGGAGATGACGTCGACGACGACATTGGTGATCAGGAAGATGAGGACGAGCGTGGTGGCGACACCGACGACGACGGTGCCCTGCTGATCCTGAATCGCCTTGTAGAGCAACTGACCCACGCCGTTGATGTTGAAGATCGCCTCGATGACGACCGTGCCGCCCAGCAACGAGCCCAGTTGGATCGCCAGCACGTTGACCACGGGTGCTGCGGCATTGCGGGTGACGTGCAGCCCGACGATGCCCCGACGCGAGAGGCCCTTGGCACGGAGCGTGCGGACGAAGTCCGATTGCATCGTGTCGATCACGCTGCCTCGCATGAGGCGCGACACCCCCGCCAATCCGTAGATGGCGATGATCAGCGCGGGCAGGATGAATGCTCGTGGCCACCCATCGCCGACTCCGGCGATGGGTGTCCACTTGAGCATGATGCCGAACACGTACTGGGCGGTGATGCCCATGACGAACACCGGGACCGATTCGGCGATGATGGTGCCCAGCAGCACCGACCTGTCGATCGCCGACCCCTGACGCAGCCCGGCGACCAGCCCCAGGACGACGCTGATCAGGACCGTCAGCCCCCACGCGGTGAGGGCGAGGGTGATGGTCGTCGGCCAGCGGCTCGCCATCTGCTCGCTCACCGACTGGCCGGTGAAGGTCGTGCCGAGATCTCCCTGGAACAGCCCTCCGAGGTAGTTCAGATACTGCTGCCAGATCGGCTGATCCAGACCGTACTGCTCGCGCAGCTGCTGCTGCACGCTCTCGGGGAGGGGGCGCTCGCCGCCCAGCGCCTCGATCGGATCACCGGGCAGCAGGAACACCGCGCAGTAGATGACGAACGTGACACCGAAGAAGACGATGACGAGCTCCAGCAGTCGCCGGCTGAGAAATCTCCACATATGCGGGGCCCGGTGATTCAGTCGTCGGCGAGGACGATCGCGGTGAGAATGGGCTCGCCCACGCCCGACGCGGTCACCTTCTGAACGCGATCGGACGTGACGTAGTTGTACGACTCGTCGAACAGCGGCACGATCGGGAAGTCCTCGGCGAGGAGCTCCTGCACCTGCGCATACGCCGTGCCGTCCTCGCCGCCGGTCAGATCCGCCTGCTTCAGCGCGGCATCCACCTCGGGATCGAGAGCGCCACCGCAGTTCTTGCACACCGGAGCGCTCGAGAACATCGCCCGCAGGGTCGACTGCTGGCTCGGGTAGAGGGCGCCCCAACGGGAGAAGAAGGGCCCGTCGAGCGCCTGGGTGTTCCTGGCCTCGCCGAACTCCGCCCATCCGACCGAGGGCCGCGCGACGGCTTCGATACCGAGGTTCTGCCGCAGGGAATTCGCGATCGCGTTGAAGAGGTCCTCGTGACCTGCCCCACCGGGGAAATGGATCGTGAGTTCGCCCTCGAATCCGCCGGCCTCCTCGAGCAGCGCAGCGGCGGCATCCGGGTCGTACTCACAGTACTCGCCGCACACGCCGTCGGGGTTGCCCGGCATGACCGCCGGTGTCCAGGCCGTGGCCGGCGTGTTGAGCCCGCCGTAGATCGCCTCGTTGATGGCCTCTCGATCGATCGCCATCGAGATCGCCTGGCGCACGCGGACGTCGGAGTAGCGCTCGTCCCAGTAAGGGATGCCGAGGTAGTTCATCCCGGGGGCCGAGAAGCTGTAGATGTTCTCCTCGTCGAAGTCGCCGGACACCTGAAGAGACCGGGTGGCCGGGAGCGCCGTGAGGTCGAGATTGCCCGCGAGCGCATCGGTGTACGCCGTCAGACGATCGCTGTAGGGCACCCAGGTGATCTTGTCGACCGTCGGCTCCGTGCCCTCGTAGTCGTCGAAGCGTTCAGCGACGAGCGGTTCACCCTCGACCCATTCGGTCGTGAGCGCGAGCGGACCGTTGCCGATCGGCTTCTTCCCGTACGCCGCCAGATCGTCGAAGGCGCTCTGAGGCATCGGGTAGAAGGCCGTCTGAGCCTGAGACAGCTGCACGGGGAACTGGCTGTCGGGCTGGCTCAGCGACACCGTGAAGACGTGATCGTCGACCACTTCGAGACCCGACATGCTGTCGGCGATCGGCTCGCCCTCGGCGGGATTGAGGTCTGCGTAGCCCTCGATGGACGCGAGCTGACCCGAGTTCGCGAACGCGTTCGTCCCGAGAGCGACCGCGTTCCAGCTGTCGACGTAGTCCTGAGCGGTGACCGGCGTGCCGTCGTGGAACGTCCAGCCATCGCGAAGTGTGATCGTCCAGGTCGTCTTGTCGTCGCTCTCGACCGACTCGGCGGCGACATAGCTGAGCTCGCCGCCGGCATCGATGAACGTGAGCGGGCTGAAGATCGACATCATGAGGCCGTAGACGTTGCTCTGGCGGCCGGGGGTGAGATCGGGCACCGGATCGGCGGATCCGATGACGAGTTCGCGCGAGGAATCGGCGGTGTCATCCGATCCACCGCTCGAGCATCCCGTGAGTGCGACGGCGAACACCGCTGTCGTCGCGATTGCGGCTTTCCACAGACCTTTCATAAAACTCCTCCTCGAGTAGTGGGGGTCCGTTCACCTTACGTTTACGATTTTCTAAACGTACAGTATGTTCGAAAGCCGGAACAGAAGCGATACTTCCACGAAACATGAGGAGCGCTCGTGAGCTCGCACGTCGCCTACGAATCGGAACTGACCTGGCTGAGCACGCGTGAGCTGGCTGCGCGCATCGCCTCGGGCGAGATCTCGGCGCGCGAGGCGCTCGCCGACCATCTCGCCCGAAGGGATGCCGTGAATCCGGCGCTCAACGCGATCGTCACCCGGGATGACGATCGCGCCGCCGATCGCGCAGAGCGCGCGGATGCCCGCAGGGCGGCAGGAGAGCCCCTCGGCGCCCTGCACGGTGTGCCGATGACGCACAAGGAGTCCACCGACGTGGCCGGACTGCCGACCACCCGAGGCTCGGCACTGCTCCTCGACAACGTGCCGATCCAGGACGCCCTGATCATCCGGCGAATGCGGGCTGCCGGAGTGATCACCAGCGGGAAGTCCAACGTGCCGGAGTTCACGGCCGGCTCGCACACGTTCAACGAGGTCTTCGGCACAACGGTCAACCCGTGGGACACGACCCGCTCGGCGGGTGGATCGTCGGGAGGAGCCGCAGCCGCGATCGCCGCCGGCATCCAGGCATCCGGAGACGGATCCGACATGGGAGGGTCGCTGCGGACACCCGGCTCGTTCACCAACATCGTCGGGATGCGCCCGACCAACGGGCGCATCCCGCATGCGCTGCCCGCGAACCCCTGGGAGTGGCTCGCCCAGCCCGGATTCATGGCGCGGACCGTCGGCGATATCGCACTCCTGATGTCGGTTGCCAGCGGCCCGGCGGCGGGGGCGCCGCTGTCGATACCCGAGTCCGGATCGGTCTTCGAGCGTCCGGAGTTCACCCACCCCGAGCGCCATGTCGCGGGTGCCGGCCTGGCGGGGCTCCGCATCGGTTTCTCGAGCGACCTCGACGGACTCCTCCCCGTCGACCCCGAGGTAGACGCGGTCGTCCGCTCCACCGTGGGCGTCTTCGCGAGCGCCGGCGCGCAGGTCGACGACGTCATCCCCGACCTGCGCGATGCCGACGAGGTCTTCCGCGTGACCCGGGCGTACGACTTCGCCGCCGACTACCGCACGCTGGTGCGCGAGCATCGCGACGAGATCAAGGACGCCGTCGTCTGGAACACCGAACTCGGCCTCGCCCTCACGGTCGACGATCTGCTCTCCGCCGACGAGGCGCGATGCCGTCTGGCCTCCGCGGTCGAGTCGTATTTCACGACGCACGATCTGCTCGTGCTGACCTCGGCACAGGTCGCCCCGTTCGACGCCCGGCTCGAGTTCCCCCGTGAGGCCGGCGGCATGCGGCTCGAGAACTACCTCGAGTGGATGCGCGCCTCGACGATCATCTCGGCGACCGGCTGCCCGGCGGTGTCGGTGCCGGCGGGCTTCACCCCCGACGGACTGCCGGTCGGGGTGCAGCTGGTGGCGGCACCCGGTCGCGACGTCGACCTGCTGCTCGCCGCGCAGGCGTTCGAGGAGCTCACCGGTCATCATCGCCGGCGTCCCGTGCTCTGAGCACCCCGAGCGGATGCCGTCAGCAAACCGCATGCATCCGCGCGAGGCACGTAGGGGAACCGTGAGGAACCGGTGAAGACCTGCGCGAGCGGAGTTGTATCGGTGACGTGCTCGACATCCTCTACCTCGCGCTGACTCTCGCGCTGTTCGCCCTCGTCTCGTTCGCCGCGAAGGGGGTGGAGAAGCTGTGATCGTCTTCGAGATCATCGCCGCGGCCCTCGCCGCCGCGGCCGTCGTCTACCTCGTGATCGCCCTCGTCGCGGCGGAGCGCATCTGATGGGCGCCGAGATCTGGTTCGGCGTGCTGCAGGCCGCCGTCCTCATCGTCGCCCTCGTGCTGCTCTACCGCCCGCTCGGCGACTACATCGCGCACGTCTTCACGAGCCCGCGCGACGCCCGCGTCGAGCGCGGCGTGTACCGCGTGATCGGCGTCGACCCGGCATCCGAGCAGACCTGGCGGGCCTACGCCCGCAGTGTGCTGGCGTTCTCGGTCGTGGGTCTGCTGCTCGTCTACGGACTGCAGCGGCTGCAGGCGTTCCTGCCCGAGTCGCTCGGCCTGCCCGCCGTGCCCGAGGGCCTCGCGTTCAACACCGCGGCGTCGTTCGTGGCCAACACCAACTGGCAGTCGTACTCGCCCGAGCAGACCATGGGCTACACCGTGCAGCTCGCGGGCCTCACGGTGCAGAACTTCGTGTCGGCGGCGGTGGGCCTCGCGGTCGCGGTCGCGCTGATCCGCGGCATCGCCCGCCGCGGCTCGACCACGATCGGCAACTTCTGGGTCGACCTCATCCGCGGACTCGGACGCCTGCTGCTGCCGATCTCGATCCTCGCGGCGCTCGCCCTGCTCGCGGGCGGTGTCGTGCAGAACTTCGCCGGCTTCACCGACATCACCACGGTCGCGGGGAACCCGCAGACGATTCCGGGCGGACCCGTCGCCTCGCAGGAGGCCATCAAGCTGCTCGGCACGAACGGCGGAGGCTTCTTCAACGCCAACTCCGCGCACCCCTTCGAGAACCCCACCGGGTTCACCAACCTGCTGCAGATCCTGCTGATCCTCGCGATCCCGTTCGCGCTCCCCCGCACGTTCGGCCGCATGGTGGGCGACCACCGCCAGGGCTACGCGATCGCCGCCGTGATGGGCACGATCTTCCTCGTCTCGACGTTCGCGCTCTCGGCTCTCGAACTCGCCGGCCGCGGCACCGCCCCCGAACTCGCCGGAGCCGCGATGGAGGGCAAGGAGGTGCGCTTCGGCATCCTGGGCTCGACCCTGTTCGGCAGCGCGAGCACCCTCACCTCCACCGGTGCGGTCAACTCGATGCACGACTCGTACACGGCGCTCGGCGGCATGATGCCGATGCTCAACATGATGCTCGGCGAGGTCGCCCCCGGTGGCGTCGGATCGGGTCTCTACGGAATGCTCGTCCTCGCGATCCTCGCCGTCTTCGTCGGCGGGCTGCTCGTGGGCCGCACGCCCGAATACCTCGGCAAGCGCATCGGCCCGAAGGAGATCAAGCTCGCGAGCCTGTACATTCTCGTCACGCCGACCCTCGTGCTCCTCGGCACGGCGCTGAGCTTCGCGATCCCCGGCATCCGGGCGGACGTCGAGGCCACCAGCATCCTGAACCCCGGCGTGCACGGCATGAGCGAGGTGCTCTACGCCTTCACCTCGGCGTCGAACAACAACGGCTCGGCGTTCGCCGGCCTCACCGCCAACACCCCGTGGTTCAACACCGCACTCGGCGTGGCGATGCTGCTCGGGCGCTTCCTGCCGATCGTGCTCGTGCTCGCGCTGGCAGGCTCCTTCGCCGCGCAGGAGAAGGTGCCCGAGACCGTCGGCACCCTGCCCACCCACCGGCCGCAGTTCGTCGGCCTGCTCCTCGCCGTGACGGTCATCGTCACCGCGCTCACCTACTTCCCGGTGCTCACCCTGGGCCCGCTCGCCGAAGGACTCGTCTGACCATGACACTCATCACCACTCGAGAAGCGGATGCCGCGGCATCCGCCCCGTCCGCCGAAAAGAAGCCGCGCACGTTCGGCTGGCCGCAGCTCGCCGCCGCCCTGCCCGGTGCGCTGCGCAAGCTCAATCCCGCCGCCCTCGTACGCAACCCCGTGATGCTGATCGTCTGGGTCGGCGCCGCGTTCACAACCGTGCTCGCGATCGTCGAGCCGTTCCTCGGCGGCCCCGGAGAGTCGGGCGGCACCCCCGTGCCCGCGCCGTTCACCGCCGGGATCGCCGTGTGGCTGTGGCTCACCGTGCTCTTCGCGAACGTCGCCGAGTCGGTCGCCGAGGGCCGCGGCAAGGCGCAGGCCGCGAGCCTGCGCAAGACTCGCACGAGCACCATGGCGCGACGGGTGGTCGCGGGGTGGGACCCTTCGACAGGCTCAGGGACCCAGCTTCTCGACGCGGAGACGGCGACCGAGAGCGTCTCGTCGGCCGAACTGCAGCGCGACGACCTCGTGATCGTCGAGGCGGGCGAGCTCATCCCGGGCGACGGCGACATCGTCGCGGGCATCGCGACCGTCGACGAGTCGGCGATCACGGGCGAGAGCGCCCCGGTGATCCGCGAGTCGGGCGGCGATCGCAGCGCCGTCACCGGCGGTACGCGCGTGCTGTCCGACCGGATCGTCGTGCGCATCACCTCCCAGCCGGGCGAGACGTTCGTCGACCGCATGATCGCACTCGTCGAGGGCGCGAGCCGTCAGCGCACTCCCAACGAGATCGCGCTGAACATCCTGCTCGCGAGCCTGTCGATCGTGTTCGTGATCGTCGTGCTCGCCCTCAACCCGATCGCGTCGTACGCGGCGTCGCCGGTCAGCATCCCGGTACTCATCGCTCTGCTCGTGTGCCTCATCCCGACAACGATCGGCGCGCTGCTCTCGGCCATCGGCATCGCCGGAATGGACCGCCTCGTGCAGCGCAACGTGCTCGCGATGTCGGGCCGCGCGGTCGAAGCCGCCGGAGACGTCACCACGCTCCTCCTCGACAAGACCGGAACGATCACCTACGGCAACCGCCGCGCCCACGAGGTGCTGCCGCTGCCCGGCGTCGACGCCGACGAGCTGCTGCGCGTCGCCGCTCTCGCCTCGCTCGCCGACCCCACGCCCGAGGGCGCGTCGATCGTCGATCTGGCGGCGAGCCGCGGCATCCGCATCGACGAGCAGACGGATGCCGTCGTCGTGCCGTTCACGGCGCAGACGCGCATGAGCGGCCTCGACCTCGCCGACGGCACGCAGATCCGCAAGGGCGCCGGCTCCGCGGTGCGGGCGTGGCTGAGTGGGGACCCTTCGACAGGCTCAGGGACCCAGCTCCTGGACGAGCTGACGGATGCCGTCGCCTCCAGCGGCGGCACGCCCCTCGTCGTCGCGGTGAAGGACCCGTCGACAGGACCAGGGGCCGGCAAGGCGGAGATCCTCGGCGTCGTGCACCTGAAGGACATCGTCAAGGACGGCCTGCGCGAGCGGTTCGACGAGCTGCGCAGCATGGGCATCCGCACCGTCATGATCACGGGCGACAACCCGCTCACCGCGAAGGCGATCGCCGCCGAGGCCGGCGTCGACGACTTCCTCGCCGAGGCGACCCCCGAAGACAAGCTCGCCCTCATCCGGCGCGAGCAGGAGGGCGGGCGTCTCGTCGCGATGACCGGCGACGGCACGAACGACGCACCGGCACTCGCGCAGGCCGACGTCGGCGTGGCGATGAACACCGGCACGTCGGCGGCGAAGGAGGCCGGCAACATGGTCGACCTCGACTCCGACCCGACCAAGCTGATCGACATCGTGCGCATCGGCAAGCAGCTGCTCATCACGCGCGGCGCGCTCACCACGTTCTCGCTCGCGAACGACATCGCCAAGTACTTCGCCATCATCCCGGCGATGTTCATGGGCATCTTCCCCGGCCTCGCGGTGCTCAACGTCATGCAGCTGCACTCCCCGGCATCCGCCGTGACCAGCGCCATCATCTTCAACGCGATCGTGATCGTGTTCCTGATCCCGCTGGCGCTGCGCGGGGTGAAGTACCGCCCGGCGAGCGCCTCGCAGATCCTGCAGCGCAACCTGCTCGTCTACGGGCTCGGCGGCGTGATCGCCCCGTTCATCGGCATCAAGCTGATCGACCTCGTCGTCAGCCTCCTCCCCGGCTTCTAGCCGTCCGCCCTTCGTCTCGTCGCTCCGCTCCTCGCTCAGGAACCGGTTCCTGAGCGAGCGGAGCGAGACGAAGGGCCACCACAAGACTCTCTGAAAGGCCCCTCATGTCGTCCACCCGCACCACCGTCCGCACCGCGGGCGTCGCCGTCCGCGCGATGCTCGTCCTCACCCTCGTGCTCGGCGTCGGTTACACGCTCGTCGTCACCGGCATCGGCCAGCTGATCCTGCCCGCGCAGACGAACGGCTCACCCCTCGCCGACGACAAGGGGAGCGCGCTGATCGGCCAGTCCTTTACGGATGCCGACGGCGACGCCCTCCCCGAGTACTTCCAGTCCCGCCCCTCCGCTGCCGGTGACGGCTACGACGGCGCGGCCTCCAGCGGCAGCAACCTCGGCCCCGAGAACGCCGACCTGATCGCCGCGATCGAGGAGCGCACAGCCACCATCGCCGAGCGCGAGGGCGTCAGCCCCGCCGAGGTGCCGGCCGATGCGGTGACGGCATCCGGCTCGGGACTCGACCCGCACATCAGCGTCGCGTACGCCCTGTTGCAGGTGCCGCGCGTGGCGGCAGCGCGCGACCTCGACGAAGGCACGGTCCGCCAGCTCGTGGAGTCTAGGATTCAAGGGCGGGATCTGGGATTCCTCGGCGAAGAGCGCATCAACGTCGCCGAACTCAATCTCGCGCTCGATGAGCGGGAGGGCGAATGACACGAGAGCGGCGGGGCCGTCTCCGCGTTCTCCTCGGCGCGGCCCCCGGCGTCGGCAAGACCTTCGAGATGCTCGCCGAGGGGCGACGCCTGCTCGACGACGGCCGCGATGTCGTGATCGCGGTCGTCGAGACCCACGGCCGTGCCGCGACCCTCGCCCAGACGATCGGTCTGCCCGAGGTGCCGCGGCGCACCACCGAGCACCGGGGCATCGCGCTCACCGAGCTCGACGTCGACGCCGTGATCGCCCGCCGGCCCGAGATCGCCCTGGTCGACGAGCTCGCGCACACGAACGTTCCGGGTTCGCGGCATCCGAAACGCTGGCAGGACGTCGAGGCGATCCGGGATGCCGGGATCGACGTCGTCACGACCGTGAACGTGCAGCACATCGAGTCGCTCAACGCGGTGGTCGAGAAGATCACCGGCATCGCGCAGCAGGAGACGATCCCGGATGCCGTGGTGCGGGCCGCGGACGAGATCGAGGTCGTCGACCTGGCCCCGCAGACCCTCCGCGACCGCCTCTCGGCGGGTCTGGTGTACCCGGCCGAGCGCATCGACGCCGCTCTCTCGAACTACTTCCGGCTGGGCAACCTCACGGCGCTGCGCGAACTGGCCCTGCTGTGGCTCGCCGACGAGGTCGACAGCGCCCTGCGCAGCTACCGCGCCGAGCAGGGCATCGAGGGCACCTGGCAGGCGCGCGAGCGCGTGGTCGTGGCGTTGACCGGGGGCCCGGAGGGCGAGACCCTGCTGCGTCGCGGTGCCCGCATCGCCGCGCGTTCGGCGGGCGGCGAACTGCTCGCGGTGCACATCTCCACGCAGGACGGCCTGCGCGACGAGACCCCCGGCGCCCTCGCGGCGCAGCGCACGCTGGTCGAATCGCTCGGCGGCAGCTTCCACCAGATCATCGGCGACGACATCCCCGGCGCCCTCGTCGAATTCGCGCAGGGAGCGGATGCGACGCAGCTCGTCATCGGCGTGAGCCGGCGCGGACGGCTGATGGCGGCACTGACCGGACCGGGCATCGGCTCCGAGGTCATCCGCCGCTCGGGCGACATCGACGTGCACATCGTCACGCACGCCGCCGCCGGTGGACGCATCGCCCTCCCCCGGATCACCGGCGGGGCACTCGGCTGGCGACGGCAACTGCTCGGCTTCGCGGTCGCGCTCGCCTTCGGGCCGCTGCTGTCGTGGATCATGTTCGCATTCCGCAGCCCCGAGTCGATCACCTCCGAGGTGCTCGCGTATCAACTGCTCGTGGTCGTGGTGGCCCTGATCGGCGGCATCCGTCCCGCCGTGTTCGCGGCCGTGCTGTCGGGCATCACCCTCGACTTCCTCTTCGTCGCGCCGCTGTTCACTATCACCGTCGCGCACCCCCTGCACGTGCTCGCCCTCGCGCTCTACGTCGTGATCGCGATCCTCGTGAGCATCATCGTCGACCAGGCCGCCCGCCGTGCCCGCACCGCCAAGCGAGCGACCGCCGAGGCCGAACTGCTCGCAGCCGTCGCCGGCAACGTGCTGCGCGGGGACAACGCCGTGCTGGCGCTCGTCAGCCGCACGCGCGAGGCGTTCGGGCTGAGCGGCGTGCGACTGCTCACGGCCGAGGGCGAGGTGCTGGCCAGCGACGGCGAGCCGCTCGCCGACGGTCGCACCACGACGCTCGAGGTCGGCGCGTCGCACGCCGTGCTCGAACTCAGCGGCGATGCGCTGGACGCCCCGGCCCGGCGCCTGCTCGACGCGATCGTGGCGCAGCTCTCGGCCGCGATCGAGCACACCGGGCTGCGCGAGACGGCGAAGGAGGCCGCCGCACTGGCCGAGACCGACCAGGTGCGCAGCGCCCTGCTCTCGGCGCTCAGCCACGATCTGCGCCGCCCGCTCGCCTCGGCGGTCGCGGCGATCGGCGGACTGCGCGGAGCCCACGACCTCTCGCCCGACGACCGTGCCGAGCTGCTCGCCACGGCCGACGAGAGTCTCGCGACCCTCTCGACCCTCGTCACCGACCTGCTCGACGTCAGCCGGGTCGAAGCGGGCGTGCTCGCGGTCTCGTCGACGCGCCTCGATGCCACCGGCCCCATCCTCGCCGCGGTCGACGAACTCGGTCTCGGGCCGGCCGACGTCGAGCTCGCCCTGGATCCGGCTCTCCCCGCCCTGCAGGCCGACCCGGTGCTGCTGCAGCGCGTGATCGTGAACGTGCTCGCGAACGCGCACCGCCACTCCCCCGCCGGAACCCGCGTGCTCGTGTCGACGAGCGCCCTGGGCGAGCGGGCCGAGATCCGCATCATCGACCGCGGCGAGGGCGTGCCGGTGGAGCGGCGCGACAGCATCTTCCAGCCGTTCCAGCGCTTCGGCGACACCGACAACACGACCGGCCTGGGTCTCGGACTCGCCCTGTCGCGCGGTTTCGCCGAGGGCATGGGCGGTAGCCTGACTCCCGAGGACACCCCCGGGGGCGGCCTCACGATGGTCATCTCACTGCCGCTGGCCGGCGCCGACACGGAGGACACGGAGTGAAGCTCCTCATCGCCGACGACGATCCGCAGATGGTGCGCGCGCTGCGCATCACGCTCGCCGCGCACGGATACGAGGTGGTCGTCGCGGCCGACGGTGCCGCCGCGGTCGCCGCCGCCGCCCAGACCCACCCCGACCTCATCATGCTCGACCTCGGCATGCCGCGGCTCGACGGCATCGAGGTGATCCAGGCCCTGCGCGGCTGGACGAACGTTCCCATCATCGTCGTCTCGGGACGCACGGGCTCGGCCGACAAGGTCGAGGCGCTGGATGCCGGGGCCGACGACTTCGTCACCAAGCCGTTCCAGGTCGACGAGCTCCTCGCCCGCCTGCGGGCGCTATCACGGCGCGCGGTTCCGGCCGGCGGCGAGTCGACCGTGGCGTTCGGCGACGTGGTCGTCGACCTCGCGACCAAGACCGTCACGCGCGGCGGATCGCGCGTGCACCTCACCCCGACGGAGTGGCGGATGCTCGAGCATCTGTCGCGGCATCCGGGAGCCCTCGTCACCCGCCAGGACCTGCTGAAGGAGATCTGGGGCAGCGAGCAGGTCTCCGACTCCGGCTACCTGCGGCTGTACATGTCGCAGCTGCGCAAGAAGCTCGAGCAGGAGCCCAGCGCGCCCGTGCACCTGCTGACCGAGTCGGGGATGGGCTACCGCCTCGTCGTCTGAGCCGCGTTATCGCGGGGTGACGGTCACCTGAACCTCGTCGCCGATGTCCTTGCCGAGTGCCTTGCGAACCTTCGCGCTCAGCGAGACCATGTGACCGCCGGTTCCCGTGACCATCGCACCGACGTTCTCCAGGATGAGGTCGTCGACCACGGCATCGACCCTGACGGTCTTCCCCGTGCCGAAGAACTCGGCCGAATCCGGGATCTCGACGCAACTCCACGTCTCGCCCTTGACGTCGACGCCGATCGCCGTGGTGAATGTCTTCTTCTCGGTGGCCATGCGCACACGATACCGAAGTGATGTCTCAGCGAGCCGCCCGCCCCCGCACGACCCCGATCACGCCGGCGAGCACGAGCACGACGGCGACCACGAGGGCCGCGATGCCGGTCGGCACGCTCTCCGGGGCGTCGGTGAAGCGTCCGACGGCGAGCCAGACGAGGCCCCACGCCGTCGCGAGCGCCGGGGCGATGCGGCCGGTCACGAGTGCCGCCGCGACACCGATGACCGCCACCACCACGAGCACCGCGACGGCCCAGACGTCCGCCTGATCCGCCCAGTCCGCCGGGGCGATCTGGGTGAACCACGCCGCGGTGTTCGCCACCGTCGCGATCGTGACCCAGCCGAAGTGCAGGCCGTTGGCGCCGTCGGTGAGGATGCGGTCGGCGAGGTTCTTCGCGGGGAACCGCCCGAGGAGCACGATCACCCGGGCGAGCACCGCCACCAGCAGCGCGATCACGATCACCGTGAGCCACAGCGTCAGGAACCGCGCGGTCACCAACCAGAGACCGTTCAGCACCATCGAGGCGGCGATCCATCCGCCGACGGCCTGTTGCCGAGCATCCGCCCGTTGCGCGGGCAGCGCCTGCCACACCGTGTACGAGAGCAGACCGATGTAGATCAGCGACCAGATCGAGAACGCGGGGCCGGCGGGCGCGAGGTACGACCCCTGCGCCGAGAGCGCGCCGTCCTGCAGATCGTCGACGGATGCTCCGCCGAACGCTCCGGCGCCGACGGCGGCCGCGATGAGCATGAAGGATGCCGCGGCGATGATCAGGCTCTGTCGGGCGATGCCCTTCGTCTGTGACTCCATGCCCCGGACGATACCGAGGGGTCGGCGCCGCCGCAGGGGCCTTGACTCTCGCCTGGCAATTGTCTAGCCTGGCTAGCGAATTGGGCCGGCCGCGCTGAGCTTCGAGAATCGGCCGAGTCAGGCCGCAACCGCCGCGTCGATCAGCACCTCGGCGGCACCCCGCGCCTGAGCCGCGACCGCCGCGTCGCCCGAGATGGCCGCCGTGCTCTGCGCACCCTCGGCGAGGATCGACAGCTGCGCGGCCAGCAGGGGCGAGGCACCCGTGCTCGCGACCAGGCCCGACATGTACTCCTGGAACGAGGCCTTGTGCGAGCGCACGATCTCGGCGACCTCGGGACTCGTGCCGCCGAGCTCGCCGAACGCGTTGATGAACGCGCAGCCGCGGAAGTCATCGGTGCAGAACCAGTCCTCGAGGTACCCGTAGACGGCGAGCAGGCGGGCGCGGGGGTCGCCCCCGGCATCCGTCACGGCGGCCGTCAGGCCAGACTCCCACTCGCCGTGCTTGCGCTCGAGCACCGCCGCGACGATGTCGTTCTTCGCGGGGAAGAGACCGTAGAGGCGGCGCAGCGACACGCCGGCGGACTGGCGCAGCTCGTCCATGCCGACGGCCGCGTATCCCTTGCGGTAGTAGAGCTCCTCGGCGGCGGAGAGGATGCGTTCGCGTGCCTCGTCTTCGGTCATGCGAGAAGTCTACTTGACATGAGAACGATCGTTCTCTAGATTGATCACATCAGCGAGAACGATCGTTCTCACCGAACCGAAAGGATCAGGATCATGGGTTACATCACCGTCGGGAACGAGAACAGCACCCCGATCGAGCTCTACTACGAAGACCAGGGTTCGGGTCAGCCCGTCGTCCTGATCCACGGCTACCCGCTCGACGGCCACAGCTGGGAGCGCCAGACCCGCGAACTCCTCGCCCAGGGCTACCGCGTCATCACGTACGACCGCCGCGGCTTCGGCGGATCGTCGAAGGTCAACGTCGGCTACGACTACGACACGTTCGCCGCCGACCTCAACACCGTGCTCGAGACCCTCGACCTGCGCGACGTCGTGCTCGTCGGCTTCTCGATGGGCACCGGAGAGCTCGCCCGCTACGTCAGCCGCTACGGCTCCGACCGCGTCGCGAAGCTCGCCTTCCTCGCCTCGCTCGAGCCCTTCCTCGTGCAGCGCGACGACAACCCCGAGGGTGTGCCGCAGGACGTCTTCGACGGCATCGAGGCCGCTGCCAAGGGTGACCGCTTCGCCTGGTTCACGCAGTTCTACAACGACTTCTACAACCTCGACGAGAACCTCGGATCGCGCATCAGCCAGGAGGCCGTCACCGGTAGCTGGAACGTCGCGATCGGCAGCGCCCCCGTCGCCGCCTACGCCGTCGTCTTGTCGTGGATCGAGGACTTCCGCGCCGACGTCGAGGCCGTGGCCGCCGCCGCGAAGCCCACGCTGATCCTGCACGGCACGAAGGACAACATCCTCCCGATCGACGCCACCGCCCGCCGCTTCCACCAGGCGGTTCCCGCGGCCGAGTACGTCGAGGTCGAGGGTGCCCCGCACGGCCTCCTCTGGACCCACGCCGACGAGGTCAACGCGGCGCTGAAGGACTTCCTCGCGAAGTAACCCCGCCGCACGGCATCCGTCCGGCGCAGCGAAAGTCCCGCCACCCATCCGGGTGGCGGGACTTCTGCATCGATCGGTGCGAAACGTCGGTTCTGGGCCGCCATTTCCGACATTTCGCACCGGTCGGCGCGCTTTCGAGGCGGGGAGGCGGGGCGGCCTCGCGAACTCAGCCGCGCATGGCGACGCCGCGGCGCCAGTAGCCCATGAACGCCACCTGGCCGCGGTCGATGCCGAGATCCTTGACGAGGTGACGGCGGAGGGTCGTGACCACACCGCTCTCGCCGGCGATCCAGAAGTACCGATCGCCGGGGGCGTCGGATGCCGCGATCTCCTCGCCGAGCCCCGAGTACGCCGGCGTCTCCCACAACAGGTCGTCGCTCTCGATGTCCTTCACCGCGATCTCGTCCGAGGCATCCGCGTCTCCGAGGTGCGCGAGCACCGCCGGGATGACCCGGAGCCCGTGGGCCTGGTCGGCATCGCGCGCCAGCCAGTGCACCTCGACCCCGGCGGGAGCGTCGATCGCGAGCTCGTCGGCCGCCGACGGTACCTCGATGAACGCCGTGCCGCGCAGGTCGCGCGGGGCGTCTTCGAGGATGCGCGCGATCGCGGGGGCCGCGGTCTCGTCGCCCACCAGCACGACCGAGGGCGCATCGCCGGGTCGGTACTCGGTGCCGCCGCCCGCGATCACGCCGCGACGCGGTCCGATGATGATGAGCTCCTGGCCAGCTTCGGCCGCGCTCGCCCAGCGCGATGCGGGACCGGTGAGGCCGGGCGCGAGGTGCAGCACGAAGTCGATGTCGACCTCGGTGTCGCCCGAGGCCGGATCGACCCGCAGGTCGCGGATCGAGTACGTGCGCATGGTTCCGCGCTCGTCTTCGGGCACGGCCAGGAACGACGCCCACCAGTCGGGGGTGTCGCGCTCCAGCGGGGGCAGGATGCCGGATGCCGGCGGGAAGATCAGCTTGATGCGGGCGTCGAACACCCCGCCCGGCGTGCCGAACTCGTCGAGGTCCGCGCCGCCGAAGGTCACCCGCACGAAGTTGGGCGAGACGCGTTCGACCCGGCGCACCTCGGCACGGGCGAGGATGTACGCCGGCTTCTCGGTGGTGGTGGTCTCAGCGGACATGGTGCCTCCCGATGGGTGTGACCATCGGCTTGCCGGAGACCGGGTCGATGGTGATCTGATTGGCGAGGCCGAAGACCTCTTCGACGAGCTCGGCGGTGACGACCTCGGCCGGGGCGCCGATCGCGTGCACGCGCCCCTCCTTCATCGCCACGAGCTCGTCGGCGTAGCGAGCGGCGAGGTTCAGGTCGTGCAGCACCATCACGATCGTGGTGCCGCGGGCGACGCTGAGGTCGGTGAGCAGGTCGAGCACCTCGACCTGGTGGGCGACATCGAGGAACGTGGTGGGCTCGTCGAGCAGCAGGATGTCGGTCTCCTGCGCGAGTGCCATCGCGATCCACACGCGCTGGCGCTGTCCGCCCGACAGTTCGTCGACGCTGCGGTCGGCGAGCTCGGTCACCCCGGTGGCGTCGAGCGCATCGGCGACGACCTCGTAGTCGTGGGCGCTCCAGCGGGCGAGCGTCTTCTGATGCGGATGCCGCCCGCGCCCGACGAGGTCGGCGACGGCGATCCCCTCGGGGGCGACCGGCGACTGCGGCAGCAGACCCAGGATGCGCGCGACCTCCTTGGTCGGTCGCGCGTGCACGGACTTGCCGTCGAGCACGATCTGGCCGGCGGCCGGCGAGAGCAGGCGCGCCAGCGAGCGCAGGAGCGTCGACTTGCCGCATCCGTTCGCCCCGACGATCGTCGTGATCTTGCCGGGCGCGACCGTGAGGTCGAGGCCGTCGATGATGGTTCGGTCACCGTAGGAGAGGGTGACCCCTTCGGCCGACAGGCTGTGCGAGACGGTCACAGCGATCCTCCCGAGCGGTTGGTGCGGATGAGCAGGTAGATCAGATACGGAGCGCCGAGCACGCCGGTGACGACGCCGACCGGGTAGCGGGTGCCGAGCAGGAACTGGGCGATCAGGTCGCTGCCGAGCACGAGCACGGCGCCGACGAAGGCGCTGGGCAGCAGCAGGTTCGCGCCGGGGCCGGTGATGCGTGCAGCGATCGGACCGGCCATGAACGCGACGAAGGCGATCGGCCCCGTCGCGGCGGTGGCGAAGGCGAGCAGGGTGACGGCTCCGAGGATGAACAGCAGGCGGGTGACGTTCACGCGGATGCCGAGGCCGGACGCCGAGTCGTCACCGAGCTGCAGGGCGCCCAGCGCCCGCCCCTGCGACAGCATCAGCGGAACGATCACGGCCGCGGCGATCGCCATCGGCAGCACCCGCTCCCACGAGGCGTTGTTGAGGCTGCCGGTGAGCCACTGCATCGCGGTCTGGATGTCCCAGTTCGCGGCGCGCGACAGCATGTACGAGATGAGGCTCTGCAGCATGGCCGCGACGCCGATGCCGATCAGGATGAGCCGGGTGCCCGCGAAGCCGCCCTTGATCGAGAGCAGGTAGATCACGAGCGCGGTGAGCACGGCTCCCGCCAGCGCGAAGACCGAGACGACCGGGCCGTTGAGCGACAGCACGATGATGCCGAACACGGCCGCCGCGCCCGCCCCCGCCGAGATGCCGATGACGTCGGGCGAGGCGAGCGGGTTGCGCAGCAGGGTCTGGAAGCTCACGCCGGCGATGCCGAATCCGAAACCGGTGAGGATCGCGAGCACCGCGCGCGGCAGACGCAGGTCGCCGACCGTGAACGAGGCCCCGGGCACGGTCTCGCCGAGGATCACGCGGATGACCTCGTCGGGCGTGTAGAACGTGTTGCCGACCATGAGCGCGACGGCGAACAGCGCGAAGACGAGGATGCCGAGCACGATCGTCGCGCTGGCGTGGCGGCGGTGGCGCGCACGGCGCCCCGCGACGATGGCGGCGACGCGGGCGGATGCCGTCTGCTCCGGGCGGTCGAGCGTGTGTTCGGTGCCACCGGCGGGACCGGTGCTTCCCGAGGAGTTCGTGCGGTCGGTCGTGGTCACAGCTCACGCACCTTCTGACGGCGGACGATCCAGATGAAGAACGGGGCGCCGATGATCGCGGTGATGATGCCGACCTGGATCTCTTCGGACGACGGCGAGATCACACGGCCGACGATGTCGCTCGCGGTCAGCAGCGCGGCACCGGCGACCGCCGAGAACGGCAGCAGCCAGCGGTGGTCGGTGCCGATCAGCATGCGGCAGACGTGGGGGATGACGAGGCCGACGAATCCGATCGGTCCGGCGATGGCCGTGGCGGCACCGGCGAGGATGACCGCGCCCAGGGCCGACAGCATCCGGGTGCGGAAGACATGCTCGCCCAGCCCCTTGGCCATGTCGTCGCCCAGCGCGAGCGAGTTCATGCCACGCGAGCTGGCGAAGCAGATGAGAGCACCGACGAGGAGCACCGGGGCGGTGAGAGCGATGCGGGGCCACTCGGCGCCGCCGACGCCACCGACCTGCCACGACTGGAACGTCTGCAGCAGATCGACGCGGGGCAGCATGATGGCGCTGATGAGCGAGGCGAACGCGGCCGAGGTGGCGGCGCCCGCCAGGGCGAGTTTGAGGGGGGTCGCACCGCCGCGGCCGAGCGACCCGACCGTGTAGACGAAGGTCGCCGCGGCAGCGGCACCGACGATCGCGAAGGCCATCTGCCCGTAGGGGTTGGCCAGTCCGAAGAAGGCGATGCCGATCACGACGGCGAGCGATGCGCCGTTCGAGACGCCCAGGATGCCGGGGTCGGCGATCGGGTTGCGGGTGACGGCCTGCATGGTGGCACCCGAGAGAGCGAGCGCGGCGCCGACGAGCAGAGCGAGCACCGTGCGCGGGATGCGCTTGACGATGGCCGCCTGCTCGATCGTGTCGCTGTGGCCGCTGAACGCCGCGACGATGTCGTCGAACGACACGGCGCGCACGCCGAACGACACCGACAGGATGCTGAGGACCAGCAGGAGTGCGACTCCGGCGAGAAGCCAGAGCGTGCGCACCAGCACCGGGCGCCGCAGGTCTGCGGCGCCCGGTGCGATGGTGGTGGTGGCGGTCACTGAGGTGTCACTCCGCGCGAGCGGACTGATCGATTACTGAGCGAGCGGCGCGGCCAGCAGGGCGAGGTAGTCGCTGAGACCCCACGGGATCGACAGCGGCGACGGGTTGGCGGATGCCGCGATCGGGGTGGCGTCGGGGAGGATCGCGATGCGTCCCTCGGCGATGGCCGGGATCTTCGACAGCAGCGGGTCGGCCTGCAGGGTCGCGATGAGCGACTCGTCACCGTAGGTCGCGATCACGTCGACGTCGTCGAACTTCGCGGCATCCTCGGCGCTCACCGAGAGGTAGAACTCCTTGCTGTCGGCGGACTCCTCGACGATCGACGGGAACGGCATGCCGAGGTCGTCGTGCAGGTAGCCGGGGCGCGTGTCGACGGCCGTGTAGTACCCGATCTGGCTCAGGTCGGTCGGGTCGAAGAAGGCGAAGAGCACCTTCTTGTCCTTGAGGACGCTGTTCTCCTCGAGCGCTGCATCGGCGTCGGCGTGGAGGTCGTCGATGAGGGCCTGACCCTCCTCCTCGAGGCCGAGGGCCTTCGAGTTCATCTCGATCATCTCGTCGACCGGGGTGCCCCAGGCGATCTCGGGGTAGGCGACGACCGGAGCGATCTTGGAGAGGGTGTCGTACTCCTCCTGAGTCAGGCCGGAGTACGAGGCGAGGATCACGTCGGGGTTCGTGTCGGCGACGGCCTCGTAGTCGATGCCGTCGGCCTCGTCGAAGAGCACCGGCTCTTCGCCGCCGAGCTCGTCGAGCTTCTCCTCGACCCAGGGCAGGATGCCGTTGTCGTCGTCGTCGCCCCAGCTGGCCTTGCTGAAACCGACCGGCACGATGCCGAGCGCCAGCGGCACCTCGTGGTTCGCCCAGGCGACCGTCGCCACGCGCTCGGGCTTGGACTCGATCGTGGTCTCGCCGTAGACGTGCTCGATCGTCACGGGGAAGGCGTCGTCGGAGGCCGGGTTGGCGCCGGCATCCGAACCGCTCTCGGAGGCGGACGTCGCGCAGGCCGTGAGGCTCAGCGCGAGTGCCGCGGCGGCACCGACGGCGAGGAGACGAGAAGTGCGCACAGCAGATCCCTTCGGGTTGAGGAGGGGTGAGGCGCAGAGTCGCGCCGGTTTGGTAAGGCTGACCTAATGTAACCCGAAGTAAGGCGAACCTCAATTCGGATGGCCGCATCGTTACCCGTATTCCAGTGGTCCCCGAGCTGGTTCCTGAGCGAGCGGAGCTTGATCCGGTTCCTGAGCGAGCGGAGCGAGACGAAGGGCCTCACCCCGGAAACGAAGAAGCCGGCCGGCTCCCGAAGGAGCCGACCGGCCTCATACGATCACGAGGGATCAGAGGGGGCGAATGTTCGCAGCCTGCATGCCCTTGGGGCCGCGCTCAGCGTCGAATTCGACCTTCTGGTTCTCGCGCAGCTCCTTGAAGCCGCTTCCGGTGATCGCCGAGTAGTGGGCGAACAGGTCGTCGGTGCCGTCATCGGGAGCGATGAAGCCGAAGCCCTTTTCCGCGTTGAACCATTTCACAGTGCCAGTGGCCATGTGTTTTCTTCTTTCTTTTTTGATGTGGCCGCTGTTGTACACGGCCGCAGCACCGCACCGGAGCATCCGATGGGTACAGGGTGACGCTCTCCGGCGAGGAGGCGTGAGTTGAAGGTTTTTCGGAATCCGTGCCGAACCGATCGGCGCAGAAGTCGGATCCGTGTAGAGGGCCGCACACGTCTCGTGGAGATTCGCGGGCCGGTGATGAACGATCCCCCGGAAGGAGGAGCAAGGTCACCGTATCACGCCCGGTCGGGAGTTCACCTGGGCGGGCAGGCGCGCACCCGCCGCGATGGCCGCCTCGGTACGGGTGCTGACGCCGAGCTTGCGCAGCACGGCCGAAACGTGAACGCTCACCGTCTTGACGCTGATGAAGAGCTGCTCGCCGATCTGGCGGTTGCTCAGCCCCTCGGCCAGGAGGTCGAGCACCTGCCGTTCGCGGGCGGTGAGCGCGTCGGGATCGGGAGCGGATGCCGTCGCCGCGCTGTCACCGCGTACCGGATCGAGCGAGAGCCCCGCCGCGTGCGCGAAGGTCGTGACCGTGGTCGTGAGGCGGGCGTGGCCGAGGGTCCGCGCGATCGTCGCGGCTTCGGCCAGCAGCGTCCCCGCCGCCGTGCGGTCGCCCGTGCGCAGCAGCAGTCGCGCTCGCTCGAGCCGGGTGATCACGCGGAACACGACGGGCACGTCGTCTCCCTCGGCCACGTCGATCGCTCGCTGCAACGCGGGGTCGGACGGCGACAGCAGCGCTTCGACGATCGGCGACCACGAGTCTGCGAGCAGCTGAGCGGGCTGCGCCGCCCAGGCATCCGCCACCCGTTCCGACACCGCAGCGGTGTCGTCGCCCTCGGCGCGCAGCTCGGCGATGATCGCCGCCGCCTGCAGCAGCAGCCGCCTCTGGTGCAGCAGTACGGGGCCGTCGTCGTCGAGCATCACGACGATCTCGGCGAGCGCACCGCGCAGGTCGCCCGCGCTCTCGGCCACGGCGACGGTCATCGTGATGAGGTCGTACCAGATCTGCCGCTCGGTCTGCCCGGTCTCGACGAAGGCCGGGCGCCACTCGCGCAGCATGTCGGCGGCCTCGGTCGACCGCCCGCGCCAGGCGAGGGCCCGAACCCGCGTCATGCTCGAGTACATGCGGAAGACCCGCAGCGCTCCCTGTCGGTGATCGCGCGACATCATCTCGTCGACCCGCTCGATCTCGCCGCGTTCGAACAGCGCGACCGACATGTTCTGCATCATGATCGACCCCGAGCTGCGACCGACACCGAGCGATCGCGCGAGGGCGAGGCCTTCTTCGGCGATGAGCACCGCCTCGCCGTAGCGACCGAGCAGGGTGAGGGCGTCGGAGTAGTTGACGCGGTAGCGCAGGTCGGCGTTGGAGCTGCGGGCGAGGTCGCGCGCGCGGTCGAACTCCGTGATGCCGCCCGTGATGTCACCGAGGTGTGCGAGTGAGACACCGTGCACGTTCGCCGCGATCGACATCTGATCGCGGTCGCCCGCACGGCTCGCGATCCGCTCGGCCTCGTCGGCGACGCGGAGCGCATCGTGCAGTCGCCCGGCGACCATGTAGCGGCTGGCGAGCTGGTTGAGAACAGTGGCGTGCAGCGCGTCGTCGCCGACCCGCGCCGCGAGGTCGAGTGCCTGCTCGGTGAGCGGGATCGCCCCGGGACGGCCGAGGTTGGCGAGGTACTGGGCCTTGTCGCGCAGCAGACGGGCATGGAGCCGCGGCGCGACGGTCTCGGGGTCGATCTCGTCGAGTGCGGAGCTGATCACGGCGAGTGCGCGTTCGCCGTCACCGGCGTTGCGGAGCACCGATCCGAGCGTCTGCAACAGGTCGACGTGGGAGAGCCCGGCGACGGTCGCGGCGTCGGGCACGCTCGGCCAGATCTCGAGCGCGAGCTCGCCGAAGCGCGCGGCGGCCGCGAACGCGAAGCGCCCCTTCGCATCGCGCATCGCGTCGATCGAGGCGATGAGCGCCCGCGGTTCGTCCTGCGCGAGATGCCAGTGATGTGCGAGCGAGGCGGTGTCGACACCGTCGGTTCCGTCGCGCTGGGCCTCGAGCGCCTCGGCGTAGGCGCGGTGCAGCCGAGACCGCTCGCCGGGCAGGAGGTCGTCGTGCACGGCCTCGCGCAGCAGCGCATGCCGGAACCGGTAGAGGTCGGAATCGATCACCAGGATGCCGCCGCGCGCCGCCTCACGGATCGCCTCGTCGAGCCGATCCTCGGGCAGCCCCGCCAGCGTCGACAGCAGTGGGTGCGAGAGAGGGCGCTCGGCTCCCGAGGCGACCTGCACCACCCGCTGCGCGTCGTCGCCGAGGCGATCGAAGCGGGTGAGGAGCACGTCGCGCAGACCGTCGGGCAGCGGACCCGTCGTGCAGTCGGCGATCTCCTCGACGAAGAACGGCACTCCCTCGGCGCGCTCCTGCATGCGGGCGAGAGCGCCGTCGGAGACCGAGCGGCCGGTGAGCTGCTCGGCCAGGGCGCGCACGGCGTCGCCGTCGAGCCGCGGCAGAGTCACCCGTTCGATCAGGCGGGACCGCGTCGCCTCGACGATGAACCGGCTCACGGCATCGCCCCGGCGCACGTCGTCGCTGCGGCAGCTGAGCAGCAGGAGCACCCGCCCCCGCGCGAGGGTGCGCAGCAGGAAGGAGAGGAGCGCGAGCGTCGACTCGTCGGCCCAGTGCAGGTCTTCGATCACGAGCACCTGCGGGGCCGCCTCGGCCGCGGTCTCGATGAGCGTGGCGATCGCGTCGCGCAGGCGGTCGGGGCTCGTGCGCGCCCGGTCGGCGGGCTCGTCGACGAGTTCGGGCAGCAGCATGCCGAGGGCCTCGGCACCGACGCCGACGGCCTCGCGCACGCGTTCGGCGCCCAGGTGCCCCACGATCGAGCGCAGGATCGCCGTGAGGGGCCCGTAGGCGGTGCGGGCCGCTCCGAGATCGAGGCACCAGCCCACGTGCACGTCGGCGCGCGTCGAGACCTCGGTCGCGAACTCGCGCAGCAGCCGCGACTTGCCGATACCGGCTTCGCCGTCGACCAGCACACCGACCGGGACGCCCTCGGCCGCACCCTCGAAGAGCCGGCGCACGAGGCCGATCTCGGCTTCGCGCCCGACCATCGCGGAACTCGGCGCGAAGGAGGACATGCCTTCATCGTGCCACTCCCCTCCGACATCCGCCGGGCTCGCCCGATCGCCGACGCCGGGCCGGTCTCGGCGCAGTGCGACGACCGGATTCACCGGGCCGCGACCGGCTCGCGCGGCACGCCGGTGGCGCGGCTGCGTGCGAGCGCGGCATCCGTCGTCGAGCCCTGCGGGGCGGGCACCCGACGCCGACCACGCACGACAGGAAGTGCGCTCGCCCGACGCCCCAGCATCCGCCCGATCACGCCCACCGGGCGCGGCACGATCTGCTCGGCGTGCTCGCGGATCGACCGGCGCCGTTCGATCGCCCGCTCCCGCTGCTGCTGCTCGAATGCGGTGACCACCTGGTGCGAATAGGTCTGCTCGTACATGACGCCTCCTCGTTATCGATATCCCTACACAACGCTCTGAGGCCCCCTCCCGACATCGGACGGATTCCCTATCTTCGGCCGACCCACCCCCTTATGCGCGAGCCACCCCCTCCTGCACGGGGCAGAAGGGGGTGGCTGGACTGCAGAGGGTGGCTCGGCGATCGAGCCCGCGCACGTCAGGCGTCGACGTCGCCCCGCCACTCGCCGGTCTCGGCGCCGCGCGTCTCGATGAACTCCTTGAAGTTCTCGAGGTCCTTCTTCACGGCGTGCGATCCGGCTCCCACGAGAGAGCCGACCTTCTCGACGAAGCCCTCGGGCTCCCAGTCGATCTGAACGGTGACCCGTGTCTTGATGTCGGAGAGCTTATGGAAGGTCACGACACCCGCGTGCTCGGTGTCGCCGCCGATGCTGTTCCACGCGACGCGCTCGTCGGGGTGCTGCTCGGTGATCTCGGCGTCGAACTCGCGCTCGACACCGCCGACCTTGACCTTCCAGCGGTTGTGGGTGTCGTCGATCTGGGTGATCGACTCGACCTCCGACAGGAACTGCGGGAAGCTCTCGAACTGCGTCCACTGGTTGTAGGCGGTGGTGACGGGGACGTCCACGTCGATGGTCTCGATGATCTGCGCCATGGTGATTCCTCCTTGTAAGTCGGAGTCCTATTCAGCACGGCATCGCCGATCGAGACGACGGGGTTGACAGCACCCGTTCGAAGGCGGATGCTCGGCGCCCGGGTCAGGCGTGCAGCAGGTGCGCGCGCGCCGACGGACGCGGCACGTCGGGCGAGAGGATCGCGAGCACGCGCACGAGGGTCGTCATCCAGAGCAGCCCGAGACCGACCGCCATCGCCTCGAGCGCGGTCATCGTGATGAGACCGAAGACCGCGAACAGCACGAACGCGACCGTGACCAGCGCCCCCACCCCGATCGTGGTGATGCTCAGTGCGCGCGGTGCCCCGGGCACGACGATCGCCGTCACGGTCATCGACGCAGCGAAGAACAGGAGCGTGATGGGCGCCACGATGTTGTGCGCCTCGGGGAAGCGGTGCAGCGGCAGCAGGCCCACCCCGGCGAGCGCGAACCCGGTGACGATCCACAGTCCCGAGGTGACCGCGATGCGTCCGAGCGCCGGGTCTCCGAGGATGCGGTGCAGGTCGCGGCCGATGTACGCACCGACCGTGCCGACCAGCGCACCGGCGACGACCAGGGTGCCGTTGAACGCCCAGGCGTCGTCACCCATGCCGAGCTGCGAGAAGTTGATCTCCCACCATCGGGGGTCGGCGGCGGTCACCATCGCGAAGAGGGTGCCGATCACCAGATAGCCGAACAGGATGCTCGACAAGTCGGCCGTGCGCAGCCCGATGCCCGCGGCGAAGGCGAAGCGTCCGCCCACCGCCGCGGCGAACCCGGTGACCAGTGCGCCGCCGACGAGCGTCAGCTCGAGGCCCTGCAGCCCGATCGCCAGCACCTGGGTGCCGAGGAGCACGCCCATCCCCGCGACACCGGCGAAGGCGACGGTGAGGGCGATCGCCGAGATATCGGTGATGATGCGCTGCCAGCGCGGCATCGGCGCGGTCTCGTTCCGGCGATGCCGGAGGGTGCTCACGACGAAGGCGCCGCCGGCGATGACACCGGCGGCGGACGCGGCGGGAAGCGCCAGGGAGCCGGAGCCGATGAGCATCCGAGGCTCGGGGCCCAGCAGCAGGAAGCCGGCGGAGGTGCCGAGCACGAAGCAGACGACCGTGGCCCAGACCGCGACGGTCTCGCCGCGCAGCCGTTGTCCCTGGTCCATGGGTACATCGAACCACTAACTGGTTACGCCGGTATATCAGCAATTGGTCGAAGCATCCACCCGTTCCTGCGCACACCCCGAGAAGCGGCGCTCCGGGACTACCGTGGGGACATGCGCATTCCCGCCGCGATCCGCGCCAGCCAGCGATCCCCGCTGCTGCAGGTCGTGAAATCCGCGGCGGCGACCATCGCCGCCTGGCTCATCGCCGGATGGGTCTTCCCCTCGCAGCTGCCCGTGTTCGCCGCGATCGCCGCCCTCCTCGTCGTGCAGCCGAGCGTCAACCAGTCCCTCTCGAAGGCCCTCGAACGCAGCATCGGCGTGATCGCGGGCGTCGTGATCGCGATGGGCCTGGGTCTGCTCCTCGGCTCGCCGAGCTGGATCGTGCTGCTCGCGATCGTCGTCGCGATGCTCGTGGCGTGGATCTTCCGCGCCTCCCCCGGCACCGGCAATCAGGTCGCGATCTCGGCCATGCTCGTGCTCGCCCTCGGCTCGTCGAGCCCCGAGTACGCGTTCGCCCGCATCATCGAGACGCTCATCGGCGTTGCGATCGGCATCGTCGTGAACGCCCTGATCGTGCCGCCCGTGCTCGTGGCCCCCGCGCGTCACCACCTCGGCCTGCTCGGTGCCGAGCTCGCGGCGAGCCTCGACCGGCTGGCCGACGCTCTCCCGAACCCGCAACCTCCGGCACGGATGCAGGAGCTGATGCTCGAGGCCCGCCTGCTGCGCCCCATGAAGGATGCCGCGGATGCCGCGATCGCCGCGGGCGAGGAATCGCTCACCCTCAATCCCCGCAGATCCACGCACCGAGCGGATCTGCGGGAGATGCGCGCGCTGCTCGAACGGCTGTCGCCGATCGTCACACAGGTGATCGGGATGACCCGCGCCTACGCCGACCACTACGACGACTCGATCGGCGAGGAACCCGCGGTGATCGCCATCGCCGAGCAACTCCGACGAGCCGGGCACGACGTGCGCCTCGCCGTGCAGATCGCCGATGTCGCCCCCGAACCCGAGACGCTGACCTCCGCCATCCCGGCCCTCACCGCTCCGCTCGTGATCCGGCCGCCGTCGAGCCAGCACTGGATCCTCATCGGATCGCTCATGGAGGATCTCCGCCGTATCCGCGGCGAGCTCGTCGACGACGAGTGATCCGGTGGCGGCATCCGGACGTCGGAATGTCGACCGTGCGGCCTACTCTGGTCCCATGAGCGACGTCACCCTCGACCGGGCACTCGCCGAACTCGCCGCCCTCGAAGATCCGAAGATGCGCGCGGCCAACGAGAAGCGCGGTGACGACCACGGCATGAACCTGAGCCGCCTGCGCGCGCTGGCGAAGACCATCAAGATCGACCACCCGCTCGCGCAGGAGCTGTGGGCGACGGGCGAGACGCCCGCCCGCCTGCTCGCCCTCCTCGTCTGCCGCCCGAAGGACTTCACCGCCGACGAACTCGACGCGATGCTGCGCGAGACCGATCCGCCGAAGGTCAACGACTGGTTCGTCAACTACGTCGCCAAGAAGACCCCGCTCGCCGAGGAGATGCGGCTGCGTTGGTTCGATGACGCCGATCCGACGGTCGCTGCGGCGGCCTGGTCGCTCACCTCGGTGCGGGTCGTCAAGGACCCCGACGGCCTCGACCTCGGCCGTCTGCTCGACCTGATCGAGGCGCAGATGAAGGATGCCCCGGCACGGCCGCAATGGTCGATGAACGAGACGCTCGCGCAGATCGGCATCCATCATCCGGATCTGCGCGAGCGCGCCCTCGCGATCGGCGACCGCCTGCAGGTGCTCGCCGACTACCCGACGGCACCCGGCTGCACCTCTCCGTTCGCCCCGATCTGGATCGGCGAGATGGTGCGGCGAGCCGAGGGCTGAGCTACTTCGCGGCCACCATGGCGCCGGCTTCGGCGAACTCCTCGTCGATCTCGGCGTTCGCGCGATACGTGAGCAGGCTCACCACCACGGCGGCGATCAGCGCGAAGACGAAGGCCGGGAGCAGCTCGTAGAGCCCCGTGTTCAACGGCTTCCACAGGAACACGGTCGCCGCGCCGACGACCATGCCGGCGAGCGCCCCCCAGTTGGTGAGCCGTCGCCAGAAGAGGCTGAGCAGGATGATCGGGCCGAACGCCGCACCGAAGCCCGCCCAGGCGAACGAGACGAGGCCGAGGATCGTGTCGTTCGGCGTGACCGCGAGCACGGCCGCGACGACGGTCACACCCAGCACGCCGATGCGCCCCAGCAGCACGAGCGTCTTGCTCGACGGCGGCGTCTTGCGGAACACCTTGTAGATGTCTTCGACGAGGGCCGAGGAGCTCACGATCAGCTGGCTCGAGACCGTGCTCATGATGGCGGCGAGCACGGCCGCGAGCACGAGACCGGCGACGAAGGGATGCAGCAGCGTCTGCGACATGAGCAGCACGACGGTCTCAGGGTTGGCGAGGTCGATGCCGCGCTGGGCGATGAACGCGATACCGACCAGACCCGAGAACACGGCGCCGCCGAGGGAGAGCACCATCCACGAGATGCCGATGCGGCGGGCGCTCTTGGCTTCCTGCGGCGAGCGCAGCGCCATGAACCGCACGATGATGTGCGGCTGACCGAAGTAGCCGAGACCCCAGGCGAGGGCCGAGACGATCGCCAGCATGGTGCCGCCCGTGAGAGCCGTGCCCGACAGCAGCGAGAGGTGATCGGGGGCGACCTCGGCGATAAGGTCGCCCGTCTCCGCGAATCCGCCGATCGCCACGATGGCCGCGACGGGCACCACGATCAGCGCGATCACCATCATCAGCCCCTGCACGACGTCGGTGAGGGATGCCCCGAGGAAGCCGCCGAAGAGCGTGTATGCCAGCGTCACCCCGGTGACGAGGAGCATCCCGACGAGGTAGTCGCCCTGGAAGGAGCTCTCGAAGAACACGCCTCCGGCGACCATTCCCGACGAGATGTAGAGCGTGAAGAACACGAGGATGACGACGCCGGAGATGATGCGCAGCAGGCGCGTGCCGTCGCGCAGCCGGTTCTCGAAGAAGCTCGGCACCGTGATCGAGTTGCGCGAGACCTCGGTGTACGCGCGGAGGCGCGGAGCGACGAGCAGCCAGTTCAGGTAGGCGCCGATCGTCAGTCCGACGGCGATCCACGCTTCGATGAGTCCCGAGACGTAGATCGCACCGGGCAGACCCATCACGAGCCACCCCGACATGTCGGACGCTCCGGCGCTGAGAGCCGCGACCCACGGCGGCAGGTTGCGCCCGCCGAGCATGTAGTCCTCGTGGTCGGAGGTGCGGCGGAACGCGAACCATCCGATGAGGAGCATCCCGGCGAAGTACAGCGCGAGGGCGGCGAACGTGAAGATCTGGTCTGACATGGTCTCCCTTTCGGCGGCGTCGTGAGCCGCATCGCGACCCGGCATCGTCGCCGCGTCGCGCTCGATGATGTCAAACGAGGACGCGAATCGCCAGGTCTGCGCACAAGGAGTCTCAGTACATTGGAATGATGAGCACCCACATCGCGGCGGAGCCCGGCCAGATCGCCCCCATCGTCCTCTTCCCCGGCGACCCGCTGCGGGCCAAGTGGATCGCCGAGACCTTCCTCGATGACGCCGAGCTCTACTCCGAGACCCGCGGGATGCTCGGTTTCACCGGTACCTGGCAGGGTCACCGCGTGTCGGTGCAGGGTTCGGGCATGGGTCAGCCCTCGATGGCGATCTACGCGAACGAGCTGTTCGACTCCTACGGCGTGCAGACGATCGTGCGCGTGGGTTCCTGCGGTGCGCTGACCGAGAAGCTCAAGGTGCGCGACATCATCATCGCGAACGCCGCGAGCACCGACTCGGGCATCAACCGAGTGCGCTTCCACGGGCTCGACTACGCCCCCGTCGCCGACTTCGCCCTGCTGCGCGCTGCGGTCGAGGCGAGCGAAGCGGAAGACCTCGATTCCGCCGTGCACGTGGGCCAGCTGTTCTCGAGCGACCAGTTCTACAGCACGCGTCCCGAACTCACGGAGCCCTTCGTGAAGCACGGCATCCTCGGCGTCGAGATGGAGGCCGCGGGCCTCTACACGCTCGCCGCCTTCCACGGCCGCCGCGCGCTCGCGATCTGCACGGTCTCCGACCACATCGTCACGGGCGAGGAGACCACGGCGCAGGAGCGCGAGCAGACCTTCGGCGACATGATCCGCATCGCGCTGCGCGCCGCGACCTCGGTCTGAGGCATCGACCGCCCGCGCCGGATGGGATGATCGAAGCACCATGGCATCCCTCCTCGACCCGGCCACCCTTCCCGACGGATCCGATGCGGATGCCGTCTACACGGCGTTCGTCGAATGGGCCGAGTCGACCGGCCTGACCCTCTACCCCGCGCAGGACGAGGCGATCATCGAGATCGTGTCGGGCAACAACCTGATCCTGTCGACCCCGACCGGCACCGGGAAGTCGCTCGTCGCGATCGGCGCGCACTTCGCCGCCCTGCTCGACGGACGCCGCAGTTACTACACCGCACCGATCAAAGCCCTGGTGAGCGAGAAGTTCTTCGCACTGGTCGAGGTGTTCGGCGCCGAGAACGTCGGCATGGTCACGGGTGATTCCTCGGTCAACGCGGATGCTCCGATCATCTGCTGCACCGCCGAGATCCTCGCGAACCTGTCGCTGCGGCAGGGGACGGACGCCGAGGTCGGCCAGGTCGTGATGGACGAGTTCCACTTCTACGGCGACCCCGACCGCGGATGGGCCTGGCAGGTGCCGCTGCTCGAGCTGCCGCAGGCGCAGTTCATCCTGATGTCGGCCACGCTCGGTGACGTGACCGCGCTCGCGTCCGACCTGACCCGCCGCACGGGCCGCGACACGGCGACGGTGACGGGTGTCGAGCGCCCGGTGCCCCTGCACTTCTTCTACGAGCAGACCCCGATCCACGAGACGATCGAGGAACTGCTGAACACGAACCAGGCACCGGTGTACATCGTGCACTTCTCGCAGGCCGCGGCGATGGAGCGGGCACAGGCGCTGTCGAGCACGAAGGTCGCCACCCGCGAGCAGCGCGACGCGATCGCTGATCTGATCGGTGCGTTCCGCTTCACGACGGCGTTCGGCAAGACGCTCTCGCGCTTCCTGCGGGCGGGGATCGGCGTGCACCACGCGGGGATGCTGCCCAAGTACCGTCGTCTCGTCGAGCAGCTCGCGCAGCGCGGTCTGCTGCGCGTGATCTGCGGCACCGACACGCTCGGCGTCGGGATCAACGTGCCGATCCGCACGGTGCTGCTCACCGCACTGACCAAGTTCGACGGCACGAGGATGCGGCAGCTCAACGCCCGCGAGTTCCATCAGATCGCCGGCCGTGCGGGTCGTGCGGGCTACGACACCGCGGGCACCGTGGTCGCGCAGGCGCCGGAGCACGAGAGCGAGAACCTCGCCGCCATCCGCAAGGCGGGTGACGACCCGAAGAAGAAGCGCAAGATCATCCGCAAGAAGGCGCCCGACGGATTCGTGTCGTGGGGCGAGCCCTCGTTCCGCAAGCTCATCGATGCGACACCCGAGACGCTCACCTCGCACATGCAGATCACCAGCGCGATGATGCTCAACGTCATCGGCCGCGGGGGCGACGTGTTCGGCAATATGCGCGCGCTGGTATACGACAATCACGAGCCGCGCGCACGCCAGCGCGAACTCGCCCTGCGCGCGATCGGCATCTACCGCACCCTGCTCGAATCCGGAGTGGTGGAGCAGACGGTTGCCGGGGAGATCCGGCTCACGGTCGATCTGCAGCCGAACTTCGCCCTCAACCAGCCGCTGTCTCCGTTCGCCCTCGCGGCGTTCGAGCTCCTCGGAGAGGAGTCCCCCAGCTACGCCCTCGACATGATCTCGATCGTCGAGGCCACTCTCGATGATCCGCGTGCGGTGCTGAGCCAGCAGGAGTTCCAGGCTCGCGGCGAGGCGGTCGCGGCGATGAAGTCCGAGGGCATCGAGTACGACGAGCGCATGGAGCTGCTCGAGCAGGTCACCTACCCGAAGCCGCTCGACGAGCTGCTGACCGCCGCGTTCGAGACCTTCAGCGCCGCGCAGCCGTGGATCCGCGACTTCGAGCTGCACCCCAAGTCGGTCGTGCGCGACATGTACGAGCGCGCCATGTCGTTCGGGGAATATGTCGCCTTCTACAAGATCGCCCGCTCGGAGGGCGTGGTGCTGCGCTACCTGTCGGATGCCTATCGCGCGGCATCCCAGACCATCCCCGAAGAGCTCAAGACCGAAGACCTCCGCGACCTGATCGAGTGGCTCGGCGAACTCGTGCGCCAGGTCGACTCGAGCCTGCTCGACGAGTGGGAGGAACTGCGAGCCGGCATCGACAACGGACGCGTCGATTCCCCCGACGAGATCGTGCCGCCCGCTCCGAAGCGCCTCACGAGCAACGTGCGCGCGTTCCGCACCCTCGTGCGCAACGAGCTGTTCCGCCGGGTGCAGCTCGCCGCGCGCGAAGACGCCGATGCCCTCGCCGAACTCGATCCCGCCTTCGGAGCGGATGCCTGGAACGACGCCCTCGACGGCTACTTCGCCGAGCACGACCAGATCCTCACCGGGGCGGATGCCCGCAGTTCCGCGCTGCTGATCCTGACCCCCGGCGAGACGACGTGGACGGCGCGCCAGATCTTCGACGACCCGGCCGGCGACCACGACTGGGGCATCTCGGCGACCGTCGACCTCGCGGCATCCGATGAGGCCGGGGAAGCGGTCGTGACGGTCACGGCGGTCGACCGGCTCTAGTCGGCCACGGGGAGCGAGTCAGCGCGGCACCCGAGCCCCCTTCACGAGCCGCGCCACCAGGTCGGGATACGCCACCCCGGCGGCGGCGAACATGCGCGGCGCCTGCGAGGCGGCGGTGAGCCCGGGCATGGTGTTGACCTCATTGAGCACCGGCCCCTCGTCGGTGAGGAAGAAGTCCATGCGGGCCAGGCCCCCGCATCCGAGCGCGTCGAACATCGCCAGCGCGGCTCGCTTGAGGCCCGCCGACTCGTCGGACGCGAGCTGCGCCGGCACCGTGAAGCGCGCGGTTCCGTCGTACTTCGTCGCCGTGTCGAACAGCCCCTCGGCATGGATCTCGAGCGGCGGTGCCGCCCAGCGGATGCCGCCCGTCTCGCACAGCACGGCGACGTCGATCTCGCGTCCGCGCACGACCTCCTCCACGAGGATGCGCCGGTCGAGTCGCGCCGCCGCGCGCAGCGCGGGAAGCAGTTCGGCCTCCTCGCGCACGAGCGCCACCCCGTGGCTCGATCCGGCCGAGACCGGCTTGACGACGACGGCACCCTCGAACTCCACGTCGCCGATGTCCTCGGCCGAGATCACGCGTCCACGCGCCGTCCGGATGCCGACGGCATCCGCCACCAGCTTCGTCGCCCACTTGTCCATCCCGAGCGCCCCGGCGCCTACCCCCGAGCCGACCACGCGTACTCCGGCGAGCGCGCAGAGCGCTGCGAGCGCGCCGTCCTCGCCCGGCGCTCCATGCACCGCCGGGAACACGACGTCGGCCTGCGCGATCAGCGGCATCGCGAGAGCCAGCGACTCCGCCGCCGACGCTCCCGCCCGGATGCCGTCGGCCCGCCAGATCCCCTCCCGGTCGATCGTGACGCAGGTCACCGTGTGGTCCCCCATCCGCAGGGCCGCCGCGACCGCGGCCGCCGAGGCGAGCGACACGTCGTGCTCGGCGTTCTGCCCTCCCCCGATCACCAGCACGTGCACGGTCATGCGATGCTCCTCTGCACGCGGGGGCCGATGCCCGTGAGGATGGTGTGCGGGATCGTTCCGGCCCAGCGCGCCCAGTCCTGCAGCGACGGCTCGGCACCGCCCTCCGGCCCGAGCAGCACCGCCTCCGCACCGCGCGGAACCGCGGTATCTCCCGTGTCGACGACGATCTGATCCATCGACACCCGTCCGACGATCGGATGCCGCGCACCGTCGATCGCGACACCCGCCGCCGGCGACAGCTCGCGGGGCACCCCGTCGGCGTATCCGACGCCGATCACGCTCAGGTGCGTCGCGCGCTCGACGATGTGGTCACCGCCGTAGCCGACCGCGGTTCCGGCCGGCACACGCGCGCTGTGCACGACGGATGCCGTCCACCGTGCAGCCCCGGCGAGCGCCGTGGTCTCGGAGGGATCGATCCCCACGAGGCCGGCTCCGATCCGCACGAGATCGAAGTGGGTGGCGGGGTCGGTGAGCGCCCCGGCCGTGGCGGCGAGGTGCACGGCCAGGGGCCCGAAGCCGGCGCGGAGCACGGCATCCCTCCCCTGACGCAACCGCCGCACCGCCGCCGCGTTCGCGCACGGGTCGCCGGCGTCGGCCCGCGGCAGATGCCCCATGACACCGGTGACCTCGATCCGTCCGCGCGCCGACCGTGCGACCCGCAGCAGTTCGGCCCAGTCCTCGACCGGGCATCCGCCGCGAGCCATCCCGGTGTCGAGATGCAGGTGCACGCGCACGGGAGCGGTGGCATCCGCCGCCAGCTGTCGCAGCTCCTCGACCGATCCCACCGCGATGTCGACGCGATGTTCGTGCGCGAGCCGCGCATCGACGCCCGAGGGATTCAGCCACGCCAGGATCGGCTCCGTGAGCCCGGCCTCACGCAGCTCGACGGCGTCGGCGGCATCCGTCACTCCCAGCCAGGTCGCTCCGGCGGTGACCGCGGCACGCGCGACCGGCACGGCCCCGAGGCCGTAGCCGTCGGCCTTGACGACCGCCATGATGGCGGCGCGCGTCGAGGCGCGCACCCGCGCGACGTTCGCGGCGATGACTGTCGGCAGGGTGGTGAGCGTCGGTGCGTGCAGCCGCGAGAGCGCGACCCCCTCGATGACGGCGCTCATCGCTGCATCCGCGGGTCTTCGGTCGGGTCGTCGTACATCTCGGGGCAGCCCTGAGTGACGGCATCCGGCCGGAGTTCGTAGTGCCACGACTCGTTCGCGTAGATCTGGCAGCGTCCGTAGCCGGCGCCGTGCTGGGCGAGCCAGTCGAGGGTCGGAAGACCGCCGAGGTCGACAGCCTCGCCCGACACGTGCAGCGAGGTCTCGGGCGTCGCGACCCAGCGCGCCGCCTCCTCGGCCGATCCGTAGCTGATCACGGCCTGGTCGAGCATGTGCTGCTGCAGGGCCGCCGAGCGCCAGCCGCTGTTGACGAGGAAGGGGACGTCGGCGTCGGATGCCGCGCGCTGCAGCGCGTCGAGCAGCGCCGGGTCGAGGTTGCCGACGGCCACACGATCGGTGTCGAAGACCGTCGGCTGGTCGCCGTCACGGATCACACCGTCGGCGTCGCTCGGAGCGAGCACCGATCCTCCCGGCGGGATCGTGGCGGCACCCGCCGAGGTCTCAGCGGCGCTGTCGTCGGTGGAGGCGTCGGGCCCGGGGCCGGCGGTGAAGCTGTGCGAGAGCACGGCATCCGCTGCGGCGAGCGACTGCTGCACGGCGAAGGCGGCGATGGCGGCGACGATCAGTGCGATCGCCGACCAGACGATCCGCCGCGCACGGCGGGTGGTGGAGGTGGTGCTGTTCATCCCCCCAGTGCAGTCGCCGGGCTGTTGCCGGGGCGTATGCGGTTCTGCATATGCTCCCGATATGCGCGGGTGCGTAGGATCGCAGCCATGCGTGTGCTGATCGTCGAGGACGAGCCCTACCTCGCCGAGGCCGTCCGCGACGGGCTGCGGCTCGAGGCGATCGCCGCCGACATCGCGGGCGACGGGCACGTCGCTTCGGAACTGCTCGACATCAACTCCTACGACATCGCGGTGCTCGATCGCGACATCCCCGGCCCCTCGGGCGACGACATCGCCCGCGCGATCGTCGCGTCGGGCAGCGGCATCCCGATCATCATGCTCACCGCCGCCGACCGCCTCGACGACAAGGCCTCGGGGTTCGAGCTCGGCGCCGACGACTACCTCACGAAGCCCTTCGAACTGCGCGAACTCGTGCTGCGCCTGCGTGCGCTGGGGCGGCGCCGCGAGCGCGCCCGGCCGCCGGTGCTCGAGGTCGCGGGGCTGCGGCTCGACCCGTTCCGCCGCGAGGTCTTCCGCGATGAGCGGTACGTCGCCCTCACCCGCAAGCAGTTCGCGGTGCTCGAGGTGCTCGTCGACGCGGCGGGCGGGGTCGTGAGCGCCGAGGAGTTGCTGGAGCGCGCCTGGGACGAGAACGCCGACCCGTTCACCAACGCCGTGCGCATCACCGTGTCATCGCTGCGCAAGCGACTCGGGGAACCCTGGGTGATCGTGACGGTGCCGGGCGTCGGGTATCGGATCGCGACGGATGCGGCGGCGGATGCCGGGGATGCGGTGTCGGATGCCGGGGGCGCGGCGGCGGATGCCGGGGCGGATGCCGATGCTTAGACATCGCGGGATGACCGCACGTCTGCGACTCGCCATCAGCTACGCCGGGGTCGTCGCGCTGGCGGGTTTCGTGCTGCTGGCGGTCGTGTGGTTGTGGTTGCTGAGGTACGTGCCGGATCAGAACATCGATGCGGGATTCTTCGTGCCGAATCGCTCCGACCTGATCCGCGCATTCACCCCGTTCGCGACCTGGGCGATGATCGGATTGATCGCCGCGGGGCTCGCCGGCGGGTGGCTGCTGGCCGGACGGATGCTCGCTCCGCTGTCGCGCATCGGCGCCGCCGCTCAGCTCGCCGCCCAGGGGTCGCTGTCGCATCGGGTGCGGTTGGAGGGTCCGGCCGACGAGTTCCGCGACCTGGCCGACGTGTTCGACGCGATGCTCGAACGGATCGAGGCCCACGTCGAGGAGGAGCGCCGATTCGCCGCGAACGCCTCACACGAACTGCGCACCCCTCTGGCGATCTCGCAGACGCTGCTCGAAGTCGCCCGCACCGATCCCGACCGCGACGTCGACGCCCTGATCTCGCGGCTCGGCGAGGTCAACGTCCGGGCGATCGAACTGACCGAGGCGCTGCTGCTGCTGAGCCGTGCCGACCGGCGATCGTTCACGCATGAGCCCGTCGATCTGTCGCTCGTGTCGGAAGAGGCGGTCGAGGCCCTGCTGCCGTTGGCCGACCGCCGCGGGGTCACGGTCGAGGTCGGTGGGGTTCCTGCGGTCGCCTCGGGGTCGGGGGCGCTGCTGCAGCAGCTGGTGACGAACCTCGTGCACAACGCGATCGTTCACAACCTCGACTTCGACGGACGCGTCGCCGTGCGCACACATGACCTCCCCGCGGGGCTCGCGGTCGTGGTCGAGAACACCGGAGCGGTCGTTTCCGCCGATCGCGTCGAGGTGCTCGTCGAACCGTTCCAGCGCGGTGCCGAGCGCGCCCGCGGCGACGACCACGTCGGCGCCGCGCTCGGCCTCGCGATCGCCGAGCGGATCGCCCAGGCCCACGACGGGAGTCTCGTGCTCACCCCGCGCCCCGACGGCGGCCTCATCGTGACGGTGTGGCTGCCCCGGCCCGCCGGCTCCTGAGCGAGCGTAGCGAGACGAAGGGCCCACCCCACCGGAACTGGGTCCGTGAGCCTGTCGCAGGGCCCCGCCCGCCGCTCGGTCCCTGAG